>NHDG01000046.1 GCA_002167285.1 Planctomycetia bacterium TMED53
GTCTCTCTTCTGTCGGCCCCGCCCGTCCTCGACGCGGCCACTGCCGACCGATCCGGAGAGCTCTACCGCTCTGGCGTCGCTCTCCACCAGTCGAGTGCCCACACCGACATGATGATCAGTGATGAATCGGTTCAAGTGGTTGGCCGCTCTCGAGATGGTTCGGAGCATGAAATCATTCGAAATGGAGCTTGGGTTCTTGCTCGATGAGATTTCGCTGTTAGATCAAGTTTGCTGTGTGGAGTATCGCAGATTGGACGTGCCACTACGCGAAAGCTTCGCCATCTCAGGCGGGGCTACTGAATCTGCGAATCTTCTCCTACTTCGGCTAAAGGACCAACGGGGACGGTTGGGTTACGGCGAAGCTGCGCCGTTTCCGGCCTATGACGGAATAGAAAGAGGCGACGTTCTCGATTCGCTACTTGGAACCGACTTGTCGTTTTTTTGCGATCCAGCATCGAGCTCGAGTCTGTCTGCTAGTTTGCAAAGCCTGAATATGCCCGGTCCATTACTGGCGGCATTTGAAATGGCATTGCTCGATTTGTATGGTCGGCAGCGGAATATTCCTGTTTATGAATTTCTTGGTGATTCTATGCAGGATTTTCAAACAGGGATGACCATCGTTGTGGGGGACGTCGATCACTCGCGAGAATCTGCATTGAGATATCTCGGTCAGGGATTTAGGAACCTCAAAGTCAAGCTCAGTGGGAATGTCGCTTTGGACATTTCAAGGCTTCGAGTCATCAGGAGCGTCGCTCCAGATTGTCGGCTGTTGTTGGATGCCAATGGTGCGTTTGACATCGATAGGGCTTTAGAGCTGGTCGATCAAATCAGTGAACACCGATTAGAAGTCTCGTTTCTTGAGCAACCATTCCCAAGTGGCTGTGAGCTCTTGAATGCGGAACTCTCATATCAGTGTTCGATCCCGATCCTGGCGGATGAATCTTGTACTTCTGAACAAACCGTGATTGAGGCATTGGATGACTTCGGCTTTGAGGGCGTGAATCTCAAAATTCAGAAGAGCGGAGTTGAGGTCGCATTGAAGATGCGCGCAGCTGCGGTCGAAAGAGGCGCAAAATTGATGATTGGCGGAATGGTTGAGTCTCCGCTTTCGATGACCTGTTCTGCTCATATCGTCAAAGCATTCGGTGGATTCGATTGGGTCGATCTGGACACACCCCTGTTTATGCGTGACCATCCTTTTCAGGGTGGGATAGATTTTGACGGTGATTCCGTATTGTTGTCTGAGGAAGCTGGCTTGGGAGTCCAAGTCGCTGAAGAGTTTTCCGGGTTTGTGGATTCTGACTGGTCGCAAGTTTGGCAAGGAGCCTCGTGATGCAGCTACTGTTAGCTGGTTTGGTCTTCATCGGTCTCGCGCAGGAAGCTGGCACTTCGCCAAAGCTAGATGACGCACGAGGCGTGCCCGCGATCTCATTCGTCCAGGAGGTCACAGGCAGGCCTGGAAGTCCTGATGAGACAAAGCAGATTCAGAGGGTCGTTTTGTCAGCCGATCGGGTTTGGCTACTGGATGAGCAGCGACGTTTGATTCAGATCCTTCGAGCGGACCGTAACCCTGCGGTACTTTGGGAGGTCTCTGCCGATTTGAATCGGTATCGCGAGATCACCGATCTCTCGAGGATTCAAAAGGATCGTTGGATTCAAGAGCGGCAATTCGTCAAGAGACTTGCAGATCTTCCCGAGTCTGAGCGTGAGGAGTTGTTGAAGGCTGCGCATATTCGCATCGACTCCAAGGGTGAGCTGATTCGTGAAGTTTCGTTGGAGAACCTTGGAGAAACGAAACAGGAGGACGGGCGAACTTTGAAACGGGTCAAGGTCTTTGAGAATGGTCGATTGGTCGCTGATCTTTGGCTCGCTGATATGGAGATCCCCTTTTCTTTGGCTGCCCTGCACGGCGCAACAGGAGCATTTGGGCCAGAGGTCCTCGAGGTGGTCCGCGATCTGAAGGGGTTTCCTGTTTCAGGAACGATCCATGTGGTCACGGCTACGTTGACTCACCCATTAGAATTCAAGATCAGTGAGATTGAAGATTCTCCAGTGGCGAACAGCTTCTTCGAACTCCCAGAAGGCTGCGAGAAAGAGGAGCAGCGCGCGTTTTTGAATTGCCCCATTTGTGGCTCAGAAGTGGAGCGTGAGAGTTCTGCAGCCCGCGCCAGAGATCGGGAAGGGCGGTGGATATTTTTCAAGTCCAGAGAGTGCTTTAGCGAATGGAAGCGGCAGCGCAAGGCTCGCCAGTAAAGTCACCGATTTGATTCCAGCGCTTCTCGTAATGCTGCGAGTTCGACCGGTTGGTCGGAGAGTGCCTTTTCGACAATCTCTCCGATGCGAATCAAGGCCGCTGAGTCTTGCCCTTCAATCCGAGCAGTGAGGTTTGCCGTCGTATTCGAAGCTCTGATGAGCATCCAACCATCTGCGAAAGAAAGTCTAACGCCGTCGAGATCGACCAAGTTTCCACCCATCGAGTCGGCTCTGAAAGTATCGACCAGGTGATCGACCACCCCAAATTTATGCTCTTCTGAAACGGGAATCTTGACTTCAGGGGTGGAGACCTTTTCAGGAATATCGGCGAAGAGATCGGAGCACTTGCAGTCGTTTTGTACCATGATTTCCAAGGTCAGGAGGGCCGCAAAGAAGGCGTCATCGAATCCGTCTCCTTTATGATTCACGCAAATATGACCTGATAGTTCGCCCGCGAGAATCGCGCCTGTTTCACGCATTTTTTCTTTGATGATCGAATGTCCAGTTTTGCTGAGGATGGGTTCTCCACCCGCTTGACGGATGGCCGGTTCGATATCATCGGTGCATTTTACGTCAAAGATGATTTTTCCTCCTGGAACCTCTTTGAGTAGGTGGCGAGCAAACGCGAGTAATAAAAGGTCGGCGGAGATCTTGTTTCCGTTTTCGTCGATGAGACCGACTCGATCCGAATCACCATCGAAGCCGAACCCACAAACGTAATCCCCCTGAGCCACCTTTTCGCAGAGAGCCTTCATGTACTTGGGGACCTCAGGGTCTGGGAGATGGTTTGGGAACGTTCCATCCGGTTCGGCGTATAAAGCATCGACTTCAATGCCCAGTTTCTCAAAGAGGGGAATCGCAACGGGGCCAGCTGTGCCATTACCGCAATCGATAGCCACTTTTAATCCTTGGGGAAATGAAAAACGATCGACTCTTGCCGCGAAGTAATCGTTGAGGATGTCTTTGCTGGTTCGTGAGCCAGTGTTTTCTACCGGCTTCGAGGTGAGGCACTTGGCATGCAAGAGTTGCAATTCATCTCCCCAGATGGGGTAGAGACCTCGTGTGATCTTGAGGCCATTGTAGTCGATGGGGTTGTGGCTACCGGTGATCATGACGCCACCGTCGCAATTCAGATGTTTGACTGCCCAGTAGAGAACGGGGGTCGGGACGTGATGGATTTCGATGACATCGAGGCCTGCTGAACAAATCCCTTCTGCCAGAGCCGCAGCAAAATCTGGGCTGGACTCACGTATATCGTGGCCGACGACGATTTCACGAGCATTTTCCGCAGCGAGATGAAGACCGAGGCCTAATCCGATCTGGCGAACTCGATCACTGGTTAAGTCTTCTCCAACGATTCCGCGTATGTCATAGGTTCGGAAGATTCCCAAGGGGAGATCTGATGGTTGATTCATGGATCCTCCAATGAGATCGAATTCTGCTATGGACAGGTCCTTCATGACTGGGGTTCCATCGATTTCGTCCCTGTCATGATTCCCGTCGTGAGGGTATGCTTGCTCAACTTTAGTTTTTCAAGGGGGGTGGTGCAACATGCTCTCAAATCGCAGCTGGATTTTGGGAATGTGCTTGATCTTAATTTTTACTCTGCTGGGTTCTGTGGGTTCTGTGGGTTCTGGAGCAAGTGTGCTGGCAAGCCAGGCAGAGCAGCCGGTCGATTCTGAATCCTCTGAAAGCGAAGATTTAACTGCTGAGGTTGCGCCGCTTGATGAAGACTCCGAGCTCGTCGTGAAGTCGACCTTGGGCCAGCGATTTCGCAGTTTGCTGGGAATCGTCGCCTTTATTGGCTTGTGTATTCTGCTTTCCAATTCGCGCAGCAATATCAATTGGCGAACGGTCTTTTGGGGTGTGGGGCTCCAGTTTTTTCTCGGCTTTCTGATTTTGAAGACAAAAGTTGGAAGAGAATTTACCAGTGATGCTAAAGACGTCTTCAACGGAATCCTGAAATTCTCAGAAGCAGGAACTGCGCAGGTTTTTGGAACCCTCCCTGCTGTGGAGGGTGTGGGTTTTCAGCTCTGGATACTCCTTTTGGGGACCATCATTTTTGTTTCCGCTGTTATGGCAGTGCTTTACCACTTGGGTGTGCTTCAGTTTGTCGTCTGGTGTTTTGCCCGTGTGATGCAAAAAACGATGGGGACCAGCGGTCCTGAGTCGCTGGCGGCTGCTGCGAATATCTTTGCTGGTCAAACCGAAGCTCCATTAGTGATTCGCCCTTACCTGAAAAAAATGACCGATTCTCAGGTGATGGCATTGATGACCGGAGGCATGGCGACCGTTGCCGGAAGTGTCTTCGCGGCTTATGTCGGTTTAGGGATCTCTGCAGAGCATCTGATGGCTGCCAGTTTCATGTCCGCTCCTGCAGCCCTGTTGCTAGGTAAGGTGTTGATCCCTGAAAAGCCGGGCGAGGCAGATACTTCAGCGGCAAAATTAGAAATTCATCGGACCGATTCGAATCTGTTGGATGCCGCGTGTCGGGGAACATCTGAAGGACTGAAGTTGGCTCTGAATGTCATTGCCATGCTGATCGCCTTTGTGGCGCTAGTGGCGTGTATTAACGGAGCTTTGGACTGGATCACCGGTGACCGATTTAATCTCCAAACTTTGTTTTCTTACCTCTTTTGGCCATTTGCATGGTTGCTTGGTGTTGATCAACAGGACGTCTCAAAGGTCGCTTCTCTCATCGGGACCAAGACGGTGTTGAATGAGTTCGTGGCCTTCTTGGATCTTGCTGGAAAAGGGGGTGAGGGGTTGACTGAGCGATCTAGAATCTTGGCGACCTATGCCCTCTGTGGCTTCGCCAATTTTGCGAGTGTCGCTATTCAAATCGGGGGGATCAGTAGTCTTGAGCCGGAGTTACGTCCACGTCTGGCAGCAATGGGCTTGAAGGCATTACTCGGTGGAACCCTTGCCGCCTTGATGACCGGGTGTGTCGTAGGTGTGCTTCTGTGATTGAGTCCGCACGAGATTTTTTATTGGATCGCTGGAGGGGCTGGAAGCCTTCCGTCGGAATCGTTCTCGGTTCGGGGATCCAATTGTCCGGGGATGATTTTCAGGAGGTGGATCGGGTTTCATGTGCGGAGATCCCGGGCTTGCCGGTTCCATCGGTAGAAGGGCATGGGGGTGAGTGGACTGCTTTTGATCATTCCGGCTTGCCCGTGCTGTTGCTGGGAGGACGGGTGCATCTCTATGAAGGACACTCACTGGAAGCGCTAACTACAGGAATCGAGATTTTGGCCTCCTTGGGGTGTCAAAAGGTGCTTCTGACGAACGCTGCCGGTGGCATCCGTCCAGGTTGGCAACCGGGTGAGGTTGTGATGATCCATGGTCACTTGGATTTTCAGGTCGGTGGATTGATCACTCCGGGGGGCAGTGGGGACGTCTTCGATCCCATTTGGCAGCAGCAAATCCAAGAATATCGTCGGGCAAATGGTTTCGATGGATTTCAAGAGGGGGTCTACGCCGGACTTCCTGGGCCGACTTATGAAACCCCAGCTGAGGTCCGTATGCTGCGAAAGTTAGGCGCCGATCTCGTCGGCATGTCAACGGTTCAGGAGGCGCGCAAAGCGAAGAGCCTTGGGATGGACGTGGTCGCTTTTTCATTGGTGACCAATGCCGCCGCGGGAACCGGTGAGGAAACAGAACTCAACCATGATGAGGTTCTTCAGACAGGCCGAGAATCTCGCGACCGAGTATTGCATGCGGTCAGAACAGCACTGGCTTGCTGCCGTTGATCGCCCTTAGCCCATTATTTTGATTGCTTGGCGAGGCCTACTGATCGAGTTCCAGGTTGACAAGCGCATCGAGGGCGACGTTGACGCAGCGATCTTCGAGGGCTGGCTTGTCTTCTGGATTCAGGAACTCATCGTGCTGACGTCTGCCGAAGACTGTGCAGATACAACCTGCGCGCCACTTTTGCATCGAGGCTAAGGTGAAGAGGGTCGAGGCTTCCATCTCCATGTTGGCGACACCAATATCTGCAAGTCGGTCGATGACTTGAGGATCTCTAGGTGGGAAGCCTGGTTCGTTCCTGCCTTGAGCCCCGTAGAATCCTGGGGCGGTGGCGGTGATGCCCATGTGGACTGGAGCGCCGATTTGGCGTGAAGAAGCCATCAGGGCTTGAACGACATCTGGATGGGCGACCGCGGGGTATCCTTCCGGAACAAATGTTGTCGAAGTGTTCTCCATGCGGACCGCTCCCATACTGACGACGAGATCTCCGAGGTGAATCTCAGAATCGATTCCTCCACATGAGCCGGCTCGGATGAGAATCGGATCCTCGACGATCTTTGAAAGTTCGACCATCGCAATCTCGATATTGCTGGCTCCGATGCCTGTTGCCATCAGGGAGACTTCCTGCCCTTTCCAGGTTCCGGTGATGGTCAGGTACTCTCTGCACGTCCACTCGCCACGAATCTCATCCAGATTCTCAGAGAAGCGGCGGACTCGGGTTGGATCCCCAGCGAAGAGGATCCTTCTGGCGACATCTCCCGGGGCAAGTCCAATGTGATATTGGCGGATCGGGTTTTCCTGATTCATCGTCATCTCCCATGGCAAGGTCAGGTTGGGGGCTGGCAGCCCTGATCAGCATTGTACCGAAAGTGGTTCCAAAATCTCCAGATGTGATCCCTCTGTGTCCACTTTATGCCCGTCTTAATGGCAGAGCAGACCTTGGAAGTTCCTGCAAGGGCATGATATTATCGTTTTGTCTCATTGCCCTGTTGCCCGGAGTGCAGTGCACTCGGGTGACCCATTTTCGAAGGAACTGAAATGAAGTTTCGCATGGATTCACTGTTGAGGCCCTCCCCTTGGAGTCTCCTCGGCTTATTGGCATTGCTTGTCGTTTGCTTTTCTCTTCAGCCAGCAGATCTGTCCGCTTCCTCGAATGGCGTGTTTGATGCCAAGCAGATCAAGAAATTGAAGAAAGATTACGCCAAGGCGATTCAGGGGCAGCAGAATGATTCTGCTATCGATGTGATTCGCCAGATTAGTGCCTACGGTACACCGGACGCTCTCGAGACGGTGTATGACCTGGGTTATCAGAATGGATCGGTCCCGGCAGTCTACGATGTGATCTGTGAAGAACTCTCGATGATGACGGGTATCGTCGAGCATATCTCCACCCGTTACGACAAAATCGACAGCAAGGGTGATTTCCGCGAGCGTGTGTACATGACTGACATCCTCGCCTATCCCACCAACAAACGCGGTGAGCTCAACGACCGTAAGGTCTCGCTGGAAAAGCAGCTGAAGCGTATTGAGGAAAATGGCCTGCGCCCGGGAAGTGATCCTTCGATCCCCGATCGACTGAAGCAGGAGATCGAGGCTCTCAGCAAGCAGATCGACCGTTTGAAGGGGCAGCAGAACGATGAAGCTATCAAGTTGATGGTTCTGTTTCTCGATGACAAATCCCCGTTTGTGCAGGGCGCAGCGGTGGAAGCATTCCGCAAGAGTCAGAGCGCGATCTGTGTCGAGCCGCTGATCAACCTGTTGGATAAATTGCTCAAGAAGCGCAAGGACGTTCTTTACCATCAGGTTCGGGATGCTCTGTGGGAATTGACGGGGCAGGATTTCGAGTTGATCGAAGAGTGGTTTGCCTGGTGGGAGCCGCGCCAAAACACGTTTGATCCCATGGAAGAGACCCACGACGGTAAAACAGGCGTCAAGCGCAAGCGCAGGGGAGACGACCCCGAATTCTGGGGCGTTCCTGTGGAGTCCAAGAACATCGTGTTTGTGATCGACACCAGCGGTTCGATGAGATACGTCCACAAGGACGATATCCCGGGACTCGCCCGTGGAGACGGATCCGATGGGGGGCAGAGCAGCGGTGGGGGTCAAATGACCGCCGATCAGCAGCGTCTGGCTAGATTCTGGACCCGTATGGAGATGGCGAAGCGTGAACTTCGCAAGGTGATCCGCAAGATGTCCAAGGATGCGGCGTTCAACTGCGTTCGCTTTGATACCAACGTTTCAAAGTTCAAGAAGAAAGCCACTCCCGCTTCTAACGGCAATAAAAAGAGCGCCATCAAATGGGTCGACGGTTTGAAATACAACGGCAACACCAACACCATGGATGCCTTGATTCAGGCCTTCAGCCAGGACGCCCGGACCAACACCATCTTCTTCTTGAGTGATGGATTGCCCTCAGTTGACGGCAAGGTGAATGACCCGACGCAGCCGATTCTGGACAAGGTCTTCGAGCTGAACCGTTTCCGCAAGATCAAGATCCACTGCTTTGGATTCCACCCCTTTACCCAGGGCGGGCAGCAGATGCCGGGGTTGACAGAAGCGAATACCTGGCTCAGGAAGTTGGCGGAAACGACCGGTGGAACCTACACCGATATGAAGGTCGATCCTAAGCTGACACCTGATAATCCTGGAGATTGATCGTCAGGAATTTTTAGCTTTAAAGAGTCAGAGTAGAAGTTCAGCCACCTTCTCGACCGTTGCGGTCGAGAAGGTGGCTTTTTATGAAATTACTCAGCTCATTCTTTGAAGATTCGAGTGGAAACCCAATTCGCACGATCGAGGATGTGATGACCCGATCCCATTTCTACTTTGAGCGAAACGCTGGTTTTGCCTGACAAATCGATTTTGAAGGGTAAGGGCGCATCTTGCCAAGAAAGGTCGTGGGGGCCCCATACGCAATCACCGTCGACTAAGATGGAGAATCGTGCGCAACCGATCTCTGGTTCATCGTCTTTCGGTCTCGAGCTACTGTCCATTCCAGCGAAACCACTGAGTGAAGAGTCTCCGGCCTCGATCGCGAAAGTGAGCAATGAGTTTGAGTGGACGCCGATTCCGAGATCAAAATTCCGGGCCCCAATTCGAAGTCCATTGCCGAGTACATTGCGATTTTTCTGCCAAGTCCAAGGGAACCAGCGATCTGGCCCCAGGCCTTCCTCTACTTTGATCGGTTCTCTGTCTGCAAGGGGTTGGACTCGTTTGTTTTGAAAGGTCACCTTCAGAATGCGATCGATGGGAATGGCGACTTCGGATCCGTCGGCGATAGAAAAGCTTAAAGCTTCACTATTTAGAGTGAGAAGTTGCCCCTGTGGAACACTTCCGTCCCTGGTGGAGATATGAATCTTGAAACTTTCGCTGGGTTGAGGGTCGGAGTCAGTGAGGGAAACCAATTTGAATCCGCGTACTTTTGCCCATTCGACTTGAAGAATCCCCAGGGACTCGTCATCGAATGTAATCTTGTCGGAACCAAATTTTTCTAGGATGCCGATCAGGCGAGCGCCGTCTTTCGTCAGCAAGACGTCATTCTCGGAAGATTCAGAAACCATGAGGTTTGCCGGTTCTCCTGCAGCGATAAAGCTTTCCAGTGAATCAATAGGAATCGGCAAGGCTTTTGAGAGGGAAGGAGAATTCCAGTAGATCAACTCATCGGAAGAGTCTGAGCCCAATCTTCTTCTGTCGATCCGTCCCTTCCAAAATCCACCTCCTCGAAGGTGAACAGTCGCATAGGGTGAGGAATCCGCCTCTTTACCTGAAAACTCGATGGCGATCAGGTCTTCAATCGGTGTCTGCTCCCCTTCAAGGGCAAAGCTTTGATCGCTTTGGGATATGGGAGTCAGCATCGAGGAGATACGTCCTGAGAGCGTCTCGTAGACGACCGGTAATTCACGCTCCTGAAGGGTTGCTGGGGCTGCTTCCTGGCCATGAATCGGATTGGAGGAGAAGAGCAGCGTGAGAAGGAGCAGGGGGAGAAGCAGGGAGAGAAGCAGGGAGAGGAGCGGCGGCCTTCTCCTCGGTGCGGATGGGCCAAGCACACTTTGATGGGGAAGCTGATTTTTAAGCAGAATTGAAAAATGGGCCATTTGGACCTCCATGCAGGGTCGGCTCGTAGAATCTCACTGGCTGCATGTGACTCCTTTGTCGTCGGCACGACAAGTATTTTCAGAGTGAGTTCGGTAGGCAATTTTCGAATTGGGGATCTAGATACGTTTCTTGACCGAGGGGCCGAGGTCTCCTATCCTCCAAAATTCAACGGAAAGAACCTTTGCCAGGTTCCGGTTCGGTGGATCTAGCTTCGGTGGATCTATTCGTGGCGATTCCGTTAGAGTTTTCAGGGGGATGAACGGTCGATCTTCAAGGATCGTGCAAGGGGGATGCTTGTCTAAGAACAGGCAGGAATCAGAAGATAAGAAAAGGGTTCGAGTTTCTTCGAAGCCTCAATCCAGTATTCCTGAGTTACCCACAAGGGCTTTACCCACACCATCGAGGTTGAGTGGTGGGAGGCCTTCCGTTCGTGGAGCGCAATCAAGATCTAAGGTTGAGTTAGAGCCTCATCCGTCTCGTCGGCGACTTCCTGAGATTCCTGAAGAGGTTTCTTCTTCGCCTGGCTCTAGGGAGGCAACGAAGAGTCGCTCTGTTTCCACCGTCGAGTTTAAAGTCTCAACATTGGCGATTTTGCTCTTGGGTAACGTGTTGCTCCTGTGTCTGGCATTTATTGGGGGGAGATCTTCGGTTCCAGAAGCTCCCGCTGGAATGGGCCCAGGAAAGGACGACGACCTCTGGCCATTGCCCGTTCTCAATCCTGAACCCGAAGACGTGCCCGCTATTCAGCAAGTCGTCGATTCAGATGGGAACCCTATTGCTATCGTGGCTGCGGATCCCCAGAACGGAGATTCCAGCGCTGAGGTATCGGAAGACGTCACTGATTTAACCGCCGCCTCTTCGCTGAAAAACAAAAAGAGGTGGGTGGTGATGATCGGTCAGAAGTTGTCGAAGGACGCTGAAGTCATCGATGACCTTTTGATGTATGTGGATTCCGGATTGACGGATTCGGTGACGCGTATTCGAGTTCGTCAAAAAAGGTACGATGTGTATGTGGGGCCCTTCGATACGCAAGCAGATGCTCGATCTGCTTTAAGCCAGCTGATGGTTCTTCGTTCTAAGCATGGGATTCGATTTGCCGATGCTTACATCAATGAGTTGGAGTTCTCGCCAGAAGAACTCGAGGCTTTGAAGTAGTGGGCTCCTATGGATAAGTTTCAGCCTCGTTGTTATCCGTGTGCTTTGCGCAGAGCTTTGTGTACCGCCGAGAAGGTGAGTGATGATTCTTGGCTACAGCACAAAGTCATCGATGAAGCGATGAGGCATCTGTCTGAGATTGAAGGGAATTTGCCGCCCGCTGAGGTGGTCGGTGATCTCTTGGGGTCTGTCCATGAAGTTCTCGGAACAGCGGATCCTTGGAAAAAGGAACGCGAGGCGTGGGTCGCAGAAATGACGGAGGCTTTGCCTGATTTGAGAGAGCGCATCGCGTCTGATCCAGATCCTCTTGGTCGAGCATTATTGATTTCTGCCCGTACAAACGCCTTTTCTAACGAGATTTTGCAGACCAATGCGCTCAGGTTGGATTTGCAAAAATTGGGACTTCGGCAGTCAGAGCAGTCTGACAGTGAGTTTCGGCACGAGGATCGCGCTACCTTTGAGAAATCGCTTCAAAGCGCCGATAAACTGGTCTTTGTCCATGATACTGCTCCGGAAGTCCCCGCCGACATCGCCCTTCTCGAGGAGATACGTAATCAAAAGCCGAAGCTCCAAATCACTCATGTGATTAAAAACTCCCAAATTTCAATGAATGATCTGACGGGGATCTTTGCCGAAGATGGTGTTTTAAAGCCGCTAGGTGAGGTCTTGGAGTCGAATTCTCCGTTGGGACTGTCTCCCCATGATTGGAGTGCCGAAATCAGCGAAGCGCTGACTTCTGCAGATTTGGTGATTTGCAAGGGAGCTTCCCATATGCAAACGCTGGATGGGGTCGATTTCAAGATTTACTCCCTTTTGAGGGCCAAGTGTCCAGTCACAGCAGCGTCAAATCAGTGCTCTATCGGCGATCTGCTCTTTATGCGGATTGGGTGAAGCCCCTTTTCTGAGTCTTGGAAGGCTTCCCTGGGTTCCTTTTGTGGTGAAACCCTCCCTGCTTCGTTGACACACCGCGGTGCAAGATTTAGTCTCAGTTTTTGGGCTAGGGACTTCCCGTGCACGTCTTTTGAGGACGTTCGGGAAGCTGGTAGTTAAACCTCTCCCTGAGACCTATTTAGGGGAACCGCACCTGCTTTGAGAGACGATCTCCTGTTGTGAGAGACCGTCTTCTGCCTGTGAGTCTTCCCTGAATTCATGTGCATAACAATTGGAACCAGTTGTAGTTGTGAATCTTGATTAGCCCGAGGAGGGAGGACCGATGTCGCTCAGAATTTTTCACGGATTAAACAATGAATCAGTTCTCTCGCGGAGAACTGCGACCGCAAAGGTCGGACAGCATGTACTTCGGCTTCTTCCAGGTATTTTTATCATGAGCCTGATGGCGATTTTACCTGGCTTCGGTGGTGTCGCCGAGGCGCAGGATTCGCCTTCCGTGGGGCAGCCTAGCCTCAAGCCTTGGTTGGCGACAATTTCAGGCCAGTCCGTAAACATGCGAACCGGGCCCTCGACCAATCATTATGCTTTCGCTCAGCTGAATCGCGATGTTTCCATCATCGCCATTGGCGGTAGCGGGAATTGGGTTGAGATTATCGTTCCGTCAGATTTGCCCATTTGGATTCATGGGGACTTTGTCAAGGAAGACGCAAACCAGAAACTGAGGGTGACCGGAAACAGTGTTCGCCTTCGTTGCTCTGCCAACACAAAGTATACCCCTGTTGGAATTACGGAATCAGGGCAGCTATTACGTCCTACCGGTAACAAATCCCCCGATGGGAAGTGGGTCGAAATATTCGCACCTCTCAACGCTAGGGGTTGGATACATGGTGACTACGTCCGTCGATCTGATCGCGTCGTCAATCCTGCCATGCTTTCATCCTTGCATGATTCCCTGAAGGCTAAATCTACAACTTCGATTGGAGATTTGGCTGGCTCGGGAGAGGACGATACAGAGACTGATCCAGCTTCCTCGGCAGATTCGGCCAGTAACGACACTGGTTCTGAAGCTGTTGAAGTCAGCAAGGATAGTGTTCCCGAAGACGGATCTATCAAAATACCAGCCTTTGAATCGGATCGACTTAAGGAGCTGTTTGAACAGTTCCGGTTGGAGACTGAAAAGCCTCCCGTTCAATGGGATTTTTCAGGTATTTTCCGGAAGATACAAGTCTATGAGACCACGAGTGAAGATCTTGGTGAGATACGTGTGGTTAAGAATCTTGCTAGGACCATCAATGAGCACTTTGTTCCGCTTCAGCGGAGACTGATAGAAATCGAACGTCAACAAAAAATCGCCCAAGCCAATCGCGAAAAAGAGTTGGCTCGGGAGAAAGAAATTTTACGAAGGACGGGACACCGGAACACGCCTGGAGATCAAAAGTACCAGGCTGTGGGCTGGGTAGTTCCACTGGGGAAACACAGAAAAGTCGAGGCAACTCATAAGTTGATGAAGGGCAGTAAACTGCTCTATTACCTTGACGGCGAAAAATTAAATTTGGATCAATACGTGAATAAAAGAGTCGGCCTCGTGGGAACCATACAAGAGCAGGATCCTGAAACAGGAGCTCGATTGTTGGTCATCCAGAAGATAGAAATTCTCTCACGCTAAATTTTGATCCCTATCTGTGTTTCCTGCAGCCCCTTCTGCAGGAGGAAAATTGGGAGAACTAGAAAATTTGATCGCTCCCGGTCTGATCATTGCATCAGTCATCGTGAGTTACTTCATCTTTTCCAGACAGTCTGCTCGCCTCAAGTTAGAGCGAGAGACGGTCATTTCTGAAGCTCGCACTGAAGCTGAGCGCATCCGTAATGAAAGCCGCCAAGAGTCCCAAAGTTGGGCTACGCAGCAGAGAGACGATGTGCAAAAAGAGGTGCGAGAAGCTCGCAAAGAGATTAAGCAATCAGAGCGAGAAATCCGTAAGCGTGAAGATAAGCTCGATCGCCGTATGGATTTACTGGCGAAAAAAGAGACCAATTTGGAATCTCTTGAGTCAGATCTCGATCAACGCTCTGGAAGAATTCAGGACAAGGAAGCCGCTGTTGAAGATCTGATCGAGCAGCAGAAAGAAAATCTCGAGCGCGTTGCGAGCATGTCTCGTGACGAAGCCCGAGACAATCTGCTTGAGAGCATGAAGCAAGAGGTCGATCACGAGGGCGATCAGATGATCCAGCGAATGGTGGATCGAGTGAAGGATCGCGCTGAGGATAAATGTAAGAGCATTTTGGCCTCAACTCTTCAACGGATTTCCGCCACATACTGTCAAGAATCGACTGTGACGAGTGTCGAGATTGCTTCAGACGACATGAAGGGGCGGATCATCGGCCGAGAAGGCCGAAACATTCGTGCCTTTGAAAAAACTACCGGTGTTGACGTTATCGTTGACGATAGCCCCGGGGTGATCACCCTTTCGTGCTTCGATCCGATTCGTCGTGAAATGGGATCTCGGGCTCTCAGTAAGTTGTTGCAGGATGGCCGAATCCACCCCAGTCGAATCGAAGAGATCGTTGCTGAAACAAAAAGCAGCCTGAATGAAGAAATCCAGAAGTCTGGCGTTCAGGTCTCATACGATCTTGATTTGCCGGGAATCCATCCAAAGCTCGTGACTCTTTTGGGTCGCCTGAAGTACAGGACTTCATACAGTCAAAACGTGCTTTCCCATTCAGTTGAAGTGGCAAACATTTGCGGAATGATCGCTGCGGAATTCGGTTTGGATCAGGCATTGGCGAAAAGATGTGGGTTGTTCCACGATCTTGGTAAAGCGGTGGACCATCAGTTTGAAGGTGGTCACCCTGAGATTGGCGCAACGATTCTGAAGCGCTACGACGAAGCTCCGGAAGTCGTAAATTCCGCAGCTAGTCACCACAATGACGTTCCCCAGGAAAGCATTTATGCAGTTTTGACCCAAGCAGCGGATGCGATTAGCGGTAGTCGTCCTGGTGCCCGTGGTGAGTCTCTCGATCGTTACATTGAACGGTTGGAGAAGCTCGAGGGATTGGTGAACTCGTTTTCAGGAGTCTCGAATGCTCAGGCAATCCAAGCGGGGCGCGAAGTTCGAGTCTTTGTTAACGCTCATAAGGTCAGTGACAAGAAGGCGACCCGTTTGGCTCACGATATCGCCAAGGAAATTGAAGACCAATTGACCTATCCTGGCGAAGTTAAAATCACGCTGATTCGCGAAACCAGAGTTGTCGAGTATGCCCGATAAAAGCAATGTGGTTCGGTTATTGATAATCGGGGATATCGTTGGACGCCCCGGGCGGCGCGTCGTTCGCGAGTGGTTGCCTGAGTTACGTGAGTCTTGGGGTCTCGATGCCGTGATCGCCAATGCTGAAAACTCTGCGGCCGGCTCCGGGATTACCGAAAAAATCTATGCAGATCTTAAGTCGGCTGGCGTCGATATGATGTCGCTTGGTGATCACGCGTGGAAAAATAAAAATAACTTAAGTGTGCTCGCTGATCATGCCGATTGCATCCGGCCCATGAATTACCCTGATGTTGCAGAGGGACATGGGAGTCATATTTTTGAGATTTCTTCCGGAGTGAAGATTGCTTACAGCATCGTGCTGGGAAGAGTGTTTATGGACCCGATCGATTGTCCTTATGGAAGCATCGATCGGTGGCTTGAGGCAGTCCCTGAAGACGTGACCATCAGGATCGTTGAGTTTCATGGTGAAGCTACCAGTGAAAAGCAGGCAGCCGGCTGGCATTTTGATGGGCGGGTTTCTGCAATTGTTGGAAGTCATACCCATGTTCAAACTGCAGATGCGAGGGTCTTGCCAAGTGGGACTGGCTTTCTCTCTGATCTGGGGATGACCGGGCCATACGACGGAGTGATTGGTCGGGCAGCGCAGCCGGTGCTCCATAAGTTGCTGACCTCGATGCATGCTCCATTCACCGTAGCTGAAGGCAATGCCCATTTATGTGGGGCTGTGTTAGAGGTTGATCAGGAGTCTGGCAAATGCTTGGCAATCCATCCTGTTGATCTTGCCGAGAACTCAGATGGGGAATTTGATCATAAATTCCTTTCCCGGTGATTGATCCCTTACCAATTTGATCCCTCTTTTTGAGCAACTTGCTAAAATAGCTCCTGATTCGCTTTGGTTAGGAGTTCGATTGCGAGTTTTGATTCAAAGAGTTTCCTCGGCTTCTGTTGAAGTTGACGAAGAGATCTGCGGGGAAATCGCCCGTGGGCTTTTGGTCTTTGTTGGCTTTGGGCAGAACTCCAGCGTGGAAGACATCGCCTGGCTGGCGAATAAGGTTTCCCAACTGCGAATTTTCCCAGACCCTGAGGGGTACATGAATCTGTCGGCAATTGATGTTGGCGGTGAGTTTTTAGTGGTGAGCCAGTTCACTCTGTATGGCGACTGTAGGAAAGGGCGGCGACCATCATTCGAACCTGCGATGGCGCCTGTAGATGCTGTGAAAATGTATCATTTATTTGTTGAAGAAATGAGTCGTGTCAGTGTTGCCCCAGTGCAGACGGGCATCTTTGGTGCCGATATGAAAGTCTCATTGGTGAATGATGGCCCTGTGACTTTGTTGCTTGAGCGAGAATCGGGCAAGAGTGTCTGAGTTCCAGGATTACTACTCTATTTTAGGCCTGTCTGTCGATTGCACTTCTGATCAGATAAAAGCTGCTTTTAGAAAAAAGTTGCTCGAGGTTCACCCTGATAAATCAGAGTTTCCCCGAGATCCTGATGAGATGCGGTTGCTGTTGGAGGCTCAAGAAGTCTTATCTCAGCCGGATTCTCGCGATCGATACGATCGTATGTGGAATATCGTTTATAGGGAAGAGCTGGCAAGTCGTCTCCCGCACGTCACCGAAAGTGAAAGGCCAGCAGCAAAAGCTCGTAGTATTTTATTTTTGTTGTTAGAGCAACGGACTGCAGAAGCCCTGGATCGATTAGAAGAGTTAGGACCTGGTGCACGTTTGTTCCTCCGAAAGCATCTGACCTCCGATGAGTTTGTCGATTCATGTTTTCTGATTGGGGAATACCATGAGGGTGTGAAGCAGAGATCTCGAGCTTTGGAATGGTATGAGGATTTGTTGCGTACTGAGTCAGCGAGGCAAAGTCACCGCCCTTGCTATCCAGAGGCGCGTGATAGGGCACGCAAATTGCTTTTGAAGAAAGTGGGTAAGGACACGGATCCAAGAGTGGCTCTGGAATATTTGCGCAGAGCTGAGCACCTTGGATTAGATCGCGCTGCCACAGGGGAAGTCGCCAGGAGGCGTGCGGCCTGCTATTTGGAAATGGATATGAAAGTTGAGGCCGGTAGGCATCTTGCTGTGGCATTGAAGATTTTACCCCGGTCCAAGATTTTGAAAGAGTTGGAAGAGGAGCTTGGGGAGTATCTGGATGGATAGGCGACTGCACATTCTGATTTTGGCGGGTGGCGCGGGTCGTCGTTTGTGGCCATGGAGTCGTCCAGGTCGAAGGAAGCCCGAGTTGCCATTGGTGGCGGGCAAATCTCCTCTCGAGGAAGCCATAGAAGCTTCTCTGAGTTTGGTTCCCCCTGAGCGTCTGCATCTTGTTGCTGCCGATGGTTACATCTCTAATCCTGGCCCATGTCGCCTCATTAGTGAGGAGCGAGGGCGGAATACACTTCCAGCTGTTGCTAAAGGCGCGAGTGATTTGTTTGGAATGGATCCTGAATCAGTGGCTCTCGTGCTACCGGCTGATCAGCATTTTGTTGACCGAGACCTTTTGAGGGTTGGCTTGCAGAAGACTTGCCGTGAGTTACTTGAGGATAGCGAACGTTTCTTTATTCATGGTACTGAATCAGATCCACATTCTTCATTCGGATGTATCGTTGCCAATGGTGACCGATTGATTCGATTTGTTGAAAAACCGGATATGTCTGAGTGTGAATCAATTCATGATTTAAGAGACCATGAAGAGAGCATCCGAACTTATCGCCATTGTGGAATATTCGGTTTTGGAACTGATTTTTTGATCAAATCTCTTGAAGCCAGAGGTTGTTCTACGCCAGCGGAGCTCCCAGAGATCTCTCTGGATCACTATTTGTTGAGCGATTCCAATTTTCTTTCCTCATTGACCTTTCAGCCGTTAGGTCATCGTTGGAGTGATTTGGGAGATTGGAGAGTTGTTCGGGATTTTCGGCGTTTGGATAACTCCAATTCAGGAGTTGTCATGATCTCTTGTGAAAGTTGCCTGGGACTGCGTCGATATCTCGATGGAGAGCCATACATTTCATGTGGAGCTGCTCCGGTTATTTCGGGGACGATCGATCGTAGAATCGTTGCCGTTGGAATGCCGGAATTTGAGATCAATGTTGATTCGGGCCAATGGAATGTCGTGGTCCAGGGGAAGGATCATATTTCTGAGAAAACGATTCTGTTAAATTCCACTGGTGAACTTGTGCAGATTCATGGGATGGATGGGGGACTCGTCGTTTGTATGGAGGATTTGTTTGTGGTGTGTTCGGAAAAATCCCTCGAGTCAGGTGATCTGAGTGAAGTCTCCAAAGTTTTTGATTCTGAACTGCGCGAGGGAGTTTAAATGAAGGTATGGATCGGGGTTGACCCTGGGGAAAAGCGAATAGGATTAGCCCGGTCCGACGCATTAGGGGTGTTGGCGACTCCTCGGGGATTGGCGGGTAATCGCCAGGAATTGCTGCGCTGGATCGTCGAAGTGGAAGAGGATTTTGGTTTGGCGGGGATCCTCATCGGGTGCCCCCGTAATATGGACGGTAGTTTTGGGCCGATGGCTCTAAGGTCGCTGGAATTGAGCCGTTGGCTGAGAGAGCTAACGGAGGTTCCGGTAAGGCTGTGGGATGAGCGCTTAACCACCCGTCAGGCTCACGGAATCGGGGGGCAATCCTCTGTCGACGAAAAGGCCGCAGCGATCCTTTTGCAGAGCTATTTGGACGCTGGAACACCCCCTAGTCCTGATCCCCCCGGTTTGCTGGAGGCTGATCAGCAGAAAAATGACGAATGACGAGCAATTCTCACCAGAATGAGCACATTTTCTTGCCCTTCTGGCGTGTCCCGGTAGCATTCATTTCTTGGGAAGGTGCAAACCGGAGTCGCAGGAGCGTTTCCGCGCCGGTTTGACCAATAGAGACAAGGTATCGTTCATCGATGAGCATTACAGCAGAGCGCAAGGCCGAATTGATCCAACAGTTCAAGACCTCGGAGAATGACCGCGGGTCTGCTCAGGTCCAGGTCGCCATCCTTACCGAAAGAATCAGAAATATCACGGAGCACCTCCGGACGATGAAGAAAGATTTCGCTAGTCGTCGCGGTTTGTTGATTCTGGTCGGAAAGCGTACTCGCTTGTTGCAATATCTTCAGCGCACCGATCGTGGAGAATATCTTCGCATGATTGAAGCGTTGGGATTGCGTCGCTAGGACTGGTCCGCTTCGGTCCACTTCCTGGATTCATCTCAAGCGTAACTCATCGACCCTGCGCGTGACGGGGACACTCCCGCTGCGTTAATCTCCTTCATGTACATGGTGAATTGACCATGGCATAGGAGAATGACCTCCTGTAATCCTTCCCCTGAATTTGAGTTAAATAGGAAAATGACAAAAACGAGACGCAGGGCGCGTCGGCAGCATGGGCTGTCAGGAGGATAGATGACACATGTAGTTTCAAGGGAGGTTGGGGGAAAGACCCTCAGCATCGAAACAGGATTAGTAGCAAAGCAAGCAGCAGGTGCAACCATCGTTCGATGGGGCGATTGCGCTGTCTTTTGTGCAGTGACATGGGGAGAGCCTCGCTTCGGCGGCGACTTTTTCCCTCTAACTGTTGATTACCGCGAAAATAACTATGCCGCAGGAAAGATTCCTGGTGGGTTTTTCAAGCGAGAGGGTCGTCCAACCACAAAGGAGATTCTCACTGCTCGCCTGATCGACAGGCCGGTTCGTCCCCTGTTCCCAGACGGATTTATTAAAGACGTTTCTGTGGCTTCGGCTGTTTTGTCCGCTGATCGAGAAAATGATCCGGACATTTTGGCGATGATCTCCGCTTCTGCTTCTCTATCGATATCCGAATTGCCATTTGAAGGACCGATTGGCGCTGTTCGAATTGGTCGCGTCGATGGGGAATTCGTTGTGAATCCCGATCATGAAACTCGCGAGAAGAGTGACGTTGACCTGGTTGTTGCCGCAACCCAGGACGCGATCGTCATGGTGGAGGCTGGGGCCGAAGAGGTGGACGAATCAGTGATGATCGACGCCCTTGAATTGGCTCATACCGAATGCCAAACCATCATTGGGATGATTGAAGAATTGGTTGGTCTAGCAGGCAAGCCCAAGATGGAATTTGTGGCTCCCGAAGTCAATGAGGAGTTGCGCTCTAAGGTTCACGGGTTGGCTTACAACCGATTGCGTGAAGCGATCCTCGCTCCAGGTAAGCACGAGAAGAAGCGTGCAATGGATGTGATTTGCAATGAGGTTCTCGAGGAGTTGTGTCCTGCTGATCAAATAGAGGCTGGGACTTGCCCCGACCCCAAGGAAGTAGGTTCTTTCCTTGGCGGTGTTAAGAAAAAGGTTGAGCGAGATCTCATCGTTCAGGAATCTAAAAGGGCAGATGGTCGCGGGTTGACTGATATTCGTTTCATCGATACAGAACTGAGTTTTCTTCCAAGAACTCACGGCTCGTCCGTGTTTACCCGCGGTGAAACTCAGGCCATCGTGACAGCGACTCTTGGTACTTCATTCGATGAGCAAAGGATTGACGGCCTCATTGATGAAAAGCGTGAGCGATTCATGCTGCACTACAATTTCCCGGCTTATTGTGTCGGTGAGGCTTGGCCCAATAGAGGTCCAAAGAGAAGAGAGATCGGTCACGGCGCACTCGCAGAAAGAGCGATTCGTACAGTGCTTCCGGATCACGATGATTTTCCTTACACATTGCGCGTCGTGAGCGATATCACTGAATCAAATGGATCTTCTTCAATGGCGAGTGTTTGTGGAGGGGTCCTTGCATTGATGGATGCTGGAGTACCTCTCAAGCGCCCTGTGGCAGGAATCGCCATGGGTCTCATTGAGGAAGGTGATCAGCATTTTGTGCTTTCCGATATTCTCGGTAGTGAAGATCACCATGGAGATATGGACTTTAAGGTGACAGGTTCCCAGAAGGGAATCACAGCGTTGCAGATGGACGTCAAGATTTCCGGTTTGAGCCGTGAGTTGATGGCCCGAGCGCTGAATCAGGCAAAAGAGGGTCGAATCCATATTCTTAAAGAGATGCTTAAGAAATTGGATAGGCCGAGGGAGGAAGTTTCTCCTCTTGCTCCGAAGATCATGCGAATCACGATCGATCCGGAAAAAATCGGAATCGTCATTGGCCCATCCGGCAAGGTCATCAAGGGCATTCAGGAAGAGACTGGTGCCACCATCGAAATCGAAGATACCGGCGTGATCACTATTTGGGGCAAGGACAACGAAAGCGCTTCAGCTGCCAGAAAGCACATCGAGATGCTTACCCAGGACGTTGAAGTGGGTCGGATCTATGATGGAAAAGTTGTTTCTATCAAAGATTTCGGCTGTTTTGTCGAAGTTCTTCCTGGCCAAGAAGGGCTTGTGCACGTCTCTGAGCTCTCCGGTGATTATGTGGACGATGTGAATTCTGTCGTCAGCCGTGGAGATGCGCTTCGCGTGAAAGTTCTCGAGAGTGACCCTCAAGGTAGACTTAGACTCTCTCACAAAGCAGTTTTGATCGATGAGGGGAAAATTGAGCCGACTGCTGTGACTTCAGGAGACGGAGATCGTGGCGGTGATCGGGGCCGTGGCGGTGATCGGGGTCGCGGTGGCGACCGTGGTCGTGGTGGTGACCGAGGCCGTGGAGGAGACCGCGGGCGAGGCGGCAATCGCGATCGTCGAAGCTGAGAGTGATATTGATTTTGTCATTCAAAGGGGCAATCCTAATCGGGTTGCCCCTTTTTTTGTGAGTTGAACCGATGACTCAGCTTCTACTGACTTCCGTAAGAAGGTATCCCGATTCGAATCAGCAACCGTTGGAGTTGCTGATCGATTCAGGTCGTGTTGAGGGTTGGTATAGTCCGGGGAAAGCTCCTCGAGCAAATGTCGATGAGGTGATAGATCTTGAAGGTCGTTGGATAGCTCCAACCTTTGTAGATAGCCACCTTCACCTTTTGTACACAGAGCAGCATTCAAAACAGGTCGATCTCGCCTGTTTATCTGTGGATGAGATCGATGAGAAGTTGTCAGCAAAGCAGTCTGACGTTGCGCTGATTGGCCATGGTTGGCGAGATCCAATACCTGAAAAGATGTTACCTAATCCAAGAAGGTTTTTAGATCAGCGATTTCCTGAAATACCTGTGCTTCTTTGGAATGCCGATTTCCATCGGGTTTTAGTCAATTCGAAACTCCTGGATCTTCTGAATAAGGATAGCGGCCATCCCGGTGTTCTTGTGGAAGAGGAAGCAGAGGAGGCATGGAATCTGGTCAAGTCTGACCCTTCTGATGAAGTTGCTGGTGCGTGTCACCGTCTCTTGGGCTTTGGTATTTCAGCAGCGACCACTTTTGATCGTGGTGAATCGATCAAGGCGTTTCTTAAATCAACACCCGGTGATCATGGTGTCATCGTACGCCACGGTTTGGCTGAAGAAGAATTTTTAGAATCTTTGGAGGGCGGTGATATACCACCAGTCGGAGGTCTAGAAGACGACTTTGCGGTTCGTTGGGTCAAAATTTTTGTAGATGGAACTTTGGGCTCAAGGACAGCATGGATGAAAAAGGATTTTAGCGACGACCCTGGAAATCGCGGGGTTTGTCGGAGGAGCGGAGAATCCCTCTTTCATACGGCGAGGGAAGCCGCTTTAAGAGGCTGGGGATTGGCATTGCATGCCATTGGGGATGCCGCTGTTCACGAGGCGATCCATGCGATTCGAGTGGCGCAATCTGTGCGTCCTTCTCATATCAAGATGAGTGATCGAATCGAGCATTTACAGCTCCTTGATCCTGAAGATATACCATTGTTGATTGAAAGTGGCGCGTACGCTTCTCTACAGCCATGTCATCTTTTTGAGGATCGGCAGATCATTAGATCCAGATGGGGTGACCGAGCTGACTTTGCAATTCCGTTTCGACAATTAATGTCAGAAGGAGTTCCTGTCATCACTGGTACTGACGCACCTATCGAGTCCTTGGACCCTTGGGCTGATATTTATGCCGCGGTGCATAGAAAGAACAGGGATGGCTCTGGTGTTGCTGAAGGGCCCCGTCAAAGGGTCACTTTTGAGGAGGCCTTTTTGTCGAAAACCGCCTGGGCGGCTGTTGCCAATCAACTGCCGTCTGGCTATGGAACTTTAAAACCGGGTTCTAGAGCTGATTTTCAAGTATTGGAAAAAGAGCCACAGCTCGTCGCGAATCATGCTGAATCAGGTTTGGTTCAGGTCTTCACTTTTGGTGCCTGGAGGTTGGTTGGGAAAGGATCTCTATCACTATGACGGTAAATCGGGTGGATCTTCATATCGATACCTTGTCATTACTAGCAGAGCGTGGCGGCGGTCTTGCTCCCACTAGGCCAGACTTTCAAGTTGACTCGGCTCGTTGCGCAGAAGGTGGGATGTCGCTGCTGTGCACAGCGATCTTCACCGAAGATGGCAAACCTGAGCCTTGGGATCATTGTTTGAAGTTACTGGATTCGAGAGATCGCCTTCATGAGTCAGAGGGAGAGCCGTTTCAGGTTGTGCAGCACCCCGACGAGTTGTCGGGATTGCCGCAAGGGGTTACTGGTATGTTAACGACGATTGAAAATGGGATAGCCCTGGAAGGCGATGTCTCCCGGCTTGAGATACTCCATCAACGTGGGGTTCGAATTCTTGGATTAGTTTGGAATGGAGCTAATGAGTTGGGGCAAGGGTGTCATGCAGACACCGGAGAGGGATTGAGCGAACTTGGTAAATTGATGGTACGGGAAGCAGCTCAGCTTGGTTGGGCCATCGACGTCTCTCATTTGAACCCCAATGGTGTCATGGAAGTTTGTGAAATGGGTGTGACTCTGTTGGCGACTCATTCAAATTCACGCTTCGTCCATGAGCACGTACGCAACATCGATGACGATTTATTGAGAGCTATGGCAGATTGCGGTGCGGTCGTTGGAGTGAATGCATTCCCACCATTTCTTGGAGGAGAATCTTCTATAGAGACGTTTATAGAACATGTATCTCACATTGAATCGATCCTAGGCAGTGATCGGGTTTGTTTAGGAACCGATTTGGATGGGATTTCTAGGACGATGACGGGATTTCGTGACTACAGAGATATGGACTTATTGCACCAAGAGCTTGAAGAGTCTCGGTCTGGTAGAGGGGTCGGAGTTCTCGGCGATAATTTCGTAAGATTTTGGTCTTCGTGGGCTCAGTAAAATATCTCAGTCTATCATCCGCTGAGATGGTCTGAGTCACGATTTGGATTTTGGAGGTTGCCAAGTCGCCTCGTGACTTCTTCGTGAAATCTGAGGTATTCAGCATCTTCTAAGGGGACCCAGCGCTTTCTCTGCGTTCTTTGTAGGATTGATTCCGGGCTGTACCTCACGCTGGTGACGTGAATGCCATTTTTTGTAAAGACGTGGGTTCTTCCGTGCGGGCCGCGGACGATGATCGTCGCTTCTCGTAAATCGACGAATAAGTCACTGCGTTTGCTAGCGAGCACGTCAGAAATCGCTGCCGACGTAGGCCGATGGGGATCATTTGACCGATCGATGGCATGCTTGGTTTTTCTATCTTGTCTGCGCTGGAGTGCATCGAGTAGGTGTTTGCCTTCTTTGAGAATCCTCATGACACCTTGTCGGCACTCTTTCATTGGCATCCGTTTGCCTTCTCGTGCTCTGGAATCAATTTCTTCTTGATGTCCAATCAGGAGAGACCTCAACGCAGAAGTCCACAGAGCGAGGGGGGAGGAGCTTTCTTGCCCCAGAAGTGTTGCCAAGTGATGGGGGCGTGGTGGATTTGATATGAAGTTCCAGCGATATCTCGGAGTTCCTTTCGCTGTTCGGGTTTCAAGTACCAGAGCTGTCAGTGCGAGATGGTCTATTTCGTGACCTTGACGATAGAGAGGAAAGCCCGCTGCCTGCAATCCAGCAAAGGGGTAAGCGAATGAAGTGCCCTCTGTGTATTGTGGAAGTACTTCTGCAAGAAGTTCAGCTCCCTCCATGATCAATGCGAATGGTTTGAGGTCGTCTCCGTGGATGTGGTCGAGTAAATCAGGAGCATCGCTTAGAAGGAGGTTGGTGATGTTGATCCAAATAGGAACGCCAGTTGCCGACCACCCATGAAGGACAGAATGCCCGTCTCCAGGAGTTGAGTGTTCACAGTCTGGTTGATTACACCAATAGCAATGAACATGGCCGGATCGGTGTCCATGAACTTCAGTTTCACCTTCTCGTCGTAGTGCTTCAATTTGCCCTATGAGTGAGTGTGAAAATTGGCGTGAAAGTGAAGGATCGTTTTTATGGAGATTGACAGGGATTTGTAAATTAAGTTCGAATTTTTCGGGGAGTCCATCAATGGCGTCGCCGCCATTTTTTTCCAACAAGGATTTCACTAAGCCTTGAATTCTTCGGTGAATCGATTCGGCAGCTCTAGATCGGTGCTTCTTTGAGTTGTTGCTTCCGTGATTCTTTTTTACCATTTTTACTCCAAGGCCCATCTTAGGATCAGATTCTAAGAGGCCAACCTTGTCTTAGAGAGTGTTCCGGTCTAAATTTTATCCCATCAGCGGGGGGATTCGAATGTTCAGTAGTCCGTTATCCACATCGAGTAGGCAGCTTCGGAAAATTTTACCCTTCATCTGGTTCTTTTCGTTTTTGTTGCCGACTCCGACCTCGTTTCTTCAGCCGACTTCGTTTCTTCATTCGGGCGTTGGATTCACTCAGTCGATAAACGCTGACCGGGAACTGAAGAAGTCTATGGTCAAGATAGCCAAGGACTTAAAGCTTTCTGAATCAGACGTGTCTTTTTCTATTCTCGTTCCAGGACTTGGGCGAATTGAGCATGCCGCTGATATTCCCAGAATTCCCGCATCTGCTATGAAGTTGGTCGTGGCTTCTGCAGCAATGGATGAACTGGGCCCGGATTTCATGATGCATACCGATTTGGTTCTGGATGGAATCGTTCAAGATGGTGTCCTTGAAGGCAATTTGTTGATCATCGGCCGAGGGGACCCAGCGGTCAGCGGCAGGGAGAACACCGATGACCTTCTGTGGGAGTTACGCCCTTGGGTGACATTTTTGAATGCGCAGGGTGTGAAACGTATTTCTGGAAAGATATTGGCAGATGCTCGCTACTTTGAAGGGGATGGCTTTCATTCGGATTGGCCACGGGAATCCTCGCATCGTTGGTATTACGCGCGATCGGGTGCTTTGAACTTAAACGATAATTGCTTGGACGTGTATGTTGGCCCGGTTTCTTCTGGGCAAGTTCTGGTTGACGTTAAACCCACTCAGCCACTCGCTCGTTTTGTGAATCGCATGAAAATTTGTAAGGATCGGAAGAAACATCTCATCCGAATTGAAAGGCCTGGTCCCAGTTGGGAGATCACCCTTACAGGTGCTTTTCTAGAGTCGGCCGAGAAGAGAAAATTCCATGTAGCAGTTCCTGACCCAGCGAGTCACTTCGTCGGTGCATTTAGTGAGATGTTGGCAGAGGCGGGGATTGTCGTTTTAGGTGAAGATCTTCCTATTTCAGAACTCTCCCCGGGTGTCGAATCGCCAAAAGTGAATCAGCGAATCAGCCACACTTTGATTTCAAGAATGCCTGTCATGATGAAGAATAGTCAAAACCTATACGCTGAATCCTTCTTTCGAATTTTGGGAAAAGAGTTAGGGGGCGACGGCAGTTTCGAGTCTTCTGGGCGAGTTCTTGCCAATTGGGCGAGGAAGAATTTCCAAGAATCTGAGAGTCTTGTCTTCAGGGATGGTTCCGGGTTGTCGAGGTTGAATCGCTTGGACGCCCGGTTTTTAAGAAGCGTCGTCGATTGGGTCCTTCTCCAAAGTTGGGCTGAGTCTCTATTTGAATGCATGGCTTTTTCAGGGGTCGATGGGACTTTGGAGAAGCGAATGGCGACGGACTTGCTGAAAGGCAAGGTTTGCGCCAAGACAGGCACGCTCAATGACGTTTCTTCATTGGTGGGCTGGTTGAAGCCTACAGGCGTAAATCAGCCAATAACCTTCGCCTTTGTCTTCAATGGTCGTAAGGGCCAGGTTGCGAAGGCGAGGCAGTGGCAAGATCGGTGCTTGGATTTACTGGCTAAGCGCCGATCTGGGAACGAATCTCAATAGGCCGTCGTTTGTAATTTTGCTAGTAATCGCTGATTTGAGCAGCTCTGGCACCCCCCTGTAAAATGTTCTTTACAGGGGCCTTCTATCGGGGACGATGGCCCTGTCCCAAAGCCCATTCAGTGTGAGGAATAACTCTTGGAAATCCCAGATCGAGGCCGGAAATCCAGGTCGGAATCTACCGATCATGGAGCTAGATCGCTTCATATTCATGATTCTTCCGGAACACGTCAGGTGGCTCTGGAGGGGACTCGTCTATCGCTGGGTAGATCCAAAGAGAATGACGTCGAAATCGCTGATATCAGTGCTTCCAGGCAACATTGCATATTGGAGTGTGTGCAAGGCCGTTGGCAATTGGAGGATTTGCGCAGTCGTAATGGCACGATGGTGAATGGCATCTTGATTCGTCGGCAGCCTTTAGTGCCGGGCGATTGCATAGAGATTGGCAAGACAAAGATATTCTTCGGTAACGTCCCTGAAGAGCATCGCGCTGTTGAGCAGCATGGGGACACTCTTGCCCTCAATACTGAATTTTTCCTTGAGCCTGATACCAACGAATCGTCATTGGTTGAGGATCCGCGTTTGCAGGGCGAGAGAGAGATCTTTCTTCGGTTGTTGGAGCTTTCACGAGATTTATGTTCCATCTTGGTAACAGAAGAGCTCTATGAGGTCATTTTACAAAATGTGATCGAGATATCCGGCGCAGAGCGAGGGTTCTTGATCATCGTTGAAGATGACGATTTGGTGGTCGCTGCGTCTCGAAATATCGATAAAGACGTCATCCGCCGAGCCCATTTGCAAGTAAGCCAGTCGATCACTCGCCGCGTTTTGGATTCTGGCGAGCCCGTTCTTACCGGGGATGCTCGAAAAGACGATCGATTTGCTTCTTCTGCTTCCATTGCGAATTTGCGGTTGGAGTCAGTGCTCTGTGTTCCTCTGCGAATCCGCGGAAAAGTTCACGGGGCGATCTACGTCGATAATCGATTTGAGAAGGACACATTTTTACCAGGGACCTTACGGTTTGTTTGTTTCCTTGCTGACCAAGCCTCGATATTTATTGAAAATGCTCGTCTCTTCGGCGAGCTGAATCAAAAACAACATTCGCACCAGGCCGCCAGGCAACAGGTTGAAGAGCTCAACAGGGAATTGCAGGAGTTGCTACTCGCGAGGGATGTCGAGCCTGAGCAAGCCCGTGAACTGATGAAGAAGGGTGCGCGGCCTGATTTCCGTCACTCTTATGATCGGATCGTTACCCGTTCCCCTGCAATGCTGGCCGTATTTGAGTTGCTGGACAGGGTGATTCATACAGATATGCCGGTTTTGATCCTCGGAGAGAGTGGAACTGGTAAGGAGCTGATCGCGCAGGCAGTGCATCAGGGTTCAGATAGGGCTTCTTCTCCGTTCGTATCTCAGAACTGTGCTGCGATCCCAGAAAACTTACTTGAGAGTGAATTCTTCGGCCATGTCAAAGGTTCATTTACCGGGGCGCACCGAGATAAAAAAGGTCTCTTTGAGTTGGCGGATGGAGGAACTTTGTTCCTCGATGAGATCGGCGATATGAGTCCGGATTTACAGGCTAAGCTGCTTCGAGTTCTGGAGGATGGGGAAATCCGCCCTGTTGGATCTCGGGAGACTGTGAAGGTCAATGTTCGAGTCGTTTCTGCAACCAACCAGAATGTCGAAGAGCAAGTTCGATCCGGTGGTTTCAGGGAGGATTTATTTTATCGACTCAACGTGTTGACGGTAAAGCTACCGCCACTTCGAGACCGCCGTGAAGATATCCCTTTGTTGGTCGATTTCTTCATCGAGAGAGCATGCTCACGCTTGAGTCGAGAGAGGCCATTGCTTGATCCGCGGACGCTTTATGCCTTGTATCACAGCCCGTGGCCCGGAAATGTGCGTCAGTTAGAGAATGAGGTCGATCGACTGGTGGCATTGTCTTCCGAAGTCATCTTGCCTGAAATTATTTCGACTTCAGTACTCTCTCAGAAACCAGGTGAACAGCGTGAGCCCCTGCGTGGAACGCTTCGAGAGTTGGTTGCTGAGGCAACCGAGAGCTTGGAGAGGCAAGTGATCTCCGCAACCCTTGAGCAGAATGAGTGGAACAAAAGTAAGACTGCTAGATTGCTCGGTGTCTCTAGACCGACACTTGATCAAAAAATAGAAAAATACCGAATTTTGCGCGAAGAAGAGAAGGGAGAAGAGTGATGAGCTCTCCCCAAAAACTGGTATTGCGATATCAGGATGGTGAAAAACAACTCAAAGTACCTTTGGTGGACAAATTGGTCATCGGGCGAAACCCGGGATGTCAAATTGTTCTCTCCGACAGCAGTGTTTCCAGTAAACACGCGGCCGTCGTATCAAAAGGGGATCGTTGGTTCATTGCTGATTTGGATTCCAGTAATGGTGTGGTCGTTAAAGGTCAGAAGGTGAAACAGGCTCAGCTAAAAGACGGTGATCAGTTCCGAATTGGATCGACCACTTTTGTCGTTGCTGTTGCTTCTGGATCCCGAGCTTCCAAATCAGGCGGTGGATCCGCAGTTTCTTCCGCAGAAGCCGGTGGAGGAGATTTGGTGGTCAGGAGGAGTAGCGCAGAAGCTGTCGATGCGGGCGGTTCTGTAGCTCTACAGACGGTGGTGTTTATAGGCATCCTTGCAATCCTCTTCTACTCTAGCTTTGATCTTCTGAGCAATCTCGCCTCTGATCCAAACTCGATGCAGATTCCTGGAGATCTTCTTAAAGGATCGGGTTCTTTTGAGGGTGAGTTACCGGGAGATCGCTGGATTCAAATTGGTGAAGGCGTCACGACCTCTCTTGTCTCCGGTTCAGAGGCCGCACAGGGGGAGAGCTGGTTAGAGATCTCGGGTAGCCCTGCAGTAGACGGATCGGTGAGGTTGCTTTGGTCTGAGCACTTCAGTGTTGAGGCTGGCCAAGGTTTGTTGCTGTCAGCGGCGATGAAGTCCAGTGGTTTCGATCGTTTTGGAATGGTTGTTCGCTGGACTGAGACGTCAGACGAAGGCAGTGTTGTGATCGCTGAAGAATTTTCTTTGGCAAAGCCACGTGCTGGCTGGAGTCGGATCGCGTTGGAGTCTCCCGCGGCGGTTTCGGATGGTTTTGCCAGCGCCCGAATTGGCCTTGTAGGAATTTCTGATCGGGAGATCAACGGAACTCTTCAAGTAGATCAATGGGTTGCCAAGATCGTCGATTCTGAACCTCGTCCTGCTGTGGCCCTTCAGAATCAATCGGATGGTCAACGAGTCTCTCTGAAATTTGATGATCGTGGGGTTGGTCAGATTCTTCGAGGACGTCTCGAAATGATCTCTGATTTGAGACTGGGTCTCGGTGATCAAGGCTCGAATCCTTGGGGGCAACTTCTGCCTGCCCGTAAAGAACCATTTGTATCCGGTGAAGATGGGTCATATCGAATCGGTTTTGAGCTCAATGAAAACGGTGAGTCTGCAGTGGTTCAGCAGTTTGCGCGTCCTCAAGATCAGCGAATCGATTTGTCATGGACCGTTCAGCAATCTGTGCCGTCGTTGTTAGTCTTTAACATCAACAGGAAGCGATTAGGCCTGCGCCTTGGTGCATTCTTCGCAGGTGCACCAGTGATGGTGGATGTGGGTGAAGGGTTTGAGATTCTCGCTGATGAGCTGTCCCTGGGTGAAGGTAATCAACAGGTCGTAATTGCTTTGCCAAAGGGGATCAATTGGAGAGGTGATGCTGACCTGGACGGGAACTTAAGGGTGATAGGTGACTATGGGGTTCTTGAGGCTGGGGAAAGTATCGATCTGTCGATTTCTGCAAGCAGTACTCGGGAACAAGAGACTCTCAATCAGATATTGGTGGATTTGGAGAAACTCCTTAATTCTCGAAAAGAAGGTGACGCCTATCGTTTGATTGAAAGTGCGCGATCCCAAATGGGTTGGCGGGAGGATTTGGATTCGCGATTGAAGCCGTATGAAGAGAGGCTTGAAGCTGAAATCGCGGCTACGAAGTCCCAGCTTGACGCGGTTCAGGAAGATATTCGCCGTTATCCTGGTTCTCCTGCAGAAGGATTTTTGATCGAGATTTGCAGAGACGCGCAGCAACGGTTTTCTGGTTTGGACGTAGAGGCGCGAGCTTTCAAGATCCTTGCGGATATCGGAGACCGTCAGAGTGTTCAAGTTGAAAAAAATGCTCAGGGGCGACTGTCGATGTTGTTGGGATTAGCAGAGAAGGCAGTTTCTGAAGAGCGTGGAGAATTGGCCAGGTTTTATTACCAGCACGTAATCGATTCTTCCCCTGGCAGTGACTCTGCAAGCAAGGCAGAGCAAGGGATCAAAATCGTGGAGGCGAAGGGGATCTGATGGCTTACAAAGGTCGAGCTACGGTTATCGAGAGAATCGAAGCGGGTTGGCGAGCCGTCGAGGTCGAGGGCGCAGGCAGCTTAATTGAAATAAACA
>NHDG01000047.1 GCA_002167285.1 Planctomycetia bacterium TMED53
CACGCCCGTGAGCTGCCAGTAACGGACTAAACAAGCCATAGCAAAAACGCAAAGAGCCCGAACCAAATACCGGCGAGGAAATGCCAGTAGATATTCACGTGATTGACCAAATCGTGATGCAGGCTCCAAAAGCCCCCCTTGGCGGCATGAACTGTCACGTAGGATTGGAAGATCAACCCGCCCGCAAGATGCAGCGCGTGAATCAATCCCAAGACGTAAACACACCATGCGAGAAGCGATGAAGAAGCGTTAAAACTGCCATCGTCGTAGGCGAGAAGTTGTTGCCAAACCATCTCTTGGAGAAACAAGAAAACGAATCCAAGAATCAGAACCAAGCCCATACAAGCTTTAAAGATCGCCTGATAGTCGCGCTTTACACAGTAAATCCCGATCTCTGAAAATATACTCAGCAACAAGATCACAGCTGTGCTCAACCATGCGATGCTTGGAAAGGGAGGGGCACCTTCACCCCAATTGGGGGTCGCATTGCGAATGATGACAATGCCGATGACGCTCGAGATAAAGAAAACGGCGAGGGACACCAGAAAGAGCCACATGCCCATACGAATGATCGCGGGGTTGGGGGGATCGGGAATCGTTCCCTCAATCTCCGAATTCCGCTGTTTCGCTTCGGGCACGAGCCTCTCCTGTCACCCCCCGCCTCAGTTCACCTTTGGAATTGAAACAAAGTCCCTTAGTCGGTCAACCCCTGCTCTTGGATGACCACGTCAGTGATGATCAGATTCTCTTGGTACTCTCCCGTATCCAAGAGGGTGAATCCCAACATGATCCCAAGGAAGAGCAGCGAACCCACCAGAATGATGGCGTTGAACGGTTTGTCCCAGCGCAAGTGCATGAAGTAAAGCCCGACCAAAGTCGCTTTAATCGTGGCCACACCCATAGCGACGATGATGTTGAAGTCACCCATGTCGACGTAGGAGACCGCCACGGTCAACCAGGTCAAAAAGAGTAGCAAGGTCAAAATCGTCAGCAGCAATGGTGTCGGAGTGATATGACCGACAACCGGATGAGGATCCTTGGTATTTCGATTGGCGCGAGTCACAACAATCGTTGCAAAGAGACAAAAGAAAGCCGCAGACAGGATCAAAAGATCCACATTGTTTAGTAGCGCATCCATGGATCCTCCTATTCGACCAAGTACAACAGCGGGAAGAGGTAGATCCAAATCAGATCGACCAAGTGCCAGTAAAGCCCGCCCAAATCAACAGGGGTGAAGAACTCGGAACCGACCTTATTCTTCATCACGAGCACCATTAGCCACACCATGACCCCCATACCGACCAGCACGTGAATCCCGTGAAGCCCGGTGAGGCAGAAGTAAATACTAAAGAAGACGTGGGCGTTCTCAGGGCGCTCAACCGGCGGCAAATGAGAGGGATCGATGAACAACTCATTCGGATCATCCGGGTGCTCACCCTCTGTCAGCTTCGGTTTCTCTATGGCCAGACCACCAGGGGCAACCGCGGGTCCCTTTTCGCGAGCAGTTTTCGCCTTCGGCTTAATGGTGACAGCCTTCGCTTCAGGCAAACTGGTGTCCACCAGCGACATGAGGGACTCTTCCTCAATCTTTTTGCGCTCCGCTTCAGCACCATCCACCGTGGCGTATGAAAACGCTTTTCCAGGGTAGAGACCTTCGTGGAACTTTTTCGAGTACTCGATGTACTTGATCCCCATGAATCCCATACCGCACAGGAAAGTGACGATGAGGTAAAACAGGATCCTGTTCTTTCTGCCCAGCTGCGCTTCTCTCACGGCCATTGCCATCGTCAATGAAGAAAAGAGCAATACCATCGTGTTGGTAGCGCCCCAGCGTTTGTCGAGGAAGTGGTGACCCCACTCGAACAGATCTGGGTGGTTCGCCTTGTACACCGTGTAAAAACAGAAAAGGCCACCGAAGAGCAGCACTTCCGTTGCCAGGAAAAGCCACATGCCCAGCTTTCCCGCTTCGAACTGCTGCTGCAGGCTGTCGAAGTGGTGCGCCAGGAACGGTGAATGACCATGTCCATGGTCATGCCCATCCCCATGCCCACCTTCGTGGGCAGCTGCAGCCCCTTCAGTGTTCTCCTGATGCGCGTCGCCGCTCATCCCATCTCCCATCTTCAGGCCGTCCCTGTGGAGGTTCGGCTCGAGTAGTTCCCGGTCACGGGGTCGTAGTCAAAATGATCCAACTCGTAAGGGTCAGTCGCCGATGGCACCCCATGGAAGTTCTCCAAAGGAGGAGGAGAAGGAGTGTGCCACTCAAGGCTATTGCCTCCCCATGGGTTCGTCGGAGCCTTCTTACCTGAAGCCAGCGACTGCAATAGATAGAACGCGGTCATGAAGAAACCGAGAGCCATCACATACGCCCCAATGGTCGAGAGTTGGTGGTAAATCTCAAACTTGTCCTGATAGGTGTAGTAACGCCTTGGCATTCCCAGCGATCCCATGACGAATTGCGGAATGAAGGTCAGGTTGAAACCGATAAAGACCAAGGTGCAGGCGATTCGCCCCCAGAACTCACTGAACATCTTTCCGGTCATCTTTGGCCACCAGTGGTGTAAGCCACCGATGAACGCAATCAATCCACTTCCCATCATCACGTAGTGGAAGTGAGCAACCACGAAGTATGTGTCGTGTAAGTGGGTATCGATACTCAAAACTCCAAGGAAGAGCCCTGTCAATCCCCCGATAGTGAAGAGGAAAATGAAAGAGAGTCCGTAGAGCATCGTCGTATTCAAAGTCAGCGAACCTTTGTACATCGTTGCAATCCAGTTGAAGACCTTGATCGCCGAGGGGATTCCCACGGAGAAGGTAATTCCACTGAAGATGATGTTCATCGTTGTCGACTGACCACTCGTGAACATGTGGTGGCCCCAAACGATGAAGGAGAAGATCGCAATCGCTACTGAGGAGTATGCAATGTAGCGATAGCCGAAGATTCTCTTGTGGCTGTGGACAGAAATGATCTCACTGATCACACCCATGGCAGGGATGATCATGATGTACACCGCAGGGTGACTGTAGAACCAGAAGAAGTGCTGATAGAGCACCGGATCACCACCACTGGAGGCGTCAAAGATACCGATCCCCAAAGTCCTCTCGAGAATCAGTAGCAACAAGGTGATTCCCAACACGGGTGTCGCCAGAACCTGGATCACTGCCGTCGAATAAGCTCCCCAGAGGAAGAGAGGCATATTGAACCAGGTCATCCCTTTAGGACGCATCTTGTGGATCGTCACGATGAAATTCAGTCCGGTAAAGATGCTGGAGAATCCCAATATGAAAACCCCGACAACAGCCGGAATCACCGCAGTGGAAGTATCTGTCGAATAGGGCGTGTAGAAGGTCCACCCGGTATCGACTCCACCATTGAAGAGCACGTACACAAAGAACGCGGCTCCACAAATCCACAAGTAGAAGGATCCCAGATTCAATCGCGGGAATGCCACGTCCTTCGCTCCCAATAGGAGCGGTAAGACAAAGTTCCCCAATGCGGCGGGAACCCCTGGAATGATGACCAGGAAAACCATGATCGCACCGTGGGTCGTAAACCACTGATTGTAGAGATCCGCTTGAGCGCCAGGATCAGCAGCAAAGAGTGGAGTGATCAGCGGAATCGGCGAAAAGAGCTCTGTTCTCACCAAGAGGGCAAAGACCCCCCCTAGTAGGAACATCCCCAGAACACCGACCAAGTACATCAAACCGATGCGCTTGTGATCGAGGGTAAATGCCCACGAGGAAATCGTTTTTGTGACCGTTAGGTAACTGGGACCAGATTCGACCGCCACCGGGGCAGAAGTCACAGCCTCCGCATTGGCAGCTTCAGAACCAGCAGCATTCGGTTCATTTGGATTCATCGTTATTGCTCCTTACTTGCCGAGGCTCTTGATGAACTCGGTGACCCAGAGGATCTCCTTGTCCGTCAATTTGACCACCGGCATCTGGCCGGGATATCCAGCAGCAATCTTCTTCATGGGATAGCGAATCGATTCTTCGATGTAGGCTTCGTCAACGATCGTCGATCCGGCGACATCATTTTCGGTGTACTGACGCTCAGAACCAAAGGCCCCCAACCAAGTGGGTCCGACTTTGTTTCCGCCGTCGAGGCTATGGCACGACACGCAGCCTTTTCTTTTCCAGACGATCTCTCCCAACTCAGCGAAGGGTAGGGTTTCGTCATAGGAAGCCGCGACCGCGAGCCACTTCTCAAAGCTTTCCTGGTTTTCGTGAACGACCACCTTGCTGTGCATCAGGGAATGTCCTTGCCCACAGTATTCTGCACAGACGAGGTCGTAAGTCCCCGGCTCGGTCGCCTCAAACCACAACTCCCCGATTCGTCCGGGAACACAGTCCTTCTTCACCCTGAAATCAGGGATGTAGAACGCATGAAGAACATCTGTGGCGAGCACCTTAATCCGCACGGGTGTATTCACCGGTACATGCAGTCCGGCTTTTTCCAAAACTATATTCTCACGCTCCTTGGCTTGCTCAGGGGTTAGCGATCCATCTCTCAACCCCATTCGGATCTCATTGAAATCTTCAGAAGCACCAGGAACACTCGCTCCATTGGTTGGGTAAGTAAAGTTCCAGAACCAACGTGAAGCTTCGGCTGTGATGGTCATCGCATTCGAGGGCGGTGTTGCCATCGCCACATAACCCTTGTATCCGTACCAAAACATCATGAAGGACAACACCACCGGAATCCCGGTCCAGGCGATCTCCAAAATAATGTTGTGATCATTCTGACTTTTCGCCTTTTGCCCTTCGGGTGCCTTGAACTTCATCATGAAGATCACCAACAAGGCGGTAATCAAGACCAAGAAGAAGATCGAAACCCAGTAGACGAAGTAAAAGTCTCCGTCGACCGTATCGGCAAAGTTGGAAACAGGAGCCGGAAGCCAGAAACTAGGTCCGGTTTGGGTCGCCAACGGCGTCATGTGAGAAATGAGTGAGTTCAGCAATTGCATCTTTATGCCTGCTCTCTCTGTGAATCAATGGAGTCAGCTTCGGAACTGGCGTTCTGCCGATCTTTGCGACGCAGGGCCAACAAAAACCCTGCTAAACCGAGCACCGTGACTAAACCGCCGAGGCGCATCACTAACAGCGCTGCCGGGCCGTAACGGGCTTTCGTCGGATCGTATACAAAACAAGTCAGAATCAATTTGTCAGCCCAGGTCCCAACTTTCCCGTTGGACGCCTCGACCAATGCCAGTCTCAATGATTGGGGGTCAAACTCGACACCCTGGAGGGTTCGGGTCAACACGCCATCAGGGGAAAGTATGAATGCCCCTGCCCCATGGGCGTATTCCTCGTTGTAACTATTCCACTCGTAATCGAACCCAACACTTTCGGCGATGGGACGAATCTGCTTTTCTTCTCCTGTGAGGAAGTGCCAGCCCTTTTCAGCAGAATCTGTAGAGATCCCTGTCAACTCTGCTTCCTCACGGAACACCTCTACGAGGGCCCGTTTTCTATTGCGAGCATCAAGAGCTTCATCCCTGGGATCGATACTCAGTGTCACCATTTCGTAATCTTTGCCCAGAACCAGATCACACTCCGCCATCGATTTGATTAGGTTCTCCACGACGAGGTTGCAAAGCATTGGGCAGCTGAAATAGATCGGATTAAAGAGCACCGGCAATCCGGAATCGAGAACCGACTTCAGTGGCACCCATTCGCCGTCAGATCGACGGACTTCTTGCTCGAGGGGGACACTATTGCCGAGGCAGTCACGAATCGTGATCTCCTCGATGGACTTCAGCACCGGATCATTCTCTTGGTTGTAAAGCTGACCGGGTCCAACGGAAGGTGCTTGAGCGAAAAGCGGCGCAGAAAGAACTGAAGGCAACACGATCAAACCCAACACCATCAGGAAGCATGACAAGGACGAACGCGTGCTATGCAGCTCGCGCTGAGTACCTTGCCGACTCTTCCTCGGTAGTGAGTAGATCTTGGAAACCATATCGATCAGTTCCCCTGCTTTCCGTAACGTCTCAGTACTTCATTTTTACCCTGTTCCAATGGGATAGAGACACGATTGTTGTCCCGATCGGTCCAGGTGTAGCTGCTTAATTGGGAGTTTTGTATACCTTGAACCTCTTCAAGTTCTCGACTTTTGTAACGAAGTCGATCTTCGAGAACCGCTTCTTCCTCGATTCCAGTCAGGAATACGAGTAGATACGCCGAGACCACGAACAAAATCGTGAACACAATTCCGCCGTACCAAGTCGGAATAGCGCTGGGATCATCCCCAGCCCCTTCCAGCTGTTCAAAGTCAGGGTCCTGATTGTGTGCATCACTCATCGGAACCTCTTTCTAGGCATTCTCAAATGCCAGCGACTCTGGCATTCGGGGGTCCTTCTCTGCGATCAATGAGTGCCCCTTCAGAGACACCGCAAGACCGATCAGGAACAATCCAAGGAAGCCAATTGGAATCGTGACGTCCAACATGGTGAATGGGAATTCCTTGCCGCTGTCAATCTGAGGCATCACCAAGTAGTACATGTCTGCCCACTGCATGATCAGCATCCAAATTGCAGCCAAAGCAAGGGTCGCGCGATTTCGCTTGATATGCTTCGACATGATGAAAAGGAACGGCACGAAGAATCGCCCAACGATCAACAGCCATCCCCACGATCCCCAGAGGAAGTTCTCCTGACGACGTAAGAACCAAGCTGTCTCCTCAGGGATGTTTGCATACCAATAAAGCATGTATTGGCTGAATGCGATGTATGCCCAGAAGACCGTAAACGCGAACATCATCTTGCCGATGTCCTGCATATGCTCATCACTCACTGCACGGGTTAGTCGGCCATTCGCCTGCAGCCAGATCACCACCAAGGCCAGGAAGGCGTGGAAGGAAAGCACGCACCCGCCAAAGAGATAGATACCAAAAATTGTACTAAACCAGTGGGCATCGAGACTCATCAAAAGGTCGTACGCCGCAAAGGTGATACTCAAAGCGAAGAGTATCAAACCCATCGGACTGAAGTGCGCCATTCGACGGGTTCTCTTCAGGTCTCCGTCATGATCCTGTTGCACCGAGTTTTTGTGATACCACCAAGAGAGGCCGATCCAAATGGCGAAGTAGATGACCATCCGAATCAGGAAGAAATCGTAATTCAGATAGGCTTCCTTGATTTCGATGAGGGTGTCACCGGGATCGGGATGGATCCACTTGTACAGCTTATCCATCTGGGAAGGCAGGAAGAGCGGCGCGAAGAGCAGAGCCATCAAAATGAAGTTTCTCGATACCGCTTCGGCAAGCCTGCGCACCACCGTGCTCCATGCAGCCATGGTGACATGGTGGATCAGGACGAAAAAGATCGCTCCAAGGCAGATCGCCAAGAGCCAAGTGGCTGCCACCAAGTATGGATGCCAAGGGCTCCACTTGGAGACGTAACCATGCACTTCATGATGGCCCTCGGAGTGGCCACCATGGGAATCACCGCCATGCTCATCTTTGCCATGCTTATCGGCATCCGCTGCCCCTGCAGCGTGCCCGTCACCAGCATGGTGATTCGCTCCATCATGATCAAATGCACCTTCGAGGTTGCCCATCAACAGGGTACCCACGAGGCCGATGATCACGAGAACCACTCCAAATCCGATGAGTTGGCCGGAGAGCCCCCCCAAGCTGCGATTTTCAGTGCTCAAATCGATGGTGTGCTTATGTCCCATTGCGCTCACCTTCCCTGCCGGGGCTGGGATCCACCACCCTCTTCCGAGGGTTGGGAATCATCGCTGCCAGGTGCTTTTTCGATCGACTCGAGTCGCTGCTTTTCACCGGCCGGTATCTCCGCAACATCCACGGACTGACTGAATTGAATCGCTTTTACGTGGGCGACGATGGCCCACCGATCCTCGATAGGAATCTGCGATTTGTAGCCCGGCATGGTGTTGATTCCATGACCAATGATGTTGAACAACTCACCGATGGGGTGAGCCAATCCCTTTTCAGAAGAAAGGTCGGTCACCGTCCAAGCTCCGTAATCAGACACCGCGGTGCGACGGGCGATCATGCCATCGCCATGGCCAGAAATGCCATGACAGGGTGCGCAATAGATGCCGTAACGAGCCTCACCCCTGGCCAAGAGGGCTGCATTCACATCCACCTCAGGTGGAAAAGAATTGGCCCAATCACCATCGACGGTTCCCCAGTAGTAGTGAGAATCCTGATTTAACTGCCCCCTTGCGACGGTTCCCAGAACAGGAAGCCTTGAGGAGCGGCCATCACGGAAAAGATCATTGGACGACTGGGCGGTGTATTTTTGTTGTTGGTCCATGTCATAAAAGACGTGGATCCGGGTGGCCCTGGAGGTGCTGAAGCGAGCTTTAGCCACCAGTACTGGTGGGATCAACAGGAACATGTTGACCAAGATGATCGCTCCGATGATCCAGCCCGGAACCTGAGTGTCCTTGTTTGGCAGAGTCATTTGGCTACTCCTCGATCACTTCTATGGCGTTAGCACCCAATCCCCTGAGGAACTGAGCATTAGCAGGTGCATCGAATCGACGATCGCGTGCATCGATACTGATAAAGAATCGATCTGCAGTGGCACGACGGAATCGATCACTTCGGAAAAGCGGATTAAAGAATCTCGGTAAACCATTCAGGGCCAACATGCCGCCGAAAGCACCGAATGCACTCAGCAGGATCGTCAACTCAAAAGCGACCGGGATACTTGCCGGGATACTGAAGAACGGCTTTCCACTGATCAGGAACGGGTAACTGATTCCGTTCATCCACCCCTGCATGATCAATCCACCAGTGAAGCCGGTCATTCCACCGCCCAATACCAACCAAGGAAGAATGGTGGGTCGAATACCCATGGCCCCGTCGAGACCATGAACGGGGTATGGGGTGTGACAATCCCAACGCTTGAATCCTTCGTCACGGACTTTCTCTGCCGCTTCCATCAACTGGTCTGCGCTTTCGAATTCCGCAAGGATCAAAACGGGACTGGCATTGTCCGCATCCTCAGCGGTGATGGTTTCGAAACCCGATTCGGTGTTGTTTGAATCACTCATCATCGCCTCCTAAGATCCAGCCGCCGGCGAAGGGGCCGGGTCGGCTCCGTCAGCTTCAGCAGGTTTTTGCTCGGCAACAGCATGCGCTCTTTCCGCCATCACGCCCTTGACCTCACTCATAGCAATGAATGGCAAGAAGCGGCAGAAAAGTGCAAACAGTGTAAAGAAGAGACCAAAGGCCCCGATCATGATGCCCACGTCGGCAAGCTTGGGTGTGTAGTAATCCCAGGCAGAAGGTGTGTAGTCGTTGGCGAGACTGGTGACCGTAATCACGAATCTCTCAAACCACATACCGATGTTGACGAAGATGCTGACGATAAACATGATCCAAAGATTCGTACGCGCCTTCTTGAACCAGAAGATCTGCGGCGAGATCACGTTACAGGTCACCATGATCCAATAGGCCCATGCATATTGACCAAAGGCTCGGTTCATGAAGGCAAACTTCTCAACCTTGACTCCGCCATACCATGCGATGAAGAACTCCTGAGCGTATGCATAACCCACCAACATGCCGGTCAGCATGATGATCTTGTTCATATTCTCAAGGTGACGCAGGGTGATGATCTCTTTAAGGCCAAACAACTGGCGCGCAGGAACCAACAGTGTGACCACCATGGCGAACCCACTAAAGATCGCCCCGGCAACGAAGTAAGGCGGGAAGATTGTCGTGTGCCAACCGGCAACTTGGGAAACGGCGAAGTCAAATGACACCACCGAGTGCACCGAGAGCACCAGCGGGGTCGCCAATGCTGCCAGCAACAAGTATGAGCGCTCGTAAACATGCCACTGACGATTAGATCCGGTCCAACCCATGGAAAGTGCACCGTATGCCAGTTTGCGAACCCAATGAGTAGCCCGATCACGTACCGTAGCAAGATCGGGAATCATGCCCATGTACCAGAAGAGGAGGGACACCGTAAAGTAGGTTCCAACGGCGAAAACGTCCCACAGCAACGGGCTACGGAAGTTGGGCCATAACTCCATCTGGTTCGGTAGCGGGAACATCCAGTAAGCAAACCAAGCCCGCCCCACGTGAATCCCCGGGAACAAGCCGGCGCACATCACTGCAAAGATGGTCATCGCTTCTGCAGCGCGGTTAATAGATGTTCGCCACTTCTGACGGAAGAGGAACAGGATCGCCGAAATCAGGGTTCCTGCGTGACCAATTCCAACCCAGAACACGAAATTGACGATGGCGTATCCCCAACCCACCGGGTTGTTGACACCCCAAACTCCGATTCCCCAAAAGATGAGGAACGGAACAAAGACACCCAATAAGCCGAGTACCGACAATGACAGTACGAAAAACATCACCCAACCAAAGGTCGGCTTGTCCTCAAGGATTCCGCAGACCCGATCAGTGATCGTCGTGTTGTCATTTTCTCCAGTGATCCAAGGCTGCCTCTCCGAAGGAGAGTAATGCGTGTTGTCGATCTCCTGGCTCTCAGCGTTGCCGGATATCTCTGGTCGAATGAAGGGGATTTTTTCGAGAAGTTGCTTCATCGATCAGCCCTCCTTCTTGTCATTAGTATCGACGGGATTTTTCAGCTGAGCCATGTAGCTGGTCCGCGGTCGCACATTCAGCTCTGACAACATTTTGTAGGATCGCTTCGATTCCTGAGTTGCCGTGACTGTGCTTTCAGGGTCTGAAAGGTCACCGAATGTGATCGCACTCGTCGGACACGTCTGTGCGCATGCGGGAATGATTTCGCCGTCCTTAAGATCACGACGCTCGTTGTGAGCCTTGATCTTCGCCTTGTTGATGCGCTGGACACAGTAAGTGCACTTCTCCATCACACCCCTACTGCGGACGGTGACGTTCGGGTTGTACCCCATCTTCTCCGTCTTACTCGGCTCGTAGGTGTTGTTGTAGTAGTTGAAGCGCCGCACCTTGTAGGGGCAGTTGTTACTGCAATAGCGGGTACCGATACAACGGTTGTAAACCATGTCGTTGAGGCCCTCTTCGTTGTGAACCGTCGCAGCGACGGGGCACACCTGTTCGCAGGGCGCATTCTCACATTGGTTACAAGTCATCGGCTGGTGAACGATCTCTGGATTCTCTACATCTTCACCACGGAAGTAACGGTCGATGCGTATCCAGTGCATCTCGCGACCTGTCGCAACCTCTTCCTTACCGACAACAGAGATATTGTTCTCCGCCTGGCATGCGATCACGCATGCGCTGCAACCGGTACAGACATTCAAATCGATGGACATCGCCCACTTGTGGGACTTGTATTGGAAGTCAGCAAAAAGACTCTTCAGAGGCGGATGGTGCGGACCGGCATCCTTCACCGCCTCGCCGATCTTTTTCATATCGGGACTGAATCCGACATCGACGCTACGGGCAAACATGCCGATTCGGTCCGTCTCTTCGATTCTCTGAAGATCACCCATGAATGCTTCGGGTCGAATCGGATTGTGGTCCTGGGTCGTCGCCAATTCGTAACGACCCTCTCCCTTGGAGATCGATACCGCAGCGTAGCCTTTCTTCAGGGCTTCACTGTTGCGCAGGGTGTAAGTATCAAACCCAACTCCGTCGGCGATCTGGTACATCTTTGGCTTGCGGGACAACCTTCCGGCAGCTCTCTTCGAGAAGAAGCGTCCATATCCGAGGCTGACCGCAACGGTCATTTCATTTTGCCCGGGTAACACGAAGGCGGGCATTTCCATCTTCTGGCCATCGACCAGAAGCTGCAGAAGATCCCCATCCTTGACTCCGAGCTTGGTCGCCTTAGCCGGAGAAATGATGGCGCAGTTATCCCAGGTGACTTTCGTCATCGGATCGGGAAGCTCCTGCAACCAACCATTGTTGGCATAGCGACCGTCGAAGAGTGAATGGTCCTGAAGGAACACGATTTCATCGACGGGAGTCGATTGGATCGAACTTCTGAGTCCCTCGCCCCAACCGCTCCTGATTCTTCCGGGCGCCTTTGCAACCGCATTGGCCGTATCGGCAATGTATCCATCATGGAGCCACTCTCTCCAAGACTTCTCAATATCATCGGAAGCGAAATCCTGAAGAACTTCACGGGTGATTTCGTATCCAGATCGAGGCGTCTCTTCGAGAACGATACTCAGTAACTCGACGGGACTGCGGCCGGAGTAAATCGGCTCGATCAACGGCTGACCCATCGTCACCGTTCCGTCCCAAGTCCTCGCTGCCCCCCACTGTTCAAGATAATTCGAGGCGTTGAGGTGCCAACCACAAGCGCGGCCAGTTTCATCCATGTACTCGCCGAGATGAACACTCGAGGGGACCCGTTTAATCAGGTCAGCCCAAGCTTGCCCACCGACGGAAGGAGCGTCATAAACGGGGTTCGCCCCTAGTATGATCAAATGCTCCACTTCCCCACCTTGAATCCTGGCGGCGAGAGCCTCCAAGTCTGCCAAGTGGGAAGGACGTGATGGGTAATGAACTTCTGCGTAAGAGACGGTGTTACCAGCAGCATCGATCGCACGGGTGTTGATCGCGTGAACCAACGCGTGAACCTCTGGAGGCTGTCGATCCCCGGCCATGACCAAAGACTGCCCCGAGTAGGCTTTGAGATCTGCGGCCATCTGTAGGATTCGGGAGTCGGGGTCACCGGATTCGGCAACCACCGCAGCCACGTCTTCAGGCAACCAGTCACTGCCGCCAAGTGCCTTCGCAAGTTGTGCAACCATGCGAGAGATTTCTGCACTGCGAGCGGTGATGTGAACGTCCGCCGCCCCACCGGTGACCGAGTATGCACTCTCGACTGAGTAGACACGGCTGAAGGCGGGCTCGTCATCATCGGCGGATCGACGCAGCGACGCCCAACCAGCGCTGTGCGACAAATTAGCCGGGTGGTTCATCAGTGGGTCAGCATCGAAGCAAGCGAGAACCCTCGTCTTCGAGAGGTCTGCGACTGGACGAGCTGGAGCTCCGAAACACATCGCTGTGCCGAGGCGTTCCGAATCACGATTGATCGGTGCCCACTCATGCCAAGAACCCTCTTTAAAGATACGCTGAAACTTTTTGCGCATGGCATTTAAGGGGAGCGAAGAACTGGGAGCAGCGAGCACGGAAACTTTGGTTGCAGATCGAACTCCCTGCAAAGCTTCCGTCACTTCTGTCCATGTTGCATCGACAAACTCACCATCGGCGCCTTTACGAACCGGTTTGTGACTTCGGCCCGGATCGTAAAGATTGAGAACACTTGCCTGCATCTGAGAGGTCGCACCGCCGCTGTGCGATGGATGATCTCCATTGCCGTCGACGCGAATCGGACGCCCGTCAAAACTCGTGACGAGAACCCCCTCCGCGACCTCTTGCTGCTCCCAACAGGATGCATAACTGACCGGCACTCCAGGAATCCGACCTTCCGGCCGACTAGTGTGCGGCAGGATGGTTTCCTTCGGCCAGCGACAACCGGCGAGTCCCCCGGCAAGAGCCACTGAGGCGCCCATGACCTTGAGGAAGTGACGCCTTGAGGTGGAGTGGAAAAGTTCTGGAGCATGATTCGGGAATTCCTTGTGAACCAACTCCTGGAATTCGGGGGTGTCCGCGTAGTCTTCGAGACTGCGCCAAAGAGCCTTCCCCGAGCCGTTTTGAATGCTGTTTTTTATCGATGACATGTGGAGCAGTTCGTCAGGAGGGTCATGCGCACGGTCGGATTTCCTTCCGCGTCGTACAACCCCAGGCCCTTCAAAATTTCGATTCCTTGTTTTTCTTTTTCTTCTGGGGTTCTATCCAGTCCCCATTCCAAATCGGTGACGTGCTCAACGGGTCGCACCCGAGGTGCAGGGTTACGGTGACAATCAAGGCACCAACCCATGCTCAATGGAGCGACCTGATAAACTTCCACCATTCGATCGACGCGACCATGGCACTCAACACAAGAGACACCACGTGTGACGTGTGCACTGTGATTGAAGTACACATACTCCGGCAGATCATGAATCTTGATCCACTCTACGGGCATCCCTGTCTCGTAAGATTCGCGTATCGGTGCTAACTTGTTGCTATTGGGTGCAACGTTTTGGTGACAGTTCATACAGGTCTCAGTAGGAGGAACTGCAGCAAAACCGGCTTCTTCAACCGTGTTGTGGCAATACCGACAATCCATCCCAAGTTCACCGACGTGAAGTGCATGACTGTAGGGAACTGGTTGCTCTGGCATGTATCCAGCATCGAGGGTTTTAGGTGACGCACCGAAGTTGATCATCAGAACTACGTAGAGTCCTGAAACGGCTGCACCTGCACCGATCAATTTGACAAGGGTATCAACCCATGGAGGGAAGATGGGGGTTCGCGTTGTCGTCACGCTATGCCTCCTATAGTTCGGAGAATCTGTAGCTCACCTACAGATTCACCAGGTTAAGCAAGTCGCGACGAACCAATCCCCGCACCAGAATCGGGAGTAATTTCACTCCCGAGTTGCCCCCGTGCATACCGGAGTTCTGATACGTCCGCCGCATGCCCTCATAAGGCTAGCAACGAGAACCTAACAGGCAAACAAACCCGGGCACTTTCAGGAAGTTTTTTCCTCTGGAATATCGCCCCCCAAATGCCCGATATCAGTTGCCTCCCAGGGTCGATATGTCCAGCAAGCCAACACGGAGGCCACACTCAGGAGCACCGCACCCAGAGTTTGGTGCAAAGTTGCAACCAGGGTTTCGTGAACCCCACTAGAAGCGCTGCGAACCTCGGTCCCAGTGACGGCGAGGGCATAAAACCCCAAAGTCACTTGAATTGCGGCGACGATTCCCAGAATTAAGCCACTTCGAACCCTCGGAGTAGGCATTCCAGGAAGGGTACAACGGGCTCCAACCACCATCACGAGGCCCAAAACGACAAATGCGCCGATGATGTGGGGAATCATCCACTCCCTGGAAACATGACGCGACATCGCCCCCATCACCAGCTGACTGATCAGTCCGAAGAGCAAAATTAGCGTCCAAGTGCGATCTACCCGGGGAACTTGCCCCTCTAGCTGGCGATTCCATAATCTGGAGGAGAGCAGCCAGATTGCCGCTGTCAATGCCAGGAAGAGCTGCCCATCGACTCCGTGAAAAACCCTTAAAGCCAAGCTCCAGGCAGATTCTTCCCAAGCAGTCACCTGACCTGCGACCTCTGTCACCGACTCCACTTCAGTCACCCGCAACCCACCGAGGACTCCCTGAAAAATCACTTGGAAAGTCGCTAAAACCGCTCCCCAACGAAGGATACGGGGGGCTCCGAGACGAAACATGTAAACGGTCATCGAGATCGTGACCAAGCCCACCAAGGTGCCGTAAAGGCGGTGGGCATGCTCGTAATAAATCCCCCCCGTCATGCGTGACAAGGGGAGCAAAAACATATTCTCACCGAAGGAGGCAGGCCAATCAGGAACGGCCATCCCGGCCTCCTCACTGGTGACCAGCCCACCGATGGCGATCATGACGAGGGTCGCCAAAAACGTGGCCGCCCCCATCAGCTCCATGCCCTCGATTTTTGTTCGAGGCTGCGGAACCGGCTGGACCGTTGCAGCCCCGATCAAACCCAAAATCGTCATTCCCGTAAAGAAACTCCCCAGAGCGATCCCGCTGCGAACTCCATCGGAGAGATCCTCGGCTAAAAATGCACCGATGACCAAAAGATCAAAAACCGCCGCCACGGAGGTCGCGATCACCGTCGCCAGCCAGCGTTGAGGATGGGATCGAGCCGCACTGCGCCCGCCCAAAATGACGATAATCGCCAAAACCGCAAAAAGAAGGCTGGGAGCAGCCTGAACGAAAGGCAACCGGGCAATAAATCCCGAGGTCCACATCGCCACTGCGATGGCGACACCTATCGGAAAAGCACTGGATATCACCCCTGTGGGAGTGTTTTCAAGCTGGAAGAGATCAGAGGTTGATTTCATGAAACTCTCCAAATCCGCCTATGCAGCCTTGATAGAGGCAAATTTACTGGACCCTGGAGTTCAGGATTCCTACCTTTGCAAGCTCTTTCCATCTAATGAGTTGTTGAAGATCGGGGCAAGCGAATGCACCCTCTATAAAACGTTTGTATGGGCACTTCACCCAGAGTGTTAATGATGAGACAATAGGGGATATTCAGGTAAATAACCGACTTTCAACTGTCGAGCGCACAAACTCTAAGTAGGAGCGACGGAGGATTCGCTTTCGAAGAGTGTTCTCGATCGTTGACCGTTGTTATCGCACCTGTTGACCTTTGCCAGGGGAGAACCGACAATCTCGTCGATTTAGCCCTAGCCTCGGTTGGCTCTGAATACCATTTTTGGCAGTGACTAAGGCCCGCAAAAACTAAAATCTTGTTGGGGACTCTGTCCTCAACTCCGGGTTCGGTAGCGGAGCGTCCGAAAGATCCCTGAAAGGAACACATCGTGAAATTCTTCAGTTTTACGCTAGTTGTGATTTGTTGCCTCACTAGCGGAATTTCCATAGCTCAAAATCCCGACGTTATCGTCGGCGATCTTCCGGCAACAAATTCCTATGGCACGAGTCCGGGGACCGATATCTACGCCTATTCTGTGGCGACAACTTCATGCAACATCGGGGATGCCAATCTCGACTGGATCGACAACAACAACCGCCACCCGGTCATTGCACAAGATATGTTCAAGCTTCATGAGGGCCGCTTTACTCAAATCGGTTCTTCATGGCTGAAACACGGTTTCTGCGCGTTGCAAATCAGTGGACTTTGCACCGGCTGTGGAGGCGGCGGTGGCTGCCTTTCCTTCCTGACTCCAGGTTGTTCTGATCCGTACTCGGCCGGACTGAATGGTAGCCAAGGAAACCTGGGACCTCGTTCACAGGTGAACGCCTTTACTGGCTTTTTCCCATTCCCATACTCCGCACCCAACTGCCCTCCAAGTGAGAGCACGATCTGCCGTCGCTTGCAGGTTCACGTCGATGACCTCACCAACTCTCTGAACCCCGGTGCACTCTACTTTGTGAGTGGTCAGTACGTGGCCTTAGATGATTCCGATGCAGGAAACCAAGCCAACAACGCTTCATACCGTCGCGTTTCGGTGAGCCAGAGCGGTAACCGCTCCCTTAGCTTCATCGGCGGAACTCAAATGATGGCGCCTCCGATTCAAGCTTGGCAAGACTTCCAACCGTCTGTCACTCTCGTGGATTTGCAAGTCCCAAATGAGGGCCTCTTCATCGCCGGTTACGATGTGATCGACAATGGAAATGGAACCTGGAACTACGAGTACGCTGTCTACAACATGTACTCCGATCGCTCCGCAAACAGCTTCTTCGTGCCGGTGCCCGCAGGTGCAACCGTAACCAATGTGGGCTTCAAGGATATTACGTGGCACAGCGAAGAGCCCTACTCTGGTGTCGATTGGACCGTTAACACTCAAAATGGAGTCGGCATCACCTGGAGTGCACAAGACTTTAACGCCAACCCGAATGCCAACGCCATTCGCTGGTCGATGCTCTTCAACTTCCACTTCACCTGCGACGCTCCCCCAGCAGACAATCAGTTGACCTTGGGGCTCTTCAAACCCGGAAACATTGGAGATCCCAACTCTCTGGACTTCACCGCTGCTGCACCTTCCGGAAACTTCATTCCTTCAGTGCAAAACCTGACCTGCAACTCTGGCAGCATGGTCAACCCAGTGGTCAACCTTAACTGGACCAACGGTGATACCTACGACAGTATCAGCATCTTCCGTGATGGCGTTTTCGCCGCCACCATCGGTGGCTCCGAAACCAGCTTCACGGACAACTCAGCCTTCGGAACGACCACCTACACCGTTCAGGGTGCTCAGGGAAGTGTCAACACCGCTGCTGTTCCGTGTGAAAGCACGATTACTCCGATGCCTCAGAGCAACCTCTCTTGTGTCCAACCCGATCCTGACTCCCAGGATGTGTCACTTTCATGGACCAACGGCATGACTTACGACTCCATCCGGATCACTCGTGACGGAGCTGAGATCGCAGTCATCAACGGTAGCCTGATGATGTACGACGACCCTGGCCTCGCTCTTGGTGCATACACTTACAGTATCGAGGGATCCAATGCGGGTGTCTCTGCTGGTGTCCTTGAGTGCGCTGTTACCGTGTTGGCACCTCCGCCCCTCGGTTACACCGTGTTCGCAAATGACGCCTCTGGCACCTACGACCCAAGTACTGGAGCCGGTAGCACCTCGATGGTGATCACCGGAATCGAAGCGACGGGCAATACCGGATATCCAAATGCGGTCTCTGGCTACTCTCTCGCTCTGTCATTCGACTCTGCACTTTTGGCGAGTACTGGTATCGATCCGAATGTCATCGGCACTCCTGTCGATTTCTTCGACGGCCAACTCGGAGATGGAGTGGTGACCATCGGTTGCGTGGTCAGCTTCCTCGGAACCAACACCATCACACTCGAAAATGAGTCCGGACTTGCCGAGATCAACTTCGACACCGTCGCGGGTTCCTTTGTCGGTTCTACCGCACCGGTCACCACCGACATCGTCTTTGCTAATGGAGTGTCAGCGGGTTCATTACCAGTGGACAACCTGATCGTGGTCAACAGCGTTCCGATGCAGCCTACGTTTGATAATGGCGTCATGACTCTGACCGCAGGAGGCGGCGGATTCGTTCGTGGCGATATTAACGGAGACTCTGCCATCAACATCGCCGATGCAGTGAACGGCCTGAATTACCTCTTCAATGGTAATCCGGTCTCCTGCGTGGACGCCGTCGATACTAACGACGACGGATCAGCAAACGTTGCCGACGGGGTTTACTTACTCGCCTTCCTCTTTAGCGGAGGAAGCGCACCCCCACCACCCAACACTTGTGGTGGAGACCCCACGAGCGACTCGCTCACTTGTGACAGTTTCCCGGCCTGCCCGTGATCCTGATCAGGGTTTAGAAAAAAGGCGTGTGGGCATTTGCCCACACGCCTTTTTTTATTCTTACTGATTCGCCTCAGTTCATTTCCTAAATCACACATCCACCTTCAACCAACGCCTCTTCTGGATGACCCTGAAGCACAAGATCGATCTCACCACCCAATCGAGTACGGTTGCGACCCAGACCCCCTGAAGGCCTAAAGCAGGAAGTCCTAGCCAGCCATAAGCAAGGATCCAAGCAAATGGAACCCTGAAACACCAAGAACCCACAGCGGTGATCCACATGACGGAAACATTTGCCCCCGCACCGCGTAAGGAGCCCGTCAAAGTTTCCGTCACCATTAAAAAGGGAACTTCGCAAGCCCCGATCACCAGGCACAGTGCAGCGAGTTCTGCCGTCGATGCATTCAACTCAAAAAACCCCACTAAGCTGAGGGGGAATGCGAAGAGCAAAATGATCACTGGCACGATGGATATCAGAGACAAAATGGTGCTTCGATAAGCACTTCTCAAAGCCGCATCCAGTTGTCCCGCTCCCAGCAAGCGTCCGACGACACTCGCTGCAGCTGCTTGGAAGCCGTGTGCAGGAAGAAAAGCAAGAGATTGAATGGCTATCGCTGCTCGATGGGCAGCCATAGAGCGGGCGTCCAGGTGGAAAATTGCAAACTGGTAAACGATGAACCCTGAGTGAAAAAGTACGGCAGCTCCAAAAGCCGGAATACTCAAGCGAATGATCTGTCGCGCTTGCGCAACTTCGAATCGAAGTGCCCCTGGTATGCTCAATGAGATCCTTCGACGGCGACTCCAGAAAAGTACACCCAGAATCAGCACTAACTCGACCAAAGGAGCCAACCCCGTTGCCAGTCCGACACCCTCGATCCCCATCTGCGGAAATCCCCAGAGACCATAAAGAAGTACTGCATTTCCAAGGATGTTCACCAAGTTTGAGACGATGCCACCGACCACTGGCAATAAAGATTCACCTGCACCGCGAACCGTCGATTCAAGGGTGACGACGATGGCTCTGATTGGAAACAAGAGAAGAAACCAGAACAGGTATCCCCCAGCCTCGCCCAGTATTCTTGCTCTTGCTTGTGGATCTCCTTCAAACAGATTGCGTCCTAGCCACTCCATCCCTGCATCTTGACCAAAGATGCACAAAATGGTGACCAGCAATCCGAGAAGGGTTGCTAACCCCAACGAAGTCCAAAGCGCTCGGCTCGCTAGTAGAGCCGCCCCCTCACCCACTCTTCGTGCAACGACCGCTCCAGCGCCGATGGCAGTCACGGTGAAGATGGTCGTTAAAGACCAGCAAAGTGGCGATACCAAATTGAGGGAAGCCAACGCTTCATCCCCACCCCCAGAAGCATCTGAGACCATTCGGGTATCGACTAAAAATTGAAGCGTATGAAGTAGGTATTGAAGAATTGCAGGGATTGCCAATCTCAGGATCTCTCGATCCATGGCTCTTCCAGGAAGTCCTTCCCGAATCAAATCGGGGACGGGTTCACCTGGTTTCATTCGGCAGCGACCCAAGTATCCAGGAATTGACGAATCTCTGTCACGGCAAACTCCCTGACCACCATTTCCCCGGGTCTTTCAGGCAAGATTAAAGTGACGTTCCCTCCATGGTTCTTTTTGTCTCGCAAGAGTCTATCGATCAGCCGCTCGCGATCCGGCACCTCAGCGGGTCTCAGCGGAAGCCCTACTCGAGTCAATTGGCTCCCCAGTTGAGGCTGCCAATCCTCCGTTGAAACTCCACAGGCCCTAGCCACATGGCAGGCAAACATCATCCCCATGGCAACCGCCTCACCATGACTCCAACGATGGCTACCGCTTAAATCATGCTCCATCTCGAGTGCATGACCGAGAGTGTGGCCAAAATTGAGGATTCTTCTCAATCCGCCTTCATGGAGATCCCGATTGACAACGTCTACTTTGACAGCGACCGATTGCCGAAGCTGGTCTTCTGTTGGGATCAGATCCTCTGGGATTCCATCTTTAAGCGAATCGAGGAGCTCCCCCGATCCAATCCATGCTGATTTGATCAGTTCCGCCCAGCCGTACCGCAGCTCCTCAGTTGGGAGTGAATCAAGGATAGAAGGATTAACCCAAACCTGCCTCGGCAGGTGAATTGCACCCAAGACATTTTTGATTCCTCCATGGTGAATCGCAGTTTTACCACCTACGTGCGCATCGACCATCGCTAACAAAGTGGTCGGAAGAGCAATCCAGGGAATGCCTCTCTTCCAAACTGCAGCAGCAAACCCGACCGCATCTCCGACACTTCCGCCACCTGCAGCAACAACACACGAAGACCGATCAAGATCAGCGGCAGCCATATGCTCGAGAATGGAGCCCCACTCCTCCTGATACTTCAGAGATTCTCCTCCATCGAGGGTTACTTCAGAGTGCTGAATACCATGCTGTTCACAATAGAGACCGAGGGGTGATGTGTACGAGGGATCCACTTTTACATCCCTGAAGATTAAAACGCGGCTATAAGCCTCAAGACCAAATCGATCGCAGCAGACTGCCGAAGAATCGAAGTGAATCACGCTTTCTCCGCTGTCTGGGGAGATGGCGACGGGAAGTTCTGGCATCAGCGAGCCGTCTTTCTCGATCCCGTGGGCGAAAATGAGCGCGAGATAAAGAAGAGGCCAATCAGCAAAGTGACTGCAGCTAATCCAGACAGGATCCAGAATATCTGGCTGTCCCAGCCAGAACGCCCCGCAAAAGGACTTTCGTAAGGCTCCAACTTTCCGCTCACCCACTCAGGGACCATTCCCTGTTTACCGGTCAGCGTCTCATACCGATACAAGCGTAGGAAATCGCCTGTGACCACCACTTCACTTCCTCGAGGAAGACTCTTCGGCTTGCCAATAAAATTGATTCTGTGAAGACGATTGGAGCGATCGGCCCCGAATGCTTCCCAAATCTGAGTTAATCCAGAAGGGTTCTCTTCCAATTCTCTGAGGCGCGGATTCTCGATGAGGGAAACGACAAAATTGTAACGACGCCCACGAACCTCATCAGCCTGAGTCCTCAACTCTTGTACTTCAGGCGGCTCAGTGACCTCCTCAGCTTTCCAATCACTGCGCCAACGATGCAAGAGGTAATAGAGTCCAGCCAATTCACTGGGCCCCTCGACTACGGCCTCCTCATCCCTCACCGCTGACAATATTTGAGGGTTCTCAACGAAGGGTTCTGCCTGAGGATCCGCTTCTGGTCGAGGAAGGGAAACTGGCTCAGGAACCTCGCCTCCCGAAACTGTGGAGTCCAACGCAGACGAGTCACCCACATTGGGGCTTAACCCTTCACCCGACTCTACGGGCTGAAGAAGCGGGACCTCCGAAGCGGACTCCGGCTCTCTTTCACTCGTGCTCCAAACAGTGAAGACCAGCGCCAGTAAAAGAGCAAAGGAACCCAGAATTCGAAATCGCTCCCGATTGGAAGGGCCAACTCTTGGGGGGCGGTAATGTTTGGGACCAAAGTAAACCATATGTTGATCATAACAGCTGAGGAGGATCAGATCAGCGTTACTCCACTGTTAGGAATCTGATTCAGGATCGATTTTGCAGCTTGGAGACTGGCTCCAGGTCGGAATCTGTCCCTTTTCAAGCTTTCCAGATTTGAGACCTGGTCAGCAGCGACCGATTCGTCCAGCAGAGGCCTCGCCAACCTGGCCACCGCTGCACCGTCACCAGGATCGACCAGTTTTTCCGGAACGACCGCTTCACCTGCGAAAAGATTGACCAAAGAAAAGAATGGGGAAACCCCCAACAAATTGTAAAGAGACCTCTGCAATTCATTCGCAGGATACGCAACAACCATCGGTACACCGTGCCAGGCCGTTTCCAATGTCGCTGTTCCGGAACAGACGATGGCCAATCTTGCACGTGATTGCAGGGCTCGTGCCTCACCGCTGTGAATATGGATGGAGTCATCATTTCCAACGATGCGCTTCACGATCGGCATCAATTCTTGTCTCTGACAAGAGATCCAAATATCCAAATCCCGCTGTTCTTTTCGCAATTCTTTGGCAGCACTGACCAATGCGGGGAGTCCATTGAGTAACTCTTGCCGGCGACTTCCTGGGAGCAACGCCAATATTGGTTTCCCTGAATATCCGGGAAGTTCAGGAGCAGGGCCAGCGTCGGATAAGTGATCAAAAACAGGATTACCGACGTGCACAACATTCGAGTGATAGGGTGAGTAAAGCTGCTCCTCAAAAGGGATCACAACGAGCAGCTGATCTGCACAACTTGCGATTCTCTTGATTCGCCAAGGAGCCCAAGCCCAAACTTGTGGACAGATATAGTAAGTAACCGGAATCCCTAACCGCTTTGCGATCGCCGCCAGATTTCCGTGAAGACCTGGATAATCGATCACCACCAAGTGATCTGGAGGCTCAATGAGTAACTCCTCAACGAAGCTAGCGGAGTAGTCGATAATCGATCCCAATTGGGACAATACCGGCAACCAACCCATCACCGCCTTATCGGTTCGATCTGCTCTCAAAACTGCTCCAGAATCCGCCAAATGCTCACCTCCGATGGCGTCCACTTGCAATTCCGGGCAGAGAGTGAGGCACTCCCTGACCAACCTTGCACCGTGGAGATCCCCCGAAGGCTCCCCTGCACTGACAAGAATCCTAGGCAAGACTGGCCTCCCGCATCTCTTTCGCTTGCTCAACGAATCTTTGAACGATGGCCCGACCTAATGGTTCCTCCGGCATCAACTCAGGGTGCCATTGGATTCCCACGCACCTCTCATCGGCATCGCATATGGCCTCGATGATTCCATCGGAAGTGGCTGCCAAAGTCTTCCACCCATCCGGGGGGCTATTCACCGATTGGTGATGGCTTGAGTTGACTTCAAACGAATTTGCCGCTGGGCAATCTTGTAATTCACCCAACCACTCCAGCTTATGAATCGGCAATCTTCCCTTCTCTACTACTCTATGGCAA
>NHDG01000048.1 GCA_002167285.1 Planctomycetia bacterium TMED53
CCGATCTGTTACGCCTCGATCAGGATGTCACCGTTCCCCCAGGCTCCACTCTCGTCCATGAAGCTCCAGGGTCTCCTGAATCACTTCTTCTTCGTTGGGCCGAAACCGGGATATCCATGGGAGAAATTTTGGCCAATGAAAACAATCCTGCAGAACCTTGGCAGGAGTTGTCGGCATTGGCACATGATGCGAGTCCGATGCTGGCTGTCCAAATTGACCACGCTTCACCGTTACTGATCGCACATGGAACTTCCGACACGGTGATCGCCTTCCGTCAGGGAGAAAAACTGCACGAAACCCTGGTTGCGCTGGGGTTGGACTCCCAGTTCATTCCTGTGATCGGTGCGGGACACGGCCTCCCACCTGCTGTCTTTGGTGATACCCATGAATGGATCGTTGAAAGTTGGGCGCCAAAACAGTTTCTCAGGGGAGATACGAATCAAGACACAAATCTCGATATCGCTGACGTCATCGTCATCCTCGATCACTTGTTCCAGGGAGGAAGCACGTCAACTGTCGATTGTGATCTTGCTGCAGACCTCAATGACGACGAAGTCCTCGACATCAGCGATGCTATTTTCCAGCTTTCTTGGCTCTTTGGCGGCACTTTGGTCATCCCCGCGCCATATCCCATCTGCGGGCCAGATCCTTCGCCTGGATCACTGCAATGCAATGATCCCCCACCCTGTCCTTGAAGTGATCGACCCTTTACAAGCCAGCTGCCCTGAATCTCCGATCCCACTGTGAATCGTTGACGCCACGTCGGGTTCAGTTCTAATGAGCCTCGAGAGGGGCACAATATGTTTAGACAAATTGTCTTATCGATCCGTTCCTCTGTCGCTAATCCATTTGTCGAAAATCCATTTACCGCCAATTCATTTACAGCAACGAATCTGACCAAACTCTGCCTGACATTCTCAGTGTCTCTCTTTTTTCTGATCATTCCCACAACACTCTATTCTCAGGATTTCGATGATCCCTTCGCGGATCCCTTTACCGAGTCTGAGGATCAAAATGATTCGCCAGATCCGTTTGACGATGTTTTTGATTCGAACGAAGGAACCTCCGAAGAGCCTAATCCTGAAAAGATTCGTGGATCGATCTCCATCGGACCAGGAATGCGCATCAATATCACAGGCCCAGGTGGAGTTCCTGATCTCAACATCATTCCAACACTCCGTATCGGCTTAAATCATTCCCCCGAAGAAATGGAGAGACCCTCCCTCACCACCAGAGAAAGTGAGATACGCTTCCAGGGAAAAATTCTCGAAAGAGACGCCTTCTTCGGTAGATTCAATCTCGCGGGAGATCGGGACCATGGGGTTTTATCCGAAGTTTGGTTTGATACCTCTCTTGCTCACGGGTTCCATCTGACCGCCGGTAGGATTCCAAACACCATGGGACTGGAGAGTTTTCCCGGTCATGAGCGCAGAATTTCCATCACCCCAGGATTGCTCGATTGGGCTGGAGGAGGGTCAGCATGGGGAATACGAACCGGTGGGCGCTGGATCAATGGAACCTTGACGGGCGATCTTCAATTTCTCCTCGATGAACCTGTAGACGTCGATGGAAATGACTTTGGAGGCTACGGGGTTCTCACAAAAATTACGATGCGCCCCTTATCCCAGTTTCTGTTCGGCGGTCCATCTGCACCAGATCGATTATGGAAAGATACTTCCCTCTTTGTCACGGGCCGTTGGGACTGGGAAGCGGATGGAGCATTCCGAATCCGCTCTGCAAGCGACCTCAATCTCTTAGCAACCCCTGACCTTCACTTCGATAACATTCACTGGGTCCGAGCAGGTTGGCGACTGCCCCTATCTGAATATCTTCAATTCGAAAATGAATGGTTGAGAACTGGTTTCTTCGGAGTCGGATCTACAGACATCGATATGCCTGGAGAGATGACAGGATTTCAAATGGGACTGCGTGTGCGACTCTCTTCCAATGTACCGTTGCCATTTGACCTCCCCCTGGATCTTCCTGGAGGAGATTGGTCTTTCGACGATCCATCGTCAGCCTTGCTACAGAGTTCGCAGCCTGAAGAAGTAGAAGACCAAGGATTAGATTTGATTCTTCGATATGAGCAACTGACGTCGAAATCTCAGCTTGCAGACTTTGGATTGCTCGAAGTGGGATCACCGGAAAATGACTTGGAATCGATTCGGATTGCAGTCACAAGAAGCTCCAGCAGCTCCATTCGCTGGACTCTGGAAGGAGTTTGGACCGGCAGCGATACTCCAATCCTCCTAAAAAACTCCACCAGTGCCGATAATCTGTTTACCTTTCGCTGCCTCTTCGAATTGGGGCTCTAACCCACCCCTCAGGAAAATTTTCCCCGGGCGTTCCTTCTTCGTCAATCCTGCCGATTTGTCGGCTTTCCCCATCCCGTCGTAATCTTCTGTGGAGAATTTCCGAGAGGAAACTCTTGGGGGCCCCGATGGGAGAAGGAATGCAGACGGAAAACTTGTCCTTCGATGATTCTTCAGCAGGATTCACCCTGCTCGAAGTTCTCATCTCGATCGCAATACTGGCTGTTGTCGGTCTCGCTTCCGCAATGGTGATGATTCCTGTGGTCCAAGCACAAAATGAATCACGAGAATTCACTCAAGCGACCGCAATGAGTAGGGCAGTACTTGAAGAGCTTTACTCACGCTCGCTGGAAGATCTCACCAATCCCGATGACGGCTACCTTCTTGCAGCCAATTGGCCGAAAAAAGGAGATCAAATCTACGGAGAAACTCCCCCACTCTCCGAGCTGAATGACCCAACGATTCCTACCGTCTCCGTATCCACAGGTAACCTCGATGCAGATCCAATTGAGATCTTGGTCACCATCACATGGACGGGAAGAGACTCTGGGTTAATCACAAAAGAATTCTGGGTTGTCAGAACCCGATAGAGGAGATGAAGTTGAATCCAGCTGTTCAAAAACCAGAGAGTGGAGCCACTCTTCTCGAAATCTTGATGGCCTCAGTGGTATTCATCGTGGTCTTGGCATTGAGCCTTGGTGCCGCCAGTGAGTTTTCCGCGTACGGCAATCAAGCGGATGCGGATGCCGGGATTCAATTGGACTGTCACAGGGCGTTTTCTCGAATGGAATCGGTCCTGCGCCAAGGGTGGTCAACCCCTGAGATCTCCACGGACGGAACTTCCGTCGACATCCAGATTCTCGGTTATTTCTTTAATACGGGTTCACAATCCTGGGAAAGAATCGACCCTGCAACTTGGCAAAGACAATACGACCCTTCGACCGCTTCATATTACTTCGAAGATTCATCTGGATTTGAACTCCCTGTTGCAGATTGCACTGTCAGTTGGGTTCGAAAGAGCAATGATCCCGCTTCTGAGCAATATCACTTTGGTGATCTGACCTGCACCATCTCCTCTGGTTCAAACTCCACTTCATGGGTGCTCGCCCCTGATATCGGCACATTTGAAACAGATTCAGGGGGCCAAAGGCACAACGGCATTGAGTTCTCACTGAATGGAAGATCCATCGAAGTGAAACTCAAACTTCAAAGGAGTGTTGACGAAGTTCCATATGGAATGAGAAGCAGAATCCAACAGCGAAACTACCTCGATGGAATTTGATTCTCGATCTCCTGTAACCTCTTCACCTTCCAGCTTGAAAGTGATTACTTTGAAAGAAAACCAAGATCTGAACAGCGGAACAAATTGCTCAGCTTACCGATCCAACGAAACGGGATTGGCGATGTTCGTCACCGTATTCATGGCTCTCGTCTTAGGTATGGTTAGTGCAGTCACAGTGACCACGACACTTACCAGAAATAAGGATTCACGCTTTCAGCTCGACAGAATTCAAGCGAGATCTCTCGCGGAAGCGATCCTCGACGCTGCTCAAAAACAGATCCTGGTCCGAACTGCGAATTTTGACGATCCCTTTGCCACTTCCACATCAGCGAGCGGAATGGTGACCATCGGTGGCCAGGACTACTCGTGGAACGGGGTTGATCTAACCCCTTCCGTCTATCCTGGTGAAGTGGATTCGAATGGTTGGAGATCCATCGATGTTCTTTATGACTCCACCAATGGCGGAGGATCTGCGACCCAAGAGATCTACACGCGAGTCGTGCAAATCTTTCCGGGCGCAAACTCAGATTCAGGAGTTCAAGTTGGCGAAGCATTGAGCAGGCTGCGCAGAACCATTGAGGTCCAACGCAACCCCCTCTTCGACTTTGCGATCTTTTTCGATGACGACCTGGAACTACTTCCAGGGCCATCGATGACCTTCTCCGGAAAAGTCCACGCCAATGGAGACATCTACGTGGGTGTCGGAAACAACAAGACTCTCAACATCGATTCCGATTACTTCCGCTGTACCGGTGAAATCTTCCGCAAGCGCAAGAACAACAACAGCACTACTAGCGGTTCAGTGAAGATCAAGAACTCAAATGGTAACTTCAAAAGTCTGCGCAATGACCGTGACTACGACTATTGGGGTGACCCGGAAGCATGGGTCAACTACGCCGATAACCGTTGGGATGGAACTGTCCAAACAGGAAGTCACGGCGTTTTGACTCAAAATGCTCCAGACATCGGTTCTATTGCTAACTCAGGGCATTATCGCACCAGTGCCGACTTAGTCTTCCACAATGACCGTGTTTACCACGTTCAAAATGGAGTCGAAGTCGATATCACGGCGATGGTCTCCACTGCAGTTAGCGAAACTTCAGATGAGATGTACGATGCCCGTGAAGAGACGTATGTCCCTCTTACAGAGATTGATCTTTCTGATCCATTACTGACCAATTACATCGAGACAACCAATCAGGATTCAGACCCCTCCAATGACATCCACCAGATTTATGCGTACAGATCCCCCAACCCTCAACCCGCGAATTGGGATCCAGGTGCCGCTTCAAATTGGTTCGAGGGAATACGATTGAAAAATGGATCGTCGATCCCAGACGACCTTCTCTTTGTCAGTGAAAACCCCATCTATGTGCAGGGTGACTTTAACACTGATGATTTCGGCACCGCCGATCAAAAGACAGTTGCTGTGATCAGCGACGCCGTCAACTTACTCTCCAACACATGGGACGATGAACGCGAACCTGGGGATTCCTTTTCCGACATCGACAATGCGACTGAAACCACCTTTAACATGGCATTGATCACTGGAAATGTTCGCACCCCCGATGGCGGTGGAGACTATTCCGGTGGTTTGGAAAACTTACCTCGTTTCCATGAACGGTGGTCAGGGGTTGATTGCCAAATCAATGGTGCATTCATCAACCTCTTCCAGAGTCGTCAAGCCACAGAGAGATGGGGAAAATCGGGCGTCTACAAGCCTCCCGTACGTTCATGGGGTTACGATCCCGGCCTTCTCAATGCCAGTGTTCTGCGTGACCTCTTTCCACAAGCGGTCTCCATCGATCGCTTGGTGTGGGAAGAAGGGGAACCGATTCTTCCGGGATCCTGAGTCTCTCTCTCGAGATCTCTTCAGATCGTGCAATCCTGTCCCCATCCGGTATCCTGTGCTTCGAAGCCAGTGACAAGAAAGTGGTCATGAGCACAGATTCAACCGATAGCCGATCCCCACACCGCCCGACGATGAAGTTGTCGGTCAAAAGAACCCGACCCGGGAGATCTGCGCGTGGACTCGATGAAATCGCTGTCGAAGAACCGTTAGAGATCCGTATTCGCTGGATCGATGCGGGCGAAGAACGAGAAGAACGTGTCGGCACCACGATGAGAACCCCGGGAGATGACTTTGAACTTGCCCGCGGATTCCTGATCGCCGAGGGGATTCTCGGGGTCGACGAAAGTCCTGCAGGAGTCTCCCATTGCACCGATGGAAAAGCGGAAGAGCCATTAAATGTGGTCACCGTCACCCTTCGTGAAGGCTCAATTCCCGATCTTGAGGATTTGCAAACCTTTGGCCATGGAACCAGCGCATGCGGAATCTGTGGGAGAACTCGCTTAGAAGATGTACTGCGCAAGATTCCAAAGGGTAAATCTGCCGAAGAGATCGACCCGCAATGGCTAGCGACCTTGCCAGGAAAACTTCGAGACTCGCAAAAACTCTTCGAATCCACTGGTGGCGTTCATGCCGCCGGTGCATGGCCTGCTGGTGGCGAGCTCATTCTGCTGCGAGAAGATGTCGGTAGGCACAACGCCCTCGACAAGTTGGTGGGATCCTTGTCCCAAAGGGGTGACCTTCCCGCCGACAACCTCGTCTGCACCGTCAGCGGTCGAGCCAGTTTCGAACTCGTGCAGAAAGCTGCGGTTGCTGGCTTTCAGGCATTGATTGCCGTGGGAGCCCCCTCCAGCTTGGCGGTAGAAACTGCCCGTGAAGCAGGAATGATCCTCTGCGGGTTCGCAGGAGAGTCGGGGCTCAACTGCTACTCCGGGTCAACGGCGTTGAGGCTTTAAACTCTCTCGCTCCTCAGGACTGTTCGAACCTCAGGCTATTCCAAACTGACGGGTTCAGCCCGATACCTGCCCTGATCCTGCTCGATTCTCGCCCAAGGATTTTCGGGATCATGCTCTAGTGCCAGCAACGCATCTTCTTCGACAGCAGCTTCCAAAAGGGCTTGCTTCTCAGCGACGACTTTCAAAGGGTTGATATCGTATCCCATCGTCCATGCCGCTTTGAGATGGTGAATCGTCGGCGCCAAATCTGCCAGATATCGAACCACCTTACCTCCACCTTCGATTCGCACTGTCTGCATACCCAATGTATGGCCATCGACCTCTTCCACCGAAATCCCAGGGAGGATTTCACTCGACCCATCCAGTAACTGCAGATCTGTTGCTTCAAGGGGCTCTACATTTTGTCGCAGATAAGAGGCTCTTTCACGAATGTTTGGATTGAGAGCGGTCTCCCAATTTCTCTTTTGCACCCAATGGCGTGCATTCGGAAAAACTGGCACCGATTCTGCTGCTGAGTCGATCTTGGTCGCTCCTCCAACGTGGTCGAAATGGAGATGCGTCACGATCAGATCGGTCACCAGGTTCACATCAAATCCCGCACCTTCGATGGCTCTCTCCAATGGAGTCCCAGAACTCCCTTCAGGGAGCCAAACTGCAAAGCGATCACGAAAAGCCTGTTCTTCTTTGTCCCCAACACCCGCATCGATGACCACCAATCGTTGCATATCAGGGTTCTCTGCGATCATCAGTCTTGTCGCCAATGGGATTCGGTGGGAGGAATCCGGGGAGATGCAATTTTCCCAGACGACTCGTGGAACTGATCCGAACATCGCTCCCCCATCCAGAAACAAGCCCCCTCCCTCGATGGTCGAGATTTCCCAGCTTCCGAGTTTGGTTTTTGCAGTCATCGAATCCCCTCCTGTGCAAGATGAATTTGTCCTGATTTATATCCCAGAACGACTCTCCTGACTCTTGAAATTTGGCAGGGCTGATTGCTTCCGGGAGCCCCGGTCCATAACATGCAGACAGGGAGTTTTTGTTGATCTTCGACCTCTGTAACCGTCCCTGAGCAGAAATGCCGGAAGATCTTCCCCAAGGGCAAACATGTTTCATTTTGCCCTTTCCGAATTGGATTCGCCGCCGAGTACTCTTTTGTTAGTCGATATTCTCATTCTCGACTGACTGGAAGAGTCTTTGGTGGCGACAGGTTCGATCGCATACGCCAGACCATGAATCCTGGAGGAAGTGACACCCCTATGAGTGACCCACAAACGACGATTCCCATCCTCGAACTACCAGAAGTGACCGCAAGAATTCCACTCCTTGAAAAAATCGGTGGAGACATCCTGAAGCTGATTCAACGTCGTGATGAAATCCTTGGCCAAACTAGCAGCCCTGGTCGCGGTGCCGGGGAGAAGAGCACGACCTTGGTTCAACTGAAGGAAGAATTGCGAAACTTGTCGGCAAAGCTGGAGGATTACCGCGAAGAGGTGAAGGAGTTGGGTGGAATCTTGGCAACACCCGATGCAGCCACGATGGAGTTCCTGGGAGAGATTGAAGGCTGCCTAGCCTGGTTTTCATGGCAGCCTGGCGAGAATTCCATCCAACACTGGCGCCCAGTGGATGGGGATCCCGGAGAGAGAATACCCCTGCTAGTCAGGGAGGATGATTTGGATACGGATGAGTTGATTTACCCCCTCGATTGAGGGAAGGGAGAAGAAGAATGTCAGAAAATGTAATGAACATCGACGATAATAACTTTGAGGCTGAAATTGCCAGCGGTGGATTGGCCATGCTCGATTTCTACGCCACTTGGTGCGGCCCCTGTAAAACTCTTGAGCCAGTAGTTTCGGAACTTGCAGATGATTACGCGGGCAAGGGTGTCAAGATCGGCAAGGTCGATATCGAGCAAGCTGAAGGGCTTACTGTCAAATACGGAATCCAGGGAGTTCCAACCCTGCTCTTCTTTAAAGACGGTGAAGTCGTAAACCAAATGGCTGGAGCCCACCCCAAGGCGGTTCTCGAGAAAGCGTTGGACGAAATCAGCGGTTGATTGAGGTATTGGCAGGAGCGATATGAAGAGTGGATCGAGACAACTGCGTGGCAGGTCGAGCTTTCCTTTACTGTGGGTTGTCTCGATCACTCTGTTGAATGGGTGTCAACCCGCACCAGAGTACCAGAGCCGAACGATCCCTGAGGCGGTCCACCCTGTTTTGGTAGACGCTGACATGGGTGTGAGATTTGGTGCCCGTAAAGCGGAGAGCCAAAGCTCTCCTTCTCCTGAATTGATTTACAATCTTCCGGAAGGTTGGATCGAGCTTCCGGTGACCTCTATGCGCCGTATGAATTTACGGATCGCAGGTGACCCCCGTACTGAGTGCTACCTGACGGTCTTTCAAGGTGGCGGAAGCCTTCGCGATAACATCGATCGCTGGTGTCAGCAGATGGGGCGGGACCCCCTTCCTGACGAAGAGTTGGCCGCGCTTCCGAAGGCGAATCTCCTCGGCATGGAGGGTGTTCGTTTCGAGATCGACGGCAACTTTGACGGCGGCATGAGTTCTTCCGCCGTTGAAGACGCCAAAATGATCGCCTACATTCTCCCCCTCGGTGGAGCTACCGTCTTTTTTAAAGCGACCGGCCCCAGGGAATTGCTGATTGCAGAGGCTGAAACACTCAACCAGTTTGTTGAAGAGTTACGCCTCTCCCATGCCCAAACCACTCAACCCCCCCCGCAACAATCAGGTGCCTCCCCTTTGACTTGGGATACCCCCGAAGGGTGGACAACTCTCGGCAGAAAGCCGATGCGTGAAGTCACCTTTGTCGCTGGACCTGAAGCTCGCTGCTGGATCACCATCCTTGGTGGTGACGGCGGCGGGACACTAGCCAACGTCAACCGTTGGCGCAACGAAATGGATCAGCCCCCCCTTCAAGAGGGCGACCTCGCTTCACTTCCAACGATGCCGATGCTCGGAGGCGACGCATACGTCGTCGAAGCCCAAGGTTCTTATTCCAGTATGGGCTCAGCGGAGGAAGCGGATTGGGCGTTGATCGGCTTGATTCGTAATCTCGAGGGCAAGGCCGTTTTCATCAAACTGGTGGGTCCAAAGGGCGAGGTCGAAGCTGCCCGAGGCGGTCTAGAATTCCTGGCTCAATCAGTGAAGGAGCGCGAATGAGTTCGTCGAAGTCTTCTTTCTGGGATTCCGAGTTCATCAAAACTTTTGGATCACTCGGCCTCGCTGCCGCCATGATGACACTTCTCTTGATCCTGACCTTCTTAGGCACCATGGATCAGACCAACATGGGGATTTACCAGGCGCAAAAAAAATATTTTGAGTCCTTGATCGTGAAAGAACCCTGGGGTGCACCGTTCCTGCTTCTGCCTGGCGGCATGACATGCATGATCATCTTCACACTGAACCTTCTTATCGGTGGGATATTAAGGTTACGGCTCAATAAGAATAATCTCGGGGTGTTTGTCATCCATGTGGGTATTGCCCTGATGATGAGTGCAGGCCTGGTCAAGCTGATGGCCGGACAGGAAGGCTACCTGCGACTTTGGGAGAACCAGAAATCCTCGGAATACATCAGTCACCACGAATGGGAAGTATCGGTATTTGAAGCCGAAACAGGAAACGTCACAGAAAAGACACTCCATGAAGAGTTTTGGCGCGGTTCTGATTTCCTAACTGTTCCCCCAACGGCTGGCTTGCCGCTTCATCTGAATTTGCAGTTTCTTTATGGCAACTGCAGGCCACAGATGGTCACCGCCGGAGAAAAATTACCTGAAGACACCATCATCATCGATGACTGGTATCTGAAGCCTGAAGTGATGGATCCTGAAAATGAACGCAACATGCCAGGATTGGTGGTTTGGGTTCACAAAGATGCCGAAGACAAGGAAGCCGCCAAGGAAAACAAGAGCTTCCTATGGGGCGGCCAAAACTACCCCTGGACCATACAGATCGATGGCAAAACCTGGGTGGTCGCACTCCGTAAAGTACGTCACTCGATGCCCTTCACGATTCAACTCGACAACTTCGAAAAAGTCGATTACCCCGGAATCACGATGGCCAAGGAGTTTCGTAGCGACGTGACCCAAATTTCTGAGGGATCCCAACGCAATGTGCGCATCGAAATGAACGACCCCCTCCGCGATCAAGGATTGATTCTCTTCCAATCCTCCTGGGGGCCGCCGGATGCCAAGCCCGGGGATGAGTTGTTCAGCGTCTTCGCTGTCGTCCACAACCCTTCCGATCATTGGCCCCTATACTCTTGCATCATTATTGCTTTGGGAATGGGCCTAGCATTCGTTCAGAAATTCCTCGCCTACGGACGACGTCAATCGAAACGATTGCAAAAGGAGGCATCATGAAACTCCACCTCCAAAGTCTATTGATCACAACTTTGATTCTTCTGCTGGCGGCACCGACAACCACTGGTGCCCTTTTTGGCCAAGATGATCAAAGTGCCATCACTAACGAACCCATCTCTGCCAAAGAGAGTCGCGAACCTTGGTCGGAAGAAATTATCGATACCGTTTCGCAATGGCCGATCCAGCATGGCGGGCGCGTAAAGCCCTTCCAAACCTTTGCCGGATTCCTGATGCTCAAGGCCAATGGCAGGCGCTCTCTTCAACTGGAGAATGAGAAACTGGGGCCAGTCGCATGGGCCCTCGATTTCATGTATTACCCGGAAATCGCCAAGCAGTACCGCTGTATTCATGTTCCGAATGCGGAAGTTCTGACTGGCATCGGCTTTGACACGACAGATTTCCGGCGCAGTGATCGATACAGTTTCTCCCAATTGGAGCCGGTACTCCCGGCCCTCTTTGAAAGTGCGCGAAAGACGACTCAAGCGAAGCCAGAAGCCAAAGAGTGGACTCTGGTAGAACGCCAAACGATTCAGTTGATGCAAGACATTCGCGAACTCGAAGTCTTGATCTATTCGATGGATTCAGCTCGTTATTCCTTTGGTCTCAACACCATCGACGAGTTGATCGCGATCTTCGGTGAGAACCCGGGCCCGGGATACTCTCCTATCCTCGCGCACATCGATGAAATGGCAGAGTTGACCGACCGTGACAACCTGATGGCGCTCTCGGAAGAGAGACGACCCATCGTGATCGAAGCGCTTCGAAGCTTGCAGGAAGACTTAATCCGCTCGCTGGAGATCTCTTCGATGGGATACAGCTGGTTTCCTCCCGAAGAAGTCGTCGTAACTGAAGAAAACCTTCCCGTGGTTTGGACGACCTCCTCCGAGGTCATCCAAGAAGCTTTGGTCATGAAGGAAACGGTACAACGCGCCGAAGCACTACGCAGCCTCGAGCAGCTCCCTTACTTGATCAACGATCGTGCAGAATTTTTGGTTCAAGCCACTATTTTCGGCACGACCCTGAGAAACTTGGCGGCAATCCATGATTCTGGAAAGCACCTCTCGACAGAGGTGGCCTTCTACAACATGGATTACTTCCTCAAGGCGCTGGTCATTTTCCTTCTTGGATTCATCGTCAGCTGTCTCGGTTGGCTCGTTCCTCAAAGCAAAACTCCAAAAAAGATCACATGGGCCATGAGTCTCGTCGGAGTGGGACTCCTCATCACAGGTGTCACCATTCGCTGCATCATTCAAGGACGGCCTCCGGTCACCACACTCTATGAGACCATCCTTTTCATCACCGGTTGTTGCGTACTCACCGCGTTGGTTCTGGAGTACTACGATCGCCGCAATATTGCTTTGACCGTCTCCACTTTCCTTGGCGCACTCGGCTGCTTCCTCAGCAATCGATACGAACTGAAAGAAGCGGTCACCGCCGGTGACACCATGCCCAGCTTGGTGGCAGTCCTCGATACCAACTTCTGGCTTTCAACCCATGTGACGACAGTGACCCTTGGTTATGCCGCAGGCTTATTGGCGGCAGCGATTTCCCACGTTTGGATCTTCTCAAAGCTCTTCGGCGTCAAGAAATCAGACCCTGGCTATTACAAAAGCTTGACCCGCATGGTCTATGGCACGATCTGCTTCGGTCTCTTTTTCAGCATCGTCGGCACCATCCTTGGCGGGATTTGGGCCAATTACTCCTGGGGACGCTTTTGGGGTTGGGATCCGAAGGAGAATGGCGCGCTGATGATCTGCCTGGCAGAGTTGATCATCCTGCACCTGCGCATGGGTGGATACATCCGTGATCGCGGTGTACACATCCTCAGTGTCGGCAATGCCATGATCATCGCGTTCTCTTGGTGGGGCGTTAATTTGCTCGGCGTCGGCCTACACAGCTACGGATTCACCGACGGAGTCTTCAAGTTGCTCGCAGGCTTCTTCGCTCTCGAGTTGATCGTTATGGGAATTGGGCTCTTCCAAGTGGGTGGCGGAGGAGATACCAAACCACCTTCACCCCCCCCGGAATCGCCCTTGCCGAGTTCATGATTTCCGTGCCCCAATCTTTGGAGTTGATCGTTTTCGATCTCGATGGAACTTTGATCGACTCCATTGGCGACATTGCGTCGGCCGTCAATCAGTTCCGATCTTCAAGGGGAAGAGATCATCACTCGGAGGAGGTCGTACGCGCTGCAGTCGGCCACGGTGCCCGCTACTTGTGTAAAGAGCTTCTCACCGATCTCGCTCATACTGACGAATCGCCTGAAGCTCTCTATCAAGAATTTCGCAAGATCTACATCGCAGAGGCCAGCCACCCAGATCACCGGATAAGCTGGCTACCCGGAGCACACCGTGCGTTGGATCACCTCCAAACGCTCGGTCTTACCGCAGCCATCCTGACGAACAAACCACAAAAGGTGACGGCGGTCCTTCAACCTCAATTATTCAATGCGTTTCCCTGGAGCCATATTCATTGCCCAGAGGATGCTCTCGCCCCGAAGCCGAACCCCAGCGGGCTGAAAAACCTCATCGAACTGAATCGAACAACTCCCCAAAAAACGATGCTCGTGGGTGATTCCGCTGTCGATTTCTCGACCGGAAAATCAGCTCAGGTCTTCACAGTCGGTCTAAGGGGAGGTTATGGTCAGACTACGCCACCAGAGCCGGATCATTGGATCGATGCCTTGACCGATTTGATTCCGCTTTTGAATGATCTATCCCGAGAGGAGAAGTGAGGATGGCCACCGCCACTGCCGGACAAAGAAAACTGCGACGAAGCTTCAGTGATCCTGAAGATCGTCATTGCCTAGGTAGTCATCTCTCCGTTTCTGGAGGCCCATGGAAAGCCGTGGAGGAAGCGATCGAACTGGATATTCGCGCGCTGCAAATCTTCACCAAGAACGCCAGTCGTTGGGTACAAAAGCCGATCGATCCTAAGCATGTCGAAAAATTCCATGCCGCCATCGCAGAATGGGGTTCCCACCCACTGCTCAGTCATGATTCCTACCTCATCAATCTCGCTTCTCCAAAGGAAGAGTTGTTTCAGAAATCCATCGCTGCCTTCACCGATGAATTAGAGCGTGCTGAATTACTGGGGCTTGATTTTCTCGTCATGCATCCTGGAGCTCACGTCGGCAGCGGTGTTGAAGCCGGCATCGAAAGAATCGCCGTTGGTATGCGCGAATCCTTCGAACGAGTCCCCTATGTCAAAACAAGGGTTCTCCTCGAAAACACTGCCGGTGGCGGATCAACGATGGGGCGATCCTTTGAAGAACTTCGGGATCTGCTCGCCGCCATCGATACACCCGAACGCACCGGTACCTGCATCGATACCTGCCACATGTTTGCCGCCGGGTACGAGCTTCGAACCGAAGAAGGCTATCAGGAGACGATGAAGAAACTCGACAAAGTCCTCGGGGCCCGTCGTGTTTTCGCACTGCACCTCAATGACAGCAAGGGAGATCTCGGCAGCCATCTCGATCGTCATATGCACATTGGAGACGGCTTGATCGGCAAAAAGGGGTTCCAGTTCGTCATGCAGGATGATCGCTTTGCGGGGATTCCAAAAATCCTCGAGACACCCAAAGTCGAAGACATGGATCAACAAAATCTATCATTGTTGAAAAAGCTGGCAAAAAAGAAGTGAGGCTCCGATGAACCTTGACTATAACTCCGAGGATAACCCAGAGGAGAGTCCAGAGGATTGGGTTCCCATCGCCAAAGGTGGCCCAGCAGAAATTCGAGCCCTCGCTGAAATACTTGAAAGTGCGGGAATCGCTCCAAAAGTCACCACTGTTCCCGGCGGCTGAGGAACCAAACTGATTCTCGCGGTCGCGAGATTAACCCTGCAGGCGACTCAGCAGGTTATGGAAACCCTAGCGATAGAAAACTCGCCACAGGAACCCACCGAATCAGATTCTGAATTTCCTACCTGTCCTGCATGCACAGCAAACATTCCCGCCAATTGCGAAGAATGCCCCGATTGCGGGATTCGACTTCAGTAATCTTCACAAGTTAGCCCTCAAAGAGGGATAAAGCCCCACTTAATAAAAACTGGGCCGTGCTCCCCAATAGGAACACGGCCCAGCCCATGGTGTCCTCGTTATGGACAGCCCTCGCTCCCAAACTCACAATCCAGAGAGTCGACTGTAGGATCCACTCCACAATCTGGGAAAGGTGCTGGCGGCGGCTCTGAACCGGAAAAGAGAAGGCCCAATAGTGCTATGGGGTCAGCGACATCAATCGCACCATCATCATTGGTATCCTGGGCATCCTTACAACTGCTATCTCCTCCGGAGAAGAGATAAGTCAATCCGTAGACCGCATCGCCAATGTCGATTCCACCATCAACATTCGCATCTCCACGAATGAATTGAGGATTCGGACTCCCAGAATCTCCTAAAACGGAGACCAATCTATCGACAAACAATTCTTCATTACCCGAGTATCCCCTCAAGAGAGTGGACGAAGTCAAAACTTTGTAACCAACAGTCGCAGTGGCTCCGGTCTTGAAAACTGCGGTCACCTCTCCAAAAGCGGAAGTACTTCTCAAGATGGCTCCCGAAGAATCACCTATTGGCAACAATTGATCAGCGAACTCACCCGCAGCGGAATACTCAGTACTCAAATCAGAGAGATCCAACCCGAATCCAGAATCTAATCCTTCTAATTCAACAAGTGCATCGGCAATCGGCTCAGAGCCTTCAATCGAAAAACCGCAAAGGTTTCTGAAATCAGCAGAGAAGACATCCAGATTTGAGGACTCGAGATACAAAGATCCACCACCGAGAAGGAACTCTGTCAAGACCCCTTCATTGCTCGGCGAAACCGTATCCGTGCTTCCTTGCGCCCCTTCACCAAACAGCGCCCAAACAACCGGCTTCTCATTCGGGGTGGTACTTCCAAGATCTGCCCATTGAACCGTTGCGAGGGCTGAATCTCCCAAAACAATTTTTGGGGTCCTTCCACCAGATTCCAGACCCGATACCAGACAAACCGACTCTTGAGGGTCCCGTTCGTTTGGAATCCAAATAAGATCAGTGGCATCTGGAAAGTCGATCACTGGGCTAGAATCAATGCTCACCGTTTTCCGAGTAGGATTGCATGTGACATCCGTCGGATTAAAAACCAGTTCGTACCGATGATATCCATTCGGATTCTCATCCACATAGGTGGTCCCCACCACCTCAGCCATCACTACTCCATCTCTAATAACGACGACATCGGTAATCGATCCTGGATCCACAGGCTCCCAATCAATCACAACAACTGGCAAGTCACCCGGCCATTGAACCGTCGGCGTGACAACGACAGGGGGCAAGCAATCACAGGTGGTGCAAAGCACATTTGTGCTGGGGGAAACTGAGATCACGTCAGGAGGAACATCCGTAAAGCCCTGAGCTCCGAATACTTGAACCTCGAGGCCGATGGCCAATACTTCACGCCCCTCGACAGAAAGGTTGAGATCTTGCTCATTGCAACCGGTGCTCAGTGAAGAGGTCGAAGTGCGTCCAACCCGACAATCACGATTGTCGTAATAACCGGTCCCCAGAGGCACTGAGACTTCGCTGATTCCTGTAAAAGTAAAGCTGTTGTCAGGCTCTGCGTACACACTGGTCGCCGTGTTTCTCCAGTGAACAGTTCCATACTTTTTGGCCGCAATAAAATTACCACCCACACTAAACTGAACCAGAGCTGAAGCGGATTGATCTGCGGCAAAGGTCAACGTGCCATTATCACCGTATCGCAAAGTCCCGTTAGAAATGCTTGATTGCCCAGGCAGAATACCGGGGAGAAAATTGTACCACTGGACATTCCCTACATTGTCGACTTGAAACAATTGGCTACCGGGATTGTCAAAATACGGCTGCATATAATGACCGACGACTGCAACCCCTCCGGGAATAACTCTTAATGATTCTCCAGAAGTGACGTCCAGATTTTCAGTTCCATTATCCTGAATCGTAAATGCAGGGTATCGAAATCCAGCCAAAAAATTTCCTTCAGAGTCCATCGTCAATAATATCGTATCCGTCATAGATGAAGCTGCTGCATTAGAGGGGGGTTCGGGGTTGAGCATATGACCAGTGACGACAAAGTTCCCATTTGGCAACTCTTCCACATCCTTGAAGTGCGTCTGAGCCGTTTCTGTTACATCAGTAGAATAAAACTTCAACCAAACCAGATTTCCAGCGTCGTCGATACGAAGTAAAAATCCCACATCGTCAAATGGCAAGGAAGAGCCTTCCAGAACTGTCCCGCATAAAATGTAACCATTCTGACAAGGCTTCATCTCGATCTTTGTTGAGTACTTCCTGAATGGTGCCGCCCCATAACGGAATGTCCATTGAGGAGTTCCGACGTCACTGGTTTGCATGACAAACACACTCGACTCCTGCACGGCTCCGGTTAAATCCCAGCTTCCAGTTGTTCCAGCAAGAACATATCTTTCAGGATCCGAATTCGAAAGACGTACAGCTGATCCCTGAGTGACGTCCAGAAGGCGATATAGATTCTTCCAAGCGACGGTACAATCCGTGTTCAAGCGTGTCAGAGTGGCCGACCGGCCTACCGGAGGAGCGGGTCAGGTGTAGACATATATATTGTTTTCACCCGAGATAATATATCCGCCATCGACGGTCTTCTCGATGCAACTGGGGTTATCGCTATCCGTGGTTCCCAAGTATTGGTGAAAAGTTTGACCAACCGCAAGATTCGCCCAAAGGGTCATTAGACAAAACACTGAAAAACTGGTGAAGATTTTCATATTCCCTCCTTCATTGTGCCTATCCACAAAGAATCCGGTTCATTTGTAAAACAGGACAATACTTAGGTGCAGGAATATCGGAGGGCCCTATTTAAAGAAGAGCGCATATATCTCCAAAAGTGATCTATGGCTCAATAAGGATTTTAAACGAATCTCCTGGACAACTAAAATTGAGTTTTTCAAGGCGAAGGGTGACCTTCGGAAATACCCAAGAACCGCGAGTGATTGGACTTATCTATGAGGTTGGCAATAGGCTCCAAACATGATTTTCTTGCACAGGATCTAATTCAGCTCTGCGAACTAGTTCCTGGAAATCCGCATTCGATCGATCTTTCCACCCCATTGCACACAATCTCAATGCGAGAAAACGGACCGCCCGTGCCTGATCAGACCGCACGGTTTCTTCCAATGTCGTCATCCACTCTGTTGGGTATAAGCCAGCTTCATCTCTACCACCGAGTGCACCGAAGAGGACCCACATTCGGTAAGCTTGCGACTCGGGGCCTCCTCCCCTGCGATTCAGGATCGGCCCCAATGGAATATCTCTCGCTCGGTGAAACGCACTCAACATTTCACTTCCCCTGTATTCCTGGCGAATAAAAAAATCAGCCCAATCATCGATCACCGTAACAAAATGGTCCTTTTCAGTGTGAATCAGTAATTCTTTTCCAGCTTCCAACTGCCACTGTAAATCTTGTCGAAGAATTCTTTCTCGAAGATGCCGACGATCATCGGCAGCCGATTTGGAATAGACCTTCCCCATGACCCCAAGGGCGATTCTGCGGAACTCAGGGTCCTCCGACTCTGTCCATTCGAGAGTCCATTGCTTCAACCAGGAGGGCACTTCATCTTCAGCCTCCGCCTTCAATCCTTCGATGACGGCTTTTCGCCAGCGTGAGCGTTTTCCAGAGTCGGGTGGATACTGGTCCGGGTCCGACAGGAACTCATCGACGAATGCGAATGCCAGTAGTCCATCGACCCCCCTCGATTTCCACAACCAGCGATCGAGTTGCTTGAAGTCTTCGAACCCTTCGATCCATAGCTCGATCGCCCATTCGAGAACCCCCCTTCGATCCAACCATAATTCTGGCGGGGCAGGATCCATCGACAGGGCTGTTCCAAGGGCCACCAACAAAGCCCTCCTCTCCAACAGTGACCCCTGCCCCTCCACCAATAACTGCATCAACTGGTCGCCAATTCCCGGCTGGCATTCGAAGATTGCCGTCAACTCAGCTGCCACCTCAGAACTATACTTGCCCTTTTCGATCAAACGCCGAAGTGGTTCAGTCCAGGGGCCAATGCGCAGAGATGAGATCGTTGGATCGCCAGCCTCAACACTTTGATCCAGCCTCGCGGCCTCTGATTCTGTTCCCACTGCATCTACCTTCTGTGGAAATTCGCTTCCGGTTTTGACCTCTTTTTGCCCATCCAACGGTGCGACGACCTTCTCGTATTGGCGATCGAGATCTGAAGTGTCGGCATTTCCCCTCTGCCAATTGATCGGTACGACAAGAGAGACGAGCATGAGGAAAATCGGAAGACTGATCAGTATGACCAGCCGTGATTTTGAAGATTGAAGTCGGCTCATGGAGTTCCCCCTCCACAATCGACAGCGGCCCCTGAACCCAGGCAGGGTAAAGAAACCCAATGATCCACCGATTCCCATTTGATCGGCTCACCCGCTGGAAGGCAGGAACGACTCCAGCAAAAGATAAAGAAGCTGGTGCATTCACAACGAAGCTTCTGTTGAATCACATCCCGAGATTGGCGTTCCAATAGACAACAATCCTGACGTGGAACGACGACAGAGTGCGTTGGGGTCAACATGACCCACAATGGGCATTGCCGTTCCGGAAAATTGACGGTCGCACCCCACCTCTCAAGAAGTAACTTCAAAGGCATATCGGAACAGGGGTTACTCACCGGTGAAACCACCTGCTTCAAGTCGTTGTTACGAGTTCCTAAACCAGGACACTCGTCTTGGCAGCTCATCCCTGGAGGAATATCACCTCCAGGGCTCTGGTTTCTGATGACTCCGTGTGCGGCCTGTAAGTCACACGTTGAAACGACCCCCAATAAAATCATGCTGCAAAGAGAGAGAACGACTCCCCCATGACGGCATTGCTGATCGAAGCTCATAAACATCCTGCATACCCCTTTCCCGCGGGCGGCACGAGGGAAGGAGTGTGAAGGGCAGAGGGTGACGTGTCACCGACACAAACTTGAGGAGCGTCCGCAGAAGGTCCACGAGACTCTCGTCCCGTTCGTTGCTGCCGGCGGCTGATGAGAGTCGATCACTACCGCGGAGTGAAGAGTAACGACCGTAGGTTAATCAGTGCTTCCCCCGGGATCTTTCTCGCACGCAGCCGAACCTCTACCGCCCCACTCTCTTCTGCAGTGAAGCTGCCCGCTTCTCCATCAATGAAACTCATCCAGCCCCCGGTTGGTGCAGGAGTGAAGACGAGGGTCTCCTCGCCGATGGTCAGCTCCAGTTCGCCACCCTCCGAGCCTTGCTTACAGGCGTGGTCGAGGGAGATGGAGTAGCTTCTTCCCCCCTCCAGACGCGCTTCCCACATCACCTGGGCATCGGTGTTATTCCAGTAGCCGAGATTCTCGACCGCAGATCCATCATCCCCCGGATAGGTTTCGATCCTGAGCCCTGGCCCGGTGATGATCCCACTGCCAGCGAGCAACCGAACGGCGCCACTGGAGTCAGGAGCGATGGCGGTATCGACCACCGGTTTCGATGCCAGGTCGAGGCGGATGACGGTGGCGTGTGCATTGGGATGCAGGTCCGTAAGAGAAATGCGCGGCCCCTGTTCACCGGCGGAGATCTCGAGTGATCTTCCCTCCTTGCGGTCACCCAGCATCGTTGCCCTGGTGATGGCGGTCACCAGGCCGGGAACCTCGAGGATGTCATCGGCGGGCCAGTCGTAGATATGTAGGTAAACGCTGTTGCCCTTGCTGGTCGCAGTGCCCCATGGCAGCGATCGAAAGGGACTGGCGGTGGTGCCGTAGATTGATTCGCCGTTGACGTCAAGCCAGCGGCCGATGGCGAGGAGTCGGTCGACCATGATCAGCGGAATGGTGCCGTCGTCATCGGGACCGATGTCGAGGAGCAGATTGCCACCCTTGGAAACGAGGTCGATCAAAGTCCGGATGCTCTTGGTTCGCGAGGCGTAAATCTCGTAATTTTCGGCGCGGTTGAATGCGAAGGAGTGGCCGATACCACGGCACTCCTCGAAGGGACGCACCTTGTTCATCCCCTTGCCCGATGAGTTGCCCAGATTGCCGTACTCGGTGGTCGAATAGTCTCCAACCTGGCCGCGCAGTCCCTTTCCCCAGCGGTCATTGACGGCGATCTCGTCGGGGTTGCTGGCGTTTTCGTAGATCCATTCGAGGATCTCCGTCGACTTCCACAGCGTGTCGGGGTAATCCCACTCGCCATCGGGCCAGAAGACGTCCGGTTGATAGCGCTCGATCAATTCCTTAATCTGGGGAATCATCAACGTATCGACGTACTTTTCCTTGTCGTTTTCATAAAGAGGGCTTTGCCACTCCATGAATGAATAGTAGATCCCGGGTCGGACCCCTTCCTTGCGGCATGCGGCGATCAGTTCTCCCACGAGGTCTCGCTTCGGCCCGACCTCGCTGCTGTTCCACGGATAACCACGGACTTCGCTGGCAGCGGAGTTCGGCCACAGACAGTAGCCATCGTGGTGCTTGCTGGTGATCACCATATAGCGTGCGCCGGAGCGGCGGAAAATACTCGCCCATTCATCGGGGTCCCACAGTTCTGCCCTGAATCGGGGGGCGAAATCCCGATAGAGGAAATCCTCCCCATAATTCTTATGATGAAAGTCGCGCACCTTGCCGCCGTGGCTGTTGGTGTCGTACCAGTACTGGTACCACTCGCTGTAGGTGCTGGTATCGCAGAATGCCGGTACCGAGTAGACCCCCCAATGAATGAAGATCCCGAACTTGGCATCGCTGAACCACTGCGGCGTGGGATGCTGACTCAACGATTCCCATGTCGGATCGAAATCGACGCCGTCACCGGCAAAACCGAGAGTGGCACAAAAGAGCAGCAGGGTGAAAATTGAGATGGCACGCATCGGGAAACCTCTCTTCTGGGAGATGGTCCGATGAGAGTCTGGCAAAAGTCGGGGGTCAAGCACTTGCCCTAGCCAGAGCCCCACTCCTATTCTTCGGTCAATGCCGAAGGAAGGAGTGAGAAATCAGGTGTATCCCCCGTCACCTGGGAGTTGCTGTGTTTCCACTGGGGAAGGTCAGGCTTTCAGGATTCTTCCTGCTCATCCCCATCGACTTTCAGTCGCAGCTTCAGAGGAATCGCAAAGGTCTGCAGGCGATCGTCTCCATCGTAGATTCCACCGACAACCCTCGCCCTGAGGACATACTCCCCCTGCAGCTGGTCACCCACCAAGAAGGTCGCTGAGGCAGAGAAATCACCGGTGAGAGCGGCGACTTCCTCGCCTTGATAGCTTGCAACAGCCTCTCCCTTGTAGATCCAGGGAGTCTCACGGGTCAACACGGTGTAGTCCTTGCCCTGCTCGCGGATCTCCAGTCCTTCGAGCTGGATACGACTTTCGAAGGCGGGGCGATCGCTGAGTCCCTCCTCGAGAAATGCGATGAATTGCTCCGAGCTATTGGTGAACGATTCTCTGGCGACCTCGAGTTGGTCACGGCTGTCGAGAACGATGTAGGTCGGGTTTGCGTAGTAACCGGTGATGCGGATCTGCTGATCGCGGTAGGTGGCCTCGATCTCACTGGTCGCGTCGTCGGTGTAGATTTCAAAAAGTTCGTATTGGCTGAGCAACTGCTCAACTTCCGGCTCACGGAAAATGCCATTTTCCATGAGACGACAATTCTGTCAGGTGTGCCCCGTGAAATTCAAGAAGAGCGGCTTTCGCGGTCGCTCTCCGGAGTCCATCTCTTTGCGCACTTTTTCTAGCTCGGAGAGAAAATCCACGTCCCCTTCCCGATCCAAATGCTTCCACGGTAAGGACGCTTTTTGATGCAGACTCGGTACTAGCAGTTGAGCTTCAATGTTTTCATTCATGCGCCAACCCGTGACGGCATAGAAGCAACTCCCTGCACCGAGAAGGGTCAGTAGCAGTAATAAGCCCCGCCCCATAGAGATGGATTTGACCGGGGAATCGTGGGGGAAGCGCAACTTACCGATGAGATTCAACGCCATCGCCGCCAGGGTTAAACCCCAAATCGCCATGATCACTTCGCGATTGACGATGTGCCCAAAACGCCAGTAGGTCGCCACCGCACTGAAGAACTTCCACGCAGCTAGCAACTCGATAAAGCCGAGGACTACTTTGACGGTGGAAAGCCAGCCCCCGGAGCGGGGCAAGCCCGTCAACATCTTCGGAAAGAGCGCCAACAGGACAAAGGGCAAGGCGATCGTCGAGCTGAAGGCGAGCATGCCAACCGCAGCAAATCCGGGCCCCTCACCCGCAGCCAAAGCCAGTAGCGCTGCAACGATCGGTCCGACACAGGTGAAGGTGGTCACTGCAAAGACCAATCCCATGACGAGAACACTCGCCGCTCCGCCTCCACCGCCGCCGCCACCGACACGGTTGCGGATAAAAGCAGGAAGCTGGATGTCGTAGTAACCGAAGAGACTGAATCCAAAGACGATGAACAACACCCCGATGGCCAGATTGACGTAGCCATTGGTGGCCATGAAGTTGGCCCCCTCCTCACCGAGGAGCGCGGACAACAGGAAACCAAGTGAGGTAAATGAGACGACGATGCCGGCACCAAAGAGTGCCGCCAGTCCGATCACTCGAGAACGGCTCTCATGGGCTTGCTTGGTAAAGACACTGACGGTGATCGGAATCATCGGATAAACACAAGGGGTCACGAGAGCCAAAAAAGCTCCGCTGATCGCCAACAAGATCACCCCGAGAAGCCCCTGATCCTCAGTCTCCGATTGGATGTCTCCACGAAATGCTGGGATTCTCTTACCGCCGGTCACCTTGCCATCGATGCGCAAAGTGACCGTATCACCGCGCGCGATCTTCTCCCCCGCTTCAAGGGTGGCGCTCAATTGAAGATCCCCACCTTCAAAGATAGCCACGCGGGGATCGTCTTCTTGATTGAGAGCCGCTTCGTCACCCCGCTCTGAGGAAGATTCCACTCCCACCGGAATATCGAGCCCGAGTCTCTCTTCTGGCAAACACATCATCGCATCGCACGACATCGATTCGACGATCAAAGGTAGAGAACCAACTTTCAGGGGAGCATCGCCGCTGTATTCGAGGGTCACTTCGAAGCGAGCTTTACGCTGGTGCTTGATGCTGTTGGCCCCGATCAATGGGTCGAACCCTTTGTAAGGGGGGGTCAACTCTTTGACTTCGATGACTTTTAGAGGAGAAGAGTCAGCGGTGAGGAAACGGGTCGGCGTGCCATTTTCAGGCTCCATCTCGACTCCGTAGATATGCCAACCCCTTTCGATCTCCGCCGAAACGATCACTTTGAAGGGAGTACCGGGTGTCACCGATTCGAGGACGGGCACGGTCCATTTGACCGGTGATTCATCCGCCTGAAATGTAGCGGAGGCAGCCTCTTTACTTCCCTGTTCAGTTCCAACCATGACCTCTGTTTGCAAAGTCATCGTTTTTGGAAGCAGGCACTCTTTTGCATCGCATGCCTGATAGGTCACCGATACCGAAACATTGCGTGGACCTGCCGCTGCTTCCTGAGGGATTGCCAACGGGATCTTGAAGACCGTCTCCCCTTCATGCTCCAAATAATATTCGTCTCCGACCTCACGCTCATGGGGCTCCGGTTCGGAGATTTCACCATCGAACTGTAGATCTCCGACCTCGACGACGACGATGGTCGTGGCCACTCCCCATTCGGGATCCTGATCGATGCCGTAGATGTGCCAGCCGCGCTCCATCGTCGCGATCAACTCGAGTTCGATCTTTGAGCCCGCAGCGGTCGCCGCAGGTTTTTTCAGCTTCCATGAAATCGGATCGTCGGATCCAAAGATACTGTCTCCGAATCCCCCTTCACCGAAGCCGCCTGCCCCGAGACCATCCTGCTCAAGCTGATCGAGCAATCCTCCACCAGCCCCATCCTGGGCAACCACGGGCTGACCGATGGCAGCAATCACTAGCGCCGGCAACAGGACCAAGATCCCGATCAAGAATTTGTTCATCGGTGGATTCTCCTCAAGACGATCTCAATTCAGCAGTGACTTAGCGGCTCGATTCCCGGGGGCCTTCGATCGCTCGAAGAATCTCCTCCTCGGGGAATGCGCCTCCTCCAGGGGTGTAGGCTCGAACCCACTGGTCACCCACGACCAGGAACGGGATGCCTTTTTTGCCCGTCTCTTGCTCGAGACGCTCGGCAGCACCCTCCACCTCGTCGATATTGACGACTTCATACTCGATACCTCGGCCATCCAGAAATCTCGTGGCAACGGTGCAATCGGGGCACCACGGAGCACTGTACAACTGGATTCGCAACTTCTCGGTCATCCGTCCTCTTTCCTGGGCAGGATCAGTCACGGAGGAGTTTCAACAACCCCAACTGAATTGGTGTAAGAGCTGAAAATATTAGCACATCGGCCTTGCCGGGGCGACAGCAGCTGCCCCCTATTGAAACCCACCAGCACACCGAAAAAGTGTCAAATAGTCCATCCGGCGACTTGGATGCGGGGACTACCAGACGATATCCTGACGATGAGGTCGGGGTTGTTGTTCCCCGCCCCACCAAAAATCGGGGACTTGCCTGATTCTCCCTGAAAGGGGGCCAATTGACCCAAATGCGTGACAACTTTCGCATCGGCGAACAGACCCGTGCCGCTCCTTTGTGGATCATCGGCCCCGACGTCATCGAAGACGAGGGGTTCGCCCTCGAGGTTGCCCAAGTCATCGGTGAGGTGGCAAAGAGAAGAAATCTGCCCATCATTTTCAAGGCCAGTTATGAAAAAGCCAATCGCTCCAGTAGCGACTCTTTCAGAGGCCCCGGTCTCGATGCGGGCCTTCCCATCCTGGCCAGAATTAAGGAAGAAACCGGCCTCCCCATCACGACCGACATCCATGACAAAGAGCAGGCGATTCGTGCAGCTGAGGTGGTCGATGTCTTGCAGATCCCCGCATTTCTGTGTCGCCAAAACTCACTTCTGGAAGCCTCAGCAGAAACGGGAAAGATCGTCAACCTGAAGAAGGGGCAATTCCTCTCACCCTGGGATGTGGCCAGTCGTGTCAATGTTCTCAAGTCAGCAGGAGCCGTGGATGTATGGATCACCGAACGCGGTTCCTCCTTCGGTTACCAACGGCTCGTCAACGATTTCCGCGCCATCCCCATCACGCAGGAGACGGGTGCAGCCCTGATCTTCGATGCCACCCATAGTGTTCAGACTCCCGGGGGTATCGATGGGGTCTCTGGTGGAGAGCGTCAATTTATTCCCGTACTCGCGAGAGCAGCGGCTGCAGCAGGGGCCGATGGCTTCTTCTTCGAAGTCCATCCCGATCCCGACAAGGCTCTTTGCGATGGTCCTAATGCCTTGCCCCTTGATCAATTGGATGCCCTTCTCAATCAGTTGGAGGCGGTCGCCCGGGTTGCCAGAGAAATTCCTCCACTGGACCTTTGATCTGTGGAAAATTATTCCCCGCGTGACTGGAAGATTCGAGTCGTCATTCCAGCCCTCGATGAGGAATCTTCCATCGGTCAAGTCATCGAATCATTACCCAATTCGGTGTTGGGATCTTTAAAGATTGATTCGATTCACGTCGCAGATAACGGCTCCAAGGACCGAACCGCACAGATCGCAAAAGAAGCTGGAGCAAGGGTCGTCACGGAACCACGGAAGGGTTACGGCTCAGCGTGTATGGCAGCGATCAGCGACCTTCGCGAAATCGCCGGCCCCCCCGCGAAAGAGGTTGTCGTCTTTCTGGATGCGGACCTTTCCGACGACCCTCGTTGCCTTCCCCAATTGGTGGAACCCTTGATTCAACAAGAAGCAGATCTCGTGCTGGGAAACCGTGCTCACCGTGGCATCGATCGAGGGTCACTGACTCTCCAACAACGCTTTGGCAATGCGTTGGCAACGACACTGATTCGCTGGCTCCATGGCGTCCACTACCAAGATCTCGGGCCATTTCGTGCTTGTAGACTCGAGACTCTACTCGAACTCGAGATGCAGGACCCCGATTTCGGCTGGACCGTTGAGATGCAATTAAAGGCTGCCAAAATTGGCCTGCGTCATTTGGAAATCGACCTGCCGTACCGCCGAAGAATCGGTCACTCAAAGATCTCGGGAACCTTGGTAGGCTCGGTGAAAGCGGGGATCAAGATTTTGTCTCTGATACTCTTCGATCTGAAAGCAGGATCTCGCAATCGGATCGATTCCAGTGCACACTGAAGTTTCTCAATACTTGAACTGAGTGAATCGGGGCCCCTTGGACGGCATTTCCTGTGATCGCTGCGGCAAAAGCCTATTGATCGATGAAGATGTCCGCTATCAGGTCAAAGTGATCGTCCAAGCAGCCTATGATCCGATGGAGATTTCCAAAGGAGACTTGGAAAAAACCGGCGTAGATTCTTGGAAATCGTTGCTCAAGTCCTTGGAAAATTTGAGCGCAGAAGAAGCTCAAGATCAGGTCTACAGAGAAATTCGTTTCGACCTGTGCCCCCCGTGTCAAAAAGCCTACTTGGTGAGCCCCATCCCTGGAACTGACGTCAGCGGATCATCCAGCTCAAGTGGTTCAGGAATCTCCACGTAAACATCACCCACTTTTCTTCCGGCGACATTCCTGACGAGCGAGGGTTGGTCAGAGATCCAGCGCTCAAAGGTCGTCTCGTCGATCCAGTGCGACCTCTTTAGCAGATGAGGAATGGCATGAATCAATCCCCGGTCTGCTCCGTCGTGACTCTTGATCACTAATGAACCCTTGGGGCCCCAAATGACCATGACTCCCTCGGCACCTTCCTTAGCCCGAAACTTTCCTGCGAGATAAGGCCGCCACAAAAGCGGATATCTGCCCTCGCCACTAAAAGCCTTCGGGTGAGAATCGATGGCATCGTGAACCTTCTGGACCCAATCACTGAATCCACAGCCCTGTAAAAACTTCTCTTGGTGCAGTCGCTGGAATGCACGGGCGATCGACAGCAGCGGTATGTGATAAGTGGGCGCTCCACAGCCATCGACTCCGGACCTATTGATATCGAGGATCTCTCCACTAAACAGTTCCAATACCGCTCGGATACTTCTTTGCAGAGGATGGTTCAGTTCCAGATAGTCATCTTTCGACTGCTGTTGATTGACCGTCGCCAACAGCATACCGCTGTGCTTTCCAGAGCAGTTATTACAGGTCGCATCGAGCAACTCTTTATCGGCCAGCATTCGCTGTCTTTCGCTCCGAGAAAAGGGAGCATGAATGCCACACTGTAAATCGGAGACAGATAACCCGCCCTTCTCCAGCAAACCATTGACCAGCTCTCGGTGTAAACCTTCTCCGGCATGACTCGCGCAGATCACAGCCAGCTCTCTGGGTGACAGAGAGAAACTCTCACCGATTCCAGCACGCAACAAAGCAAGGGCTTGAAAAGGCTTCGCCACCGATCGCAAGAAGGTCCCCGGATCCGCGGATCCATACATCAAGGGGGGACCATCTTTGGGATACATAATGGCGGTGGCCTGATGGCGAGACTCGGAAAGAGAGCCACGACAGACGCTGGTTTTGATAGGAAACCGGTCTCCTGAGGTGTCGGCCAAAATAGTCTCCGAACAGGCGCTTACTCCCGAACGGGTTCCTCCTGCGTGTCCTCTGCAGGAGCCGGAACGGGATCTGTATCCATAGGCTCAGATCGAGCTTCCAATGCATCGATACGATTAAGAATATTTTCCCGTTCAGATCGCTCTTCCGCTAGTACTCTTAGGGCCCGAATCAACTCAATATCGCCCGACCCAGAGACGCCCACTTCCAGGTGGTCCAGAAGCCAGCTCCAGGGATCTCTCTCAAAATAGCTTTTGACCGTCAAATCCGTAGAAGACCCACTGACCGCATCCAAGTAAACGGTAAAGGTATCGACCACCCTGGTAGATACCCCTGCTCCCAGCGCTTCCATCACCACTGCTCGGCCATCCATGTCACGGGCAAGTCTCAGCAGGCGGGCAGCGGGAATTTGAGAAACCCCGATTACTGGCTCATCGCCGATCAAGGCGAGGGAATTGGCCAGTTCTTGCTTTAGCTGCTTCCAAGACTCTTCAATCTCACTGTTATCTGCTTCCTCGGCGGCATTGGATTGTTCGATTAATTCCGCAACCAAGAAGTCAAATCGCTGCGCTTGCAGAAGTACCCAGCGCTGAAATCTCTCAGGATAGCGACTACGAAGATCGTTCGGCTGCCCCTTGCTCTCAATGATGGAGATCAACGCGGCTTTCTTCAGAGCAGAACTTGCCCAGGGATAAGTCCCGCCGGAAGAATCGAAGATGAATTCCTGAGCCAATGCGAGAGTGTTATCACTCCCCGCTTGATTCAACGCTTGCTGCAGAGCCAACTCTCTCAAGCGATCCTCTGCAGAGAGTTCTGTCAGAACATTCACAAATGCGGTCACTGCTCCAGGCCCTCCGATGGAACCGATCATCGCCAATGCCGCTTCTCGCTCAGAATCACTCTCCCCCGGCCCCTGTAGAACCATCGAAACTAGTATCGAAATGCCCGCATCGACACCGAGTCGCCCGATCCCATTGATCGCCAATGATCGGATGTTCGATTCATCACTCGATTCAACCAGCTGACCGTAGTACTCAAGTACTAGTGGTACGGAACTATCTGGAACCTGTCCGTAGACCAATGCTTCCAATACCACATCTGCCAGAGAAGGAGAGACCTTGGCGACTCTGAAGAGGATTTCGACGGTATTCTCTGAGAATCCAATACTCCGCGAAGCAGCGACAAGCCTTCGAATCTCTGCCACATCCGGTTTCTGTTCCACAGCTGGCAAAAATCTTTCGAGTGCAGCATCGACTTCATCCGATACCGGAGAGCGCAACGCACTCGCAGTGTTCAACGCTTCACGTGCGACTCTTCTAGCACCATTGGTCAAATCCGGATTCAAACGGGTAATGTGAAACTTTAATGCCCTGATGAGGTCGGGGTCATCCTTGAAGTCACCGAATTCACGCAGGGATGCCAGACATAGTAGAGTTAATTCCAAAAACTCTTCTGAACTCCTGACAGAGCTCATCTCATCTTGCAGAAGATTGACGAGTTTCTGCACCAACGGCTTAAAAATTCGTACCCGCTCTTCCACACCCAAAGCGGTATCACTCTGAATCACTTCACGAGCAAAGACTCCGGACCTTACCAACGCAGCGGTTCGAATTTTGTTCGTCTCCCCCGGTGCCATCGATTCGATCAGCCAATTGACATATCGAACGGGATTCTTTTCCTCCTGAAGAAATCGATCCGCCCGATTCCAAAGGGCAAGTTCCCTGATCTCACCTGCTGCTTCTGTCCGCGAAACGATTCCATCGAGGATCGGTTTATCACTATTCGTATCCCACCAAGTGATCCAGCCCGCCTGATCCAAATCCAGTTTCATAAACTCCGAAAGTGAAGCCACCAGCGTCGCTGTAGCCACTTCTGCGGAGTCCCTCAGTCGATCGATGGTGACCTCAAGGACATCCCTGGGGTCTCCAACCGTCAAAATGTCGAACAATCGAGCCAACTGCAGCGGATCCGTGGCAACCCTGAATTCAGTAATCAATCTCTCCCGAACAGCCTCATCGAGAGCCCACTGTCGAAAGCTACTTTCGACCTCTTCCAAAAAGGGCCAGTTCGCCTCCTGTCTTAGGAGGACCGTTAATATCAAAATTCCGGTGTTGCTGTTGTTGATCAATTCGTCCGCAAGGATCAACCGCGTCCTCGTCGGATTTTCGAGGGCTCGATCGGTCAACAATTCCAAGAGCATTGGATTGATCCACTCCGGTGGATTCTCTCGCTCTTGACGAGCTCCTAAAAGAGTCAGCGCACGAATCCAGTCGGACTGCTCACTCGATGCAAAGAAGTCGGTGACCTTTTTTCGCAGCTGCTCATCGGGATCTTCCGGAGCCTCTACCGAATCGTCGGCGACTTGCACCGGTTTCGATTCGATCACCGGATTCTCGATAATTGGGTTCAACTTTGGCGGATCTTGGGAAGCTGGAGCCGCGGTGGAGAGTTCTTCCTGAACAGCATTATTTTGCGATTTGATCGGAATCTCTGGATTCACGGGGGAGTCAGGATCTTGTGCAAAAACAACCCCTGAAAAACCCAAGATCAAAAGAAGGAAACAACTCCTGAAACAACGGCGAGAGTCAAAAATTGCAAATCCACTCAGCGACAAGACGATTCCCCTAAAAATGAAGTGCTCAGACCGACACAAACTGGTTTCCGAAGGGTGATTGAGAAGGAGCTCGTTAGGAACTCCAAATTTCCAATTTATAAAATTGGCGCAGACTCGTTCCCCGAATTCGGTCCAAGTCAGTGTACTCGCAGTTGACCCATTTGACTTGCGGAATATTTCACAAGATGAGCGGGTCATGGGTGCATCTGTCGAATCGAGGCCCAGTCAAAATCCCAGACAGCAAGATTCCAGACAGCAAGATTCTAGACAGGATGAACGATTAGAAGATTCCTGTACTAAAGTTATCCTCAGGAGGAGGAAGAGCTTCCTCTTCTTCCTCAGAGTTATCTTTACCTAGGAATTCTGCCTCAGTTTTCTCCTCATGCTGGATATCCTCGAGCGGGCCACGAGGAGCCGGTTTTCCACGATCTGCGAATTCGGGTTCAGCTTCTCGGATGAAAGAACTCTTCTCTTCCTTGATACCAACCGGTTCGTATTCTTCCGATTCATCGAGGAAGTTTTCATAAGCGTCGAGAACGTGATCCTGAATCTCTTCACGAAACTCTGTCAGGATCGGATGGGCCACATCCGCATGAAGCTTTGAACGCCCCTGCTCTACTTGTTCGGACAGGTAACGATCGATACTGCCACCGCATTGATTGCAGTAGTTGCTTCTCACCACATTTTTAAAATTGCAGCCAGGACAACGAACCGTCAACTTGCGGCTCGGCATAGCGATAAACAGGCCTTTACTACCCTCGATGACGCGAATGTCTCTGACCACGAAACACTGGTCAAAAGTGACACTGCAAAAGGCCTTCAGCTTATCTTCCTTGGAACCAGCTGGACTGACACGGACTTCCGTAATTTCCAAGGGTGGCCTCCCTTTCTTTTGGCTGGCAGTGGTCAAGGCTGGGTTAGAAGCGGAACCACGTGGATCCCACTCTCAGCAAAAATTCGTTCAGAAAACCCATCCTCAAGCGTCAACGCCCTGGGGATCGCTTTCCGTAATTGGCAAGCATCCTCGGAGGAAGCGTCTTGACTGTCAGCAACAATGACAAAACCAGAGCCACTCCCGGTCATGATCCAGCGACCGGGAAAGAGATCTTCCAAAAGGAGAGAAATCGAAGAGATTCGAGCATCCAACTTTTGTGCACCATCGAACAATCGATTGTACAAATATTGGAACTTCCCTCGCCTATTCCGGAAGTCTTCTATGCTGAAATTGCGACATGAATGACCAGATGTCAAGGGACCACTCAGCTGCTGATATACATCTGCCGTTGAAAGGCCAAACCCGGGGTACCAAATGCTCGCGAACATCGACTCATTATCGAATATCGGTCCTTCCAATGGCTCCATCACCTCTCCTCGACCTTTCACCAAACAAGGGCCGGAGCCGAGAAAAAATGGCACATCAGACCCCAATTCTGCAGCATCAGAGATCACGCCACTCCAACCGCGGGGATCTGCAAATCGATGATGTAAACAGGCGAGCAATGCCGCAGCATTACTGCTTCCTCCTCCCAATCCCGCCTGAGCGGGAATCTGTTTCATCAATCGCATTGCGATCGGCGGAATGTCACGGGATCTTCGGGCCCTCTGCAAAGCGGCCATCATAAGATTGGATGAATCCGCTGGTGCTCCTCCATCGGGAACCTCCAATCGATCCACGGAGGTCGCAAAATCCAAATCAATTTGGTCGCGTAAACCGATGGGGACCATCAAAGAGACGATCTCATGAAATCCATCATCTCGCTTACCGTAAACTTCGAGCCAAAGATTGACTTTTGCGGGGGTAGTCACCGATAAGACCTCAGAAGAATCGGTGATCACTTCCAGCAATGGTGCCGGCATTAGCTCAACTCCAGAGCAATGTTGTCGATCAGCCGTACATCACCGACTTTTGCAGCGATACAGACGACCGCCTCAACATCGATTTCCGCAGTATCGATGGTGGACAAGCTGCCTCTGTCGACGATTTCCAGATATTCCAGTTCAACTCTTGAATCCAAATCGCCCACTCCACACTCACTCAATCGCTGTGGATTTCTTTCTCCACTTTCCCAGGAGGTTTTGATCGCCATCAACGCCCTCGACAAGGAGAGAGCCGCCTCTCGCTCGGCAGGATTCAAGCGTACGTTCCGGCTCGAGAGGGCTAAACCATCCGACTCCCGGACCAGAGGACAGCGAACGATTTGAATCGCAAGATCAAGGTCCGTGGTCATTCGTTCGATGATGGTGACTTGCTGTAGATCCTTTTCCCCAAAATAAGCATGGGTCGGTTGGAACAAATTGAAGAGCTTTAGAACGATGAGACAAACGCCCCCAAAATGGTGTGGACGTGATTTCCCACAGAGTCGATCCGCAAGTTGGGGCACTGCCACCACTGTTGAAAAGCCTGGCGGATACAAAACATCGGATTCGCCGAGCCAAACGAGATCGACACCCTCCTCGGCAGCTTTGGCGAGATCCTCTGCCAAAGTTTTTGGATAGGAATCCAAGTCCTCTCCTGGCGCAAACTGGGTTGGATTGACAAAGATCGTCAGCGCGACGAAGTCACACTCTTTCTTTGCCTCTTGAATGAGTGACAGATGTCCCACATGCAGAGCCCCCATCGTCGGCACGAGGCCAACGGTTGCCGCTGGCGGCAAGGAACTCCTCCAATCCCTCAATCTGTCGACCAATTCCACTGCAGAACTTGCTGGAGAATCCCCATGCTGACCGATGATTAGCACTCTGCACTCCCCTTCACCGATTTGGGAAGCGCACGGAGTAACTCTGCTACCGAAAGTTGGTGCACAGGGACGATGAATTCTGGTTCCAGATCTGCCCAAGGAGCGAGGACAAAACTCCTCTCCACCAATCGGGGATGAGGGATTCGCAGGGAAGGTTCCTCGATCTGTTCATCCCCATAAGTCAGGATATCGATATCGATGATTCGCGGCCCCCATAACTCGGTTCGCTCACGTCCCAACTGTTTTTCAATCTGCAGGCATGAGCGTAAAACTTCTCGTGGAGTCAGCGAACTCTCACCACTCACGACCTGATTAAGATACTTTCCTTGGGGTGGGCCGACCGGTTCGGTTTCATGGATTGGAGAAGACTTCATCTTTGCGAGTAGCTGATCTTCGATCAATCTCCTCGCCATTCGCAGATGATCTTCGCGATCACCAAGATTCGATCCCAGAGCGAGTCTGACAGGTACTTGCATCAGTCAGCCCCCGGTCCCCCACCGGCAACGCGCTCTTGAGGATTTTCTTGTTCTTTCCGGCGACCAGAAAATGGACTTAACAGGAACGCTACCGCCGGCGAGATCCCGTAGAGGACAAACCCCAATAGGATCACCGGTTCAGCAAAGAAGACGATCAGTGTCATTCCAAAAATAAAGCTGGTGAACCGATCGAAATTCATCCCTCTGCGCATGAGCACGGTTCCCATATGGGTGTATCGGATTCGCTGAGAAACCATCAAATACCCAAGGATGAAACACGTCACCGGTAGATAAGCCGTGATGCCATGGTTGACCGCATCGACCCACTCAGGCCGTTCTGCAGCAAGTAAGCGCAGATCCCAGGATTGCCAATCACTCAGCCAGAAGTAACAGATGACAAGCCCTGCAACCACTCCGGCCGCACCGGGCGTTGGAAGTCCCACGAATGCCTCGACTTCATCAGGGTCATCCTTTTCTGCTTTGACCGAGTTAAAGCGGGCCAATCTCAATAGCGCGCCAAGGAAGTATGCCAATGAAAACAACCACATCATGCGTCCCAGGGGGGTGATGATGTCATCCGCGCCCGAGTGGTGGAACATCGCCAAAGCGAGACCTGCAGGGGCCAGGCCAAAACTGACCAGGTCGGCGAGAGAATCCAGCTGTGCTCCCAAGGTGGTCCCCCCACCGGTGACACGGGCGACCTTGCCATCAAAGACATCGAAGAGCATCCCAGCCAAGATGAACCAAGCAGCCTTTTCGAGGCGCTCCATTGGATCGGAGGCCCCTCCCTCAAGACTTCCTGCGATCAGGGTCAGGGCAATAAACCCGCACACTGCGTTGCACAAAGTGATGGTATTCGGAATGAAGGCCACACGCCTTGCAGCTTCACTCCTTGAAGCATCATTCGATCCAATCACCCAGCACCGTCTTTCCTCCGTGGACCTTGTCGCCCACTTTGACCATGGACTTGAACGGAACACCTTCCTTCGCAGGAATGATGATCTCTGTTTGCGAGCCGAACCGAATCATTCCGAAGTCAAAACCTCTCTCGACCTCTTCTCCAACCTGAAGAGGGCACACGATACGCCTGGCAATCAATCCAGCGATCTGACGAACGAGGATCGGAACTCCATCTGTAGTTCTGAGTCCGATCTCTTGGCGCTCGTTCACTTCCCGAGCCTCAGCTCCCACGGCATTTCGGAACTCCCCAGGGATGTAACGTAGGTGCTCGATGACACCATCCAGGGGGATGCGGTTGACGTGTACATTAAACACCGAGAGAAAGATGTGGATTCGTAGAGCGGGTCCATCGACGTACGCCTCATCCTCGACGAGATCGACACCGATCACCTTGCCATCCGCCGGTGATATCGGCTGCCCCCCTTGAGGAGCAATCCTCACCGGATTTCGGAAGAAATTGAGAGCGAAGAGCCAAAGCACTGCAAAGAAGATCCAACCACCGATCTGGAGGGACTCATTGACCTCACCGATCAGCAAGAGTGACAGGGAACCCGCCAAGCAAAAAAAGGAAATCCACAAGATCACAGGGGTTCCGTGGCGCGTCAGTTTATCGCCCAGCAATCCCTTCGCTGCTGCTCGCCTTACTTCTGTTTCCAAACCCTCAGCTCCAAACTGTCCGATCGGTTGACATGTGGGGTCCCGGACGAGGACAATCCACGTCTCCATCGTGAAGCATTCTGAAGGGTGAGGCAACTGACCCGAAAGAATCGGTAACGGGCGCCCTGCGACCACAAACAGGAAAGATCCCCATGAGTAAAATTGCCACACTTCATGGCCGTATGGCCCTCGACAGCCGCGGATTCCCGACCATCGAAGCTGAATGCATCCTTGATGACGGCAGTCGTGGAGCTGCACTCGTCCCCTCTGGGGCTTCCACCGGTGAGGCTGAAGCGCTCGAACTTCGAGATGGAGGTGAGGCTTGGGCAGGCAAGGGTGTCGAAAAGGCTCTCAGTCATCTCAACGGCGAAATCGCCCACTTGCTAACCGGTGAAGATGCCCGCGACCAGGAAGGGATCGATCGCCGACTCTGTGAAGCGGACGGAACCCCCAACAAGTCTCGCCTCGGTGCGAACGCCATCCTCGGGGCCTCGATGGCCGCTTGCAGAGCCGCAGCTCAAAGTTGCCAACTTCCCCTCTACCGCTACATCGGTGGCCCCTCCTCTGTCAGATTGCCGATCCCTCTGCTGAACGTGGTCAATGGAGGTGCTCACGCCGACAATTCTGTCGACGTTCAGGAGTTCATGCTCGCCCCCACCGGCTTTGACGATTTCTCTTCCGCATTGAGGGCGGGTGTGGAGGTTTACCACATCCTCAAAAAGCGGCTCAAAGGAGCGGGCCTCGTCACTGCAGTCGGAGATGAGGGTGGCTTTGCCCCCGACTTTGAAAGTGACGTCCGCGTTTTGGAGGAACTGAGCGCAGCAATCCAACAAGCGGGCTACACCGTTGGCCATGACCAACAATTCACCTTTGCCCTCGATGTCGCCGCCAGCGAACTCCACGAAGGTGGCCACTACCAAATGGGAGCATCTGGTGAGGCTCTCTCCTCCGAAGCGATGGTCGATCACTGGGTTCAGTTGGCGAGCCAGTTCCCCTTCACCAGCATCGAGGACGGCCTCGATGAAGAGGATTGGGAGGGTTGGACGCGTCTAACGGCGGCTTTACCGCAGATTCGCATGGTTGGGGACGACCTCTTTGCCACCGATCCAAAGCGGATCCGCCGGGGCATCTCGGAAGGGGCAGGAAGCGCTCTACTGGTGAAGCTGAATCAGATCGGCACCGTTTCCGAAACTTTACAAGCCATCGACATCGCTTCCGAGGCGGGCTTCAGAATCATCGTTTCTCACCGCTCTGGCGAGACGGAAGACGACTTTATCGCCGATTTGGCGGTGGCCACTGGAGCCGGCTGGATCAAAACCGGCGCCCCGTGCAGGTCTGAGAGAAACGCCAAATATAACCGTCTCTTGCGGATCGAGGCGGAATTGGCCTCTTCGGCGATTCTGGGACCCTTGAAGTTTTGAGCCGATCCTGATCTACTGCGCCAGTCGGAATTGTCCGCGAGCCCGTGCAGAGATTGGAGATGGGAGCTCTTGTTTCAATCCTTTCCCAGCGTCCCCCTCTCTGATATCAAGAGGGCGTTGATCTCACCATTGAGCACCTTCGGGTTCGATCCATTGCAGGGCAAGCTCATCTGCTTAGGACTGACGCTGGTCTTTTGCAGTGAGGTGGTTGCACCAAGGTTCGATGAGATGCGAGCCACCCAGCAAATGCAGCAAGACTTCCACTTTAAAATCACGGAGCAAAAACTGCGCCTCGAGCAATTGGGCCAGGCGAATCAAGCGATCCTCGAAGATGAGTTCTTACGCTTTGTGGCACACCGTAAGTTAACCGGATTTCGCACTGCCGAAGAATTTACCATCGACGAATACCTGGGCTCCCAATCGTCGGATCACCGATTGCCATCTCGTTGATTCGGCTTGATCAGGATTCGGTTTAATAAAAAGCTGTTTTGTCAGATGTAAAAATGGTCGGTTGCGCGCTGCGCAACCGACCATTCTTAAAAGCGGCATGGGGAAAGCTGAATATACAAAATCCCCAAGGGATGGTGCCACTCGTTTTGATCATGCATTTATCTGATCATGATTTGTATCTGATCAAGGACTGTAACTTTACGCCCCTTCTCTCATTCAGGGCAGATTGATAACGACTCCCACTTTGAGAACATCCAAGTTGACCCCAGGGTTGGCCTCTCTGATCTCTTGCCAACGGTTTCCATCGCCGAGGCGATCACTGGCGATATCCCAAAGGGTATCCCCCTCTTGAATCTGATACGCCTTTGCACCACGGGCGACCGCGGGGCGGGAAGTTCGCTGAGGCTGGCTTGTTCCACCAGCAACGGGTACTCGAAGGACTTGTCCTTCTTTGAGAACCGTCGATTCAGTCAACCCTGAGTTTGCAGAGATGATTTTGTTGTAAGCATTGCCAGAGCCGAGGTGACGCTCGGCGATACGCCACAAGCTGTCCCCTGATCTAACCGTGATTTTCTTGAACTGCCGTTGAGGTAATGGAGCTTTCGCAGGCTTGTTCACAGTTCTTTGCGAACCACTTGCTGTGACAGCAGAACTCCCACGCTGAGATCCCTGCTGTGTGCCTTCGTTTCGAATGACACCGGTGGTCTTCACGACCTCTGCTTCATTCAGTCGAGCAGTGCCGCTGCTGAGCTGGCCCGTAGTGCCGGAGTTTCCGCTAGTCACTGTTCGTGGTGCTGCACCTGCTGC
>NHDG01000049.1 GCA_002167285.1 Planctomycetia bacterium TMED53
ACGACAACGACAACACAACACAAAGACCAACAACAACGGCAACGACGACGACATCGACAACGACAACACTAAAAACAACAACAACGGCAACGGCAACGACAACGACAACGACAACAACGACAGCAACAACAACAGCAACAGCAACAGCAGCAGCAACAACAGCAGCAACAGCAACCACGATTGGTTCCACCTGCTGCTGAATTGTTGGCATTGAAGAGAATGCAGCAGGAAGTTTTGCAACGGACTCAGAGGTTGGATGCAAGAAGGAGCGAGGGGAAGGAACTCAACCCCCTTGAAAAGCGTCTCCTTGAGAGGCTTGTACAACGCCAGGGCAGCATCATCGAATTGACGGAACAGATTGCGAGTGATCTACAGCAACAAATGGCCCCTCCAGAGGGGCCAGAAATCGTTCCTAAAGAGCCAGAAGGCGAGAATTCCCCCTCTGAGACCTCTCCTGGTGAGGGTGGTTGAAGCTACATTTTTGCCCACCCCGGTGTATAATAATTATGTGTGAATGATTCCCTGGCCCTTATTGAGGCGATTTCGCTGGGAATGAATGAAAGAAAAGGACGACGATGTCGAATTTCTGGTTCCAAGTTGGTGAGTATCGCCGGACTCACCTGTCGGTGGCATTCGCCATTTGCCTTTCTATTGGACTTAGCCTTTCCGGATCTCTGGCCGCCCAGGATGCCGGAGAAGTGAAAGACCCAGAGTTGAAGGGCTTGAGACCGAGTACCAAGTCCGACCCAGGAGAGAAGAGTGAATCTCCCGAGCAGCAGGAGGAAGTGGTAGAGAGTTCCGCAGGTAAGGAGCTCGATTCAAAAGAGGAAGCCGAAGCGCAGGATACCCGTACCGATCTCGAAAAACTGATCGACGAGCAGGTTCCCGATTTTGACCCTCTCGATGTCTTGGATTCAGCTAATCCCCTCGGCAAGGTCGATGAACTTGTTGGTGAAATCTCCAAGAACATGAAGGAGATTGAGCGACTTCTCGATCAAGATGATACCGGTGAAGCAAACCAACAGATGCAGCAACAAACCCTTTCAAGAATCGATCAGCTGATCGATGAAGTTCAAAAACTGGGTGGTGGCTGAAGTAGCGGTGGTGGTTCCCCGTCGGGGAGCCCTCAAAGAGTTGATTCGGGCAGTAAGGACCAGCGTCAGTCGGGTCAGCAGCGCACATTGGCTCAGAAACAGGACCAGGGACAGCAGCAATCGGGCAAAGAAGAAAAACCAGGGACCCAAAAACAAGGGAAGCCTGAAAAGGGCGATGCTGTTGCCAATAACAAAACCACCGAAGGGGAACTTCCCCCTGAGGAAGCCGGTAATCTTAGAGATCGCAAAGGCAGTGGCCGCTGGGGTCGATTACCGAAGACCGTGATCCAAAGGATGTACGACAACGGCAACAGAAAATTGCCTGAGAAGTACCGTATCCTTCTCGAGGATTACTTCAGAAAGCTACCGGAGTCGAACTGATCTTGAATGAGGACTCTTGTAAGGAAATCCCGCCGATTGACCAGGAGGACCCCCTCGAACCGATGGGGTTTTCGCCGATGCGGTTATTACCCATGGCATTCCTGGTTTTCACATTCCTTCTTTTCACATTCCTGCCAGGATTATCTCTTCTCTCAGCGGAAGTTCTCCAAGATCCACCCAACGGCGCCTCTTCTGAATCTCAAGGCAAGTGGAAAGATCTCTCTCGGGATCTTCATGATGCTCGTAGTGAGAGAAGCATCAAGCGAGGTATCCACTTCCTTGTTCAACAACAGAATGGGGTCGGTGCGTTCTCATCTTCTTACCCAGTTGCGGTAACAGCATTGTCGGGCTTGGCTCTCATCGGTGCCGGTGTCGAGTACGGATCGGGCCCCGATGGGCAAGCCCTTGAAAAAGCGGTCGATTATCTGATCTCGCCCCTTCGATCCGATGATCGTGGGTACATCGAAGATCGTGGTGAGACCCGGTCTAGGATGCATGGCCATACCTATGCGATTCTGTTTTTGGGTCAGGTCATTGGCCAAGTGCCCACGCCGCAACGTGAAGAACAGTTGCGGAAATCGATTAAAGCAGGAGTGGACCTGATCCTGTCTTGCCAAACTCCGAAGGGCGGTTGGGGTTACCATCCTGCCGATCCATTGGATGAAGCTTCGCTAACGGTTTGCTGCATACAAGCTTTGAGATCCGCGAAGGAATCTGGGGTACATGTACCGAAGGTGACCATCGACCGTGCATTGGAATATCTGCGCAAATGCGCCACGGAAGATGGATCATTTCGATACTCTTTAACCAGAGCAAAAGATCGTACTTCCTATGAAATCACCGCCGCTTCAATTTCGACGATGGACGCAGCCGGTGAATACTCCCTCGATGAGAGAACTCGAGGAATGACTTACATCCGTAAGTTGATCGAAAAGGGCGCGAGATCGCGCAAAGGGGCCTTCAAGGTGGCTGGAAACTTTCCGTACTATGGAAATTTCTATGTCGGGCAGATTCTACAGCAATCCCGAGGTGACCTTTGGGATCGTTGGAGTCGATCTGTGTGGCCTCAATTAATCGAATTGCAAAAGGAGACAGGATCTTGGGAGAGTAGGTATGGAGAAGAGTATGCCACAGCGATGGCATTGCTGATTCTTGAGTTGCCCCTAGGATACCTGCCGCTGTATGACCGTTGAATATGGAGGACGAAACATGCCTGATGACGCTGAAGGGTCGTATCCCCTCGATGAGGAAGGGCCCTATCCCACTGAATCGTTTTGCAGAACTCCTTCCGCTGTGGAGGATTTGAAGTGACCAGTTTTTCTGCAGATACCCTTCAACTTCTTTACGGCTTGGCTTTGTTTCTCGCCTTTTTCTTCGCACTCATCCGTCGGTGCTATCGGACAACCTCCACTGGCGCATACCACGGATTTTTTGAACAGGCTGGCGAAGAAGACGAATCAGAAAAAATTCATCGCATCGATCTGATGCTTTGGATTCTTCAACTTTTGACGCAATGTGTCTGGGCTGCGATTCTCTTTGCTTTGAGAAAAGACGGGCTCTCTTGGTATTCTGCCATGTTGAAGAGCGGCGGAATCGAGCAGTGGTGGGGCGCTTTCTGGATCCTTGAAGTGTTGATCTTGGGATTGCTGATGCTTGAGTTACTTCCGGAAGTCATCTCAATGTGGGTTGGTTCAACGATCACTGTGAAATTGTTTCCGATTCTATCTGCTTTGGAAAAGTTGTTCTCTCCGTTGACAGTTTCTTTCCGCGGTTTGAGGAGGTTTGCTCTGAAAACTCTGGGAGGAAACGCTGATAAATCAGATCAAGATATTGCTGAAGCCGGAATCATGGCGGCAGTCGAAATGGGTGAGCGCGAAGGACTGATCGAACAAGGTGAAAAGACGATGATTGAATCCGTGCTCCAATTTCGGGACGCGGACGTCGTTGAGGTGATGACTCCCCGAACCGACATGGTTTGCTTCGAGGCTTCAGAAACGGTGGAGGAAGTGATTCCAAAGGCGGTTTCCTGTGGGCACTCAAGGATTCCCGTTTTCCGCAAGGAAGTGGACGAGATCATAGGAGTTCTGTACGTCAAAGATTTGCTGCGCCATGCAGCCGAAGATGGGATGAAAAGTCTTCACATCGAAAAAGTGGTTCGAAAGACACACTTTGTTCCTGAAACAAAGAATCTACGGGAGCTACTTGCAGAGTTTCGCGCTGAGCGCTTTCACATAGCGGTGGTTTTGGATGAATATGGTGGTACGTCTGGATTGGTGACCATCGAAGACATCTTAGAAGAAATCGTTGGAGAGATCGAAGACGAGTTTGATACAGCTGGTCGTGATCAGATTCGTAAAATTGATGATCACACCTTTGACGTCGATGGGCGTGCAAGTATCCTCGATATTAATCGTGCATTGTCTGCAAGTATTCCCGAGAGCGACGACTATGAAACAGTTGCCGGTTTTCTTTTCTCGGAACTCGGTCATGTACCAAGAGAGGGCGAAGAATTTTCGACCGCAGAGGTTGTATTCAAGGTTATTCGTGCAGACGAACGTAAAATCAAACGCATCAGAGCGCGTGTTCAGGAATCGAGTGGGAACGGATCTTAGATGAAGGGTTCATTTCGGACCCGGGGGTTGGTGCTCCGGACCACCGATTATTCTGAAACTTCGCAGGTGATCAGGGTGTTTGCCAGAGAGCATGGGGTTCTTGATCTGCTCGCGAAGGGTGCCCGAAGGCCTGCGAGAAACTCCTCTTCTTTTCATGCCCCCTTCGACCCTGGAAGTTGGTACGACATCAGTTTTCGAAAGAAGGCTGGTGATTTGCAATTAGCCACCGAGGCTCGACTTGTGGAGGGGTTCAGGCATCTTCGGCACGATCTGCCCGCCTGGCTCGATGCGACTCTTGCAATGGATCTGTTAAGAACCCTTTTCACCCCCGGTGATCCCCATGACGAACTCCTCCGTGAAACTCTTCAATACTTCAAGCTTCTGTCAGCAGGGCAGGGGCGGCGAAGGTTGAGAAATCGCTATTTGCACTCAATTCTGGCTGCGAGTGGTTTGCAACCCTCTTGGGAGAGTTGTTCCGGTTGTGAAAAGCCCCTGCCAGTTTCACAAGAGAGTCGGTTGGCGTTTCAGCTTCCTTCCGGCTTTTTTTGTGGGAATTGCTCCATATCCGGTGGGTCGATTTTCGTCGATCACGCCCTTTTGAACTACCTGAGAGCGGATTCTGGCCAGGAGTGGGGCCGTGTTCCCACTTGGGAAGTGCCCGATGAGGTGGTTCTCAAGGGCTGGGATATCCTCAGTTCCCTGGTATCGCATCACTTGGAGAGGCCGCCTCGTTCGCTAAAATACTTGCGAGTCTGATTGAGGCAAATCGCCCGTCAGTTCGGAATCAGTCATTCGGAAACCAGTCAGTTGGGAACCAGGGGGAATGGTGTTTTCCAAAGGATTTACTCTAATCGCTCTCATGGCATTACTCCAATCTGCGGATGTGACGTCAGAAGGGGAGTTTGCTGAGCTGCTGATCCTGGCTAGGAGCGCTGCCGAGGCGGGCAATCCTCAGCAAGCGGCTGAGATCTATCAAGATGCCATCGATCTCTACCTTTACGAAGATGACGGTCCCAGTCGTGGACCTTTGATCGCAAGAGTCCGTCTCGATTTGACACGTGCCTTGGTGGAGAGCCGGAATTTCGATGAGGCTCTCAGGGTGACCGAAGAGATTTTCGATTCAGACCCTGGCCCGCAGACTTTGGAAGAAGCTCTCTTCATTCGATACAACATAGGCTTTTCCTATCTTACTGGCGCGACAAGGAGACTCTTCGGACTGGATGTTAATGCAGAGTCGAGAGGGCTTGAGGTATTGATTGGTTTGATTGCTGATTATCCATTCATGAACTTCAGTGACGATGCCATCTTCCATTGCGGTAATTGGTATTTGAAAAACGATCAGCCAGAGGAGGCTGAGAGATATCTCACTCGTTTGGTGAGAGAATATCCTGAGAGTGAGTGGGTTGCACCAGCACAACTTCTCGCGGGAGACGCAGCGATGGCCCAACTGAAGGGTGTTGACTACGATTTGGGTATTCTTGTCTCAGCGGAACAACATTACAGGAGATATCTGCGCTTGTTCCCTGGCCAGGGAGATGCTGCCAGAGCTAGGGAAAGTCTCGAATTGATCGATTCTTTCAAGGCCCAAAGAAGATTGAGGATCGCTGATTTTTATATCCGAATCGAAAAGTATGATTCCGCAATCATCTACCTCGAAAAGGTGTTACTGGAAGCCGCGGGTAGCACAGAAGCAGAAGAGGCTCGCCGGATTCTGGAAGAGATCAGATCCAAGTTGGGAACAGGTGAGAATTGAATAGTCGCAAGCTCCACTTCTTATTGAAGGTGTTCCTTATCGGTGTCCTTTTCATTGCGGGATGTGGGTATTCCCCTGGTTATAAGCTTCCCCGTGGGGTGACTAGGGTCTCAATACCGATCTTCAAAAATGAGACGATCCCTTTTCGTCGCGACCTTGAGTATGAGTTGACTCGGGCAGTCAAACGCGAGTTTCAATTGCTGACCTCAGCAGAAGTTGTCCCAGGGGAAGATTCTAATGCGATCCTCAGAGGATCGATTCTTCGTTTTGATGAAGGCGTTTTGGTCGAAAGTAGTTCTGGCGATATCCAGGAAGCTGGAATAATGGTCCAGGTGGGAATCCAGTTGATTCGATCGAGGGACCAAAGAGTCCTATTGCAGCGAGTCGTTGAGGGAAGAGCCTCGTACTCGTTGGCTTCCGGAGAAGATATCGAGGTTGCCCGTGAAGAAGCGGTCAAAGATATCGCCCGCCGAATCATTGCAGAGATCGAGCCCTGGGAGAATCCCAACCAAAGTTGAGAGGTCGAAGCTTGACGGTCAAGGTCCTCGGGATCCTGAATCTGACTCCAGATTCGTTCAGCGATGGGGGTCGCTGGATCGATACCGATCTCGCACTGTCCCGTGCAGTACAAATGGTGGATCAGGGTGCCGACGCCATCGATATCGGAGGTGAGTCAACTCGCCCCGGAAGCAGGGAAATCAGTGTCCAGGAAGAGTTGGATCGCATCATTCCTTGTCTGGAGCGGCTCTCCAACAGTATCGAGGTACCCATCAGTATCGACACTCGTAGATGTGAAGTTGCCCAAGCAGCAGTGGATTTAGGGGCAACCATCATCAATGACACCGCTGCTCTTAGAGATGATCCAGAACTCGTCGATTTGGTGGTCGAAAAAGACGTGGATGTGGTCTTGATGCACCGCCAGGGAACTCCAGAAACGATGCAGAATAATCCCGGCTATTCCGATGTGATCGCCGAGATCAGCGAATTCTTTCGGGAGAGGCTCGATTTCTTTGTCTCGAAAGGTGGACAAAGGGATAAGGTGATACTCGATCCGGGGATCGGATTCGGAAAGAGATTAGAAGACAACTTCCGAATCGCAGCATCTTTGAGGAAGTTCAAAGATTTGGGGACACGATTGATGCTGGGGGCATCTCGAAAAGCTTGTACAGGAGCACTTGATGGAAGCCCCCCCGATGACCGCCTACCCGGATCTCTCGCTTTCGTGTCGATGGCACAGCGATGTGGAGTCGAATGGGTGAGAGTTCACGATGTCGATGAGACAGTTCGATTTCTCAAAGTTCTTCAGGCGATCAGAGAAGAAGTAGTGGATCAGGAGGATCAGGCTTGAATGAGTTCAATGCCATTTGGACTGCAGTCGAAGCGATAGGCCCATGGAGAGTGATCTTTGAGATCTCCGTGATCTATCTATTGATCTACAGCTTCATTGTTTTCTGTGAGGGGACACGTGGCGCTGGAGTTCTCAAAGGTTTGGCGCTTTCGGTCATCATCGCAGTGGTCGGCACTCGATTAGCGGTCACCTATTTGAATCTTGAGCGAATCGGCTTCTTGTTGACGGTCATCACTCCCGCAGCGTTCACCGCGATCATCGTGATCTTACAACCCGAGTTGCGAAGAGGATTGGTACGCTTGAGCCAGGCTCCTATTTTTGGGGAGCTGGTCAGGGACGAACAGGAACTGGTCGTCGTATTAGTCCGGGCTTGTCAAATGCTCTCCAAGGCTCGCATTGGTGCACTCTTTGCCATCGAGCGTGACCAAACATTGAACCCTTGGGTAGACAGGGGAACGATTTTGGATGCGGAAGTTTCATCTGAAATCATCAATACTATCTTTTATCCAGGCACCGCACTCCATGATGGAGCGGTGGTGATTCAAAAGGGCAGAATCGCAGCCGCTGGCTGCCTACTTCCGCTCTCTGAGAATGAGCAGTTGGGATCGTGGGCGGGTACTCGTCATCGCGCGGCAGTTGGACTGACTGAAGAATCGGATGCTGTCACCATTGTGGTCAGTGAGGAATCAGGGGCGGTTTCGATCTGTGTGCGCGGAGAAGTCTTTAGAGATTTGGATAAGGACGAACTGGCTCAGAGATTAAGAGCGTACTACACGAAAACCGATTCTCCTGAGGAGCAAAGCCCTTCTGAACCCGCAGTTGACAGAAAAGGGGGTGAATCTTGAATAGCACTCCCCTGAATGTTCGAGTCATGGAGATTTTCTTCGGCAACACCCGAAACAAGCTCACTAGTATGGTTCTCGCCATCGTGGTCTGGGCTTATGCATTTGGTAACACAGGCCATGAAGAAACTCGGGAAGCTGTGATTCGTTTACAGCCTAGTTCGACAGATGAACAAATTATCTTGAGCCAGAAAATCACCGAATCCCGCATGATGGGGCAACCTGGAGACACTTATACAGGGAACTGCAGAGTCATGATCTCAGGGCCTCGAAATGCTTTGGCGAGATTTTTCGAAGAGAGTCCCCAAATGATCGGCACTCTTGTGGTCGATAAAAGTGGTCCGATTCAATTACGTTCTGAAGAAGCTTTTGATTTGCCTCCAGGATTGACGATTCAAAGTGTTGATCCATCTGGCGTAGAAGTCGTCGTTGATTCATTGATTAGAGTGCAGCGAGGATTGCGCCCTATCACTAAGGGACAACCTGCGACCGGTTATCAGATTACCAGTGAGGACGTCAGGGTGATGCCTGACTCTGTGACTCTCGTGGGCCCACGTACGATTCTCGAAGGAGATCAAGTCAACGTGCTTTCCAGAGAGATCGACGTCAGAAACCTTTCGGAGGCACTGATCGTCGATGATGTTGAGTTGCTGATCACAGGAGATGACTCTGGATTGGTTCGATTTGATCCACCCTCCGCAGCGTTTACAGGAAAAGTTGAGATCAAGCCTTCCCAAAATTTGGAAGAGGCCACGGCTGAAGTTTCGGTGAAATACGTGGTGGAAGGTGGCGTTACGCTTGAAATCAATGGGGATCAAAGCGTCAAAGTCACCGTTAAGGGGATCGAGGAAGACTTAGATCAGTGGAAAAAAAATGTCGATGAAGGTCGGTTCTATCTCTTGGTGAGAGCCAAAGATACCAATGGTTCGAGCCTCAACCCGACTGCTGACGAGGTATTTTGGGTGGATGGAAGTTTGCCAGCTCGGATCTCTCGTGAGATGATCAAGTTTGACAAAATTATTCTCTATAGTGCGAAAACCATTCAAGAGCCTCGGGAAGAAACGGATCCATGATCTTCGGAACTGATGGCGTTCGCGATCTTGGCGGAAAGGGCCTTCTGGCCGCTGAATCCGTCGATCGAATTGGAACTGCCCTTGTTCAACACCTACACCGACAAGGTGTCACGTCTGCCAAGGTTTTGATTGGGCGTGATACACGCGTCTCTGGTCCGGAAATCGAAAAGCTTCTTACGCGAGCTTTACATCGTGGGGGTGTAGAAACGATTCATGCTGGAGTTCTACCTACTCCTGCGATCTCTGTATTGGTTGCAGATGGTCATGCAGATCTGGGATTGATGATTTCTGCATCCCACAATCCTCCTGAGTTCAACGGCATTAAGATCCTCGATCACCAGGGGGAGAAGTTGTCCCGCTCTGCAGAGGTTTCGATCTCTGCTGACTATGTCAACGCCGAAGCTCTCGAAGGTGATTTCCCAAATTACTCCGAAGATGACATTTGGGTTGAGCGGTATTTAGACAAGTTGTTGGGGTCTTTTCCCGATGAGAAGTTCCTCAACGGATTCAAGGTTGTTTTGGACACTGCACGTGGTGCGGCCTGCCATCTTGGGCCTGAGTTGTTCCGCCGTGTGGGAGCGGAAGTGTTCGTTCTCAACGGTGAACCGGATGGTGCCAACATCAATGTCGGATGCGGGTCACTGCACCCGAAAGTTTTGGCAGAGGAAGTTCTTAGAACCGGCGCTGACCTTGGAGTCGCCTTCGATGGAGATGCTGATCGAGCGCTATTTTGTGATCACACTGGCGCTTCATTAGATGGAGATGACGTCATCGCTTTATGGGCTTTGAATCTCCAATCGAAGGGTTTGCTGAGTCAGTCTGTTGTGGCTTTGACAGTGATGTCCAACATGGGCGTTGAAAAGTTTCTTGGAAGTCATGATATCAGGGTGATTCGAACTCCAGTTGGGGACCGTGAGGTTGCTGCTGCGCTTCGTGAGACCGGTGGAGTACTCGGAGGAGAAACTTCGGGTCACATCATCTATAGATCTGCGGCTGCCACGGGGGATGGTCTACGTACCGGTTTGTCAGTGTGCCAATGTGTGGTCGAATCAGCAGAACCCCTGGCGCAATTCACCGGCCAATTTTCACGCTTCCCCTTGGAGCAAAGAACCGTTCGGATTGAGAATCGCCCGGACATCGAAACTTTGGAAATACTCCAGAGAACTCTTGAAGAGGCGCGGGTTGCGCTTGGCGATGAAGGGCGATTTGTGGTTCGGTTTTCAGGTACCGAGCCGCTGCTGAGGATTTTGGTGGAGGCGTCCTCTTCTGATATCGCTCAGCATTGGGTCGAAGAAATACTTCACGCGGCACGCCGAGAAGAAACCCTAGGATCCATTACCTTGGTCGTTTGATTCGGATCGCAAAAAAGATCCGTTTCAGAAGGGGAGATCTCCGGTCCTGTCTTCATCTTTGTCAGCTTGCGTCGGTTTTGCAGACGCTGAAGACCCGCCTCCACCGACGGCATCCCTGACCTTTTCAGTAGCAGCGATTCCGGTGTGTCCATCGAGTCGATGGGCAAAGTAAGGGCGCGTCTCCAGCAACATCGAATGATCGCCAAATCGCGGATCACCAGGTCCGGGTGATGCTTTGCTAAACAGTTCGAGAAACCCGGTCAGCTTTGCATCCAAATTGTCGATGAAATGCATCGCCAGAGCCTCAGGGGTGCTCGGTTTTTTAGGCGATCCGAATTCGAGCTTACCGTGGTGACTGGCAACAAGATGCTGGACTTGCAGAACCACTTCCGGATCAAGATTTTCGTTCTCTTTGGCCGCCTCATGTATCCAATTGCAGCAGAGAACGATGTGCCCAAGGAGTTGTCCCTCATCGGTGTATGAAAAACCGTTTTCGATGGTTAGTTCGTCAGTTTTTGCAATGTCATGTAGTAAAACGCCAGCGATCAGAATATCTCGATCGAGCCACGGGTAGTGATCACAAACTTTATCCGCCAGTTGCACGAGAGACATCACGTGTTCTAACAAGCCTCCAATGTAGGCGTGATGCATCGCTTTACCTGCGGGGGAGAGCCTCAATCGATCCCTTAATCCTGGGCGCGCAAGAATCGTGACGACGAGTTGTCTGACGTCGTCATTTTTTAATGACGCGACGCGCTCTTCCAATTCTCGTTCCAACTCGGGAATGTCATGCTTGGTTCTGGGGAGAAATTCGGTGGTTTCGAGCCCCGCTTCTTCCGCGCTCAATGGATCGAGACCGTCGATGATGACTTGGGGTGCTCCCTGGTACTCCTCGACTCGTCCCTGAATTCGAATGAAGGGACGTCTTTGGATGTCACGGAACTCATCCTGGCTACTCTCCCAGCGCATCGCTTTGACTGTCGCAGTTCGGTCTCTGAGCGTCATTGGGATAAAAAATTTGCCATTTCGAGCAGTTTTTAGGCTGGCGTCCTCCACGAGGTACACGCCTTCGATACGATCGCCACGATTCAGTGAATCCAGTGTTCGTTGACTCAAGGAAGTCCCCTTTCCGGTGTATCAACACCGCCAGGAGAGTGAGTTTCTACTCTGCAGAAGCTTCTTGCAACCCATGGTGGGACTTGCAGGAAGTGGTGGATAGGGGGACAATCAGCGATCGGAAAAAATGAACTGTCCCTCTAAGGAGGATTCCTTGCTCTCCAGCTGCTGTGATTGGCGCCGGTTTACCCTGTGCCCACTTCCTATTCTGCGTCCACTCCACGTCGTCATGTCATTTCTCGTGGTGACGCTCTCATTCTTGACCTTGGATACATCGGCAGATGCCCAGGTACGGGTTCGAATGCTCGATGGGAAAATCGTCGAGGGGCGAATTTATGATTTGGGGAATGAGTATCTGGAGCTGAGCAGTCGGCTGGGGACAAAATTGATCCTCAAGCGGGAAGTGCTTGGCTGGAGTTCAGTAGATCTCGAGGACAAGGATGAAGGTGGAATGCTCCTAGTCCTAAAAAGTGGCAACGAGGTCGGTGGAGATGTCAGTTTTGATCCGGGTACACGGGAGTGGATTGCCAAGTTCGAGCTTGGAAGTGCCAGATACAAAGACTCGGAAATTCTCCGTACGATTCAGCCCGATGGCTCCACCAGTGACGACCGCTTCTGCGTGCGCAAAGGATTTAAAGAACGTTTGGATAAAGCCATCGAGGGAATTCGGCTCGGTGACCCTTTGGCCAAAAAAGATGGCTCTGACTTCGTGAGATCAGCGGGGTTCTTTGCTGCAGAGGCATTGCAAGTACAGCTCGACTCTGAGTTCAATGCCGAACTACGAAGATTACAACTCGAAGAGAGTTTTCGTATGGCATTGCCAGCGGGAATCTCAGAGTCCCACCCGGGCTTCTTGGAAGCTTTGACCAGTGGTAATCCTGCTGATCAAGTCCGCTTGTTGCGCGAGGTTCTTCTCGAAAATGGTGCAGATCTCTATCCTTTGCTTGGCTTACTACTCCTGGATGATGCCCAAAGCGCGGAAGTTCGATCCTTCTCCATCGATATTCTTCAAAGAACCCACAGCATCAGCGAATTGGTCAAGGCATGGCAAGTCTCTGAGGGGCAAGCTCAGTTGGCATTGGCGATTGCCTTGGGTGAAAACGGCATCTACATAGGGCTCTCTACCCTCCTTGGTGCGCTCGAGCTAGAGGAAGTCGCCGCGAGAACCCTCGCAGCTCAAAAATTGGCGGAATACACCGGAGAGACCTTTGGATTTGATCCACAGGGATCTGCCGAATCGAGACAGCAAGCGATCTCCCGTTGGTCTGAGTGGTGGAACACCCATAGGACTAGAATCGAAAGCATCACCGTCGCTGCTATGGAGGGTCGCACTGACACGGTAGAGCGAAAGAGATCTTCCGATCTGTGGAAAAAGGGACTGGTTGCTTTAGCAGAGGACCGCATCGATACAGCCGAGCGATTTTTTGAAGAAGCGATCTTAGCAGATCCGAGTGCCATGGGACCGTACGTCAGCCTTGGTGTCTTGCTTTACCAGAAGCGCTCCAATTTCAATAAAGCTTTGGAGTCTTTTTCAAAGGCTCTCGGTCGAAAGCCAGGGACCGGTGATCTCGTCAACGAACGTGCCTGTTATTACCACATCGGCAAGATTTATTCTTTAGCCATCGATCTAGAGAAGGCCAGAGGAGCATTGCGAAAAGCAGTTCAGCTTGATCCGAACTACTCGGTGGCCTGGTACGAATTGGGACAGATCCAATACGACGAAGCACTTCTCAGTTCCGGAGACCGAAACGATCGTAAGGTGTTGCTCGAAGATTCCAGGGAGACATTTGGCCGCGGCTTGTCGGCACTGAAGCGGTATCGTGAAGGCTTGATCGTCGTCGATAGAACCAACTTACCCTTTGATAGCCAACTGCCTTTTTCAACTCGAGATCACAACAAATCTTTGCGTGAGATGCGTCAGCGAATCTTGGCTGATATGGGTCGCTTCAGGGCCCGGATCGCAGCGATCTCGTGGATGATTGGCGATGATTCCCGTGTGATTCAGGAATTTGAGGCTGCACGCAGAGAAGAATCTCTCAATGAGGATCTACGATTCCTATCACGCCGAGCTCGGGCACGTTTGGGTGAGGGATCGGATCAGCAGCCAAAGACCCCCCAAACCCCACGACCAGGTGGCGAAAAATCAGGGGATCAGGCCAATGGAGAAGCCCGGTAAGGTCCTTCGGGAGTTTTCCTAACCTCTCGTATCCTCTTCATGCCGAGTACTCCTTGGCCACTTTCTGGAAGAATTAATGAATCCCCGGGGAGTATGCCCCGGGTCTCGTTGCACCCCCTTGCTGCGGGGGATAATCTGCCAAATTGCCGCTCCGTGAAGATCCTTGGAGAGCATCTCTGGGGCAATTTCACTGCCAGCCAATTCGTTGCGACTCGCTGTCATTTCGGATTCGGTTGCGGATCGATATCGAGCTACAGTAACAGTCGTTCATCGGTTTCTGGTGCGGTGTTTCAGCCTGTTTGAAGGGAAGAAAACTTGAAGATTCATGAGTATCAGGCCAAGCATATCCTGGCCCGCTACGATATTCCGGTGCCCAAGAGTGAGGTCGCATTCAGTATCGAAGAAGCGATCGCCGGAGCCGCGGCGTTGGGCGAAGGCGTCAGAGTCGTTAAAGCACAGATTCATGCCGGTGGACGCGGCAAAGGGGGCGGAGTCAAAGTGACCACCTCCACTGAGGAGTGCCATGAAGCGATCAATAGTATCTTCGGGATGCAATTGGTGACGCATCAGACGGGCCCTGAGGGTAAAGAGGTCAACACCCTCCTCATCGAAGAAGGTTGCGATATCGCCAGAGAAATTTACTGCGGTCTCGTGATCGACAGGGCAGCAGAATGCCCTGTTTTGATGGTGAGCTCTGAAGGTGGAATGGACATCGAAGAGGTCGCCGCTGAGAGACCCGAGGCGATTCATAAGGCACAGATTAATCCACAAGGCACCATCGATAACGAAGATCTCCAACGTCTGGCTTCGGCTTTGGAGATGGAAGGCGATACTGCTGATCAGTTCATGGTTTTGGCGAGCAACTTGGCAAAAGTGTTCGTTAAAGAGGATTGCTCATTGGCAGAGATCAACCCCCTCGTGGTCACCGGAAGTGGTGACGTGATCGCTCTGGATGCCAAGATCAATTTCGATGAGAACGCGGCATTCCGCCACCCCGATCATGCTGAACTTCGCGATTTGTCTGAAGAGGATCCCCGTGAAGCGAGAGCTGAAGAGTGGGATTTGTCATATGTGGGTATGGATGGAAACATCGGCTGCATGGTCAACGGTGCGGGACTGGCGATGGCGACGATGGACATCATCAAGCTTCGCGGTGGAGAACCTGCCAATTTCCTCGACGTCGGTGGAACTGCTACTGCAGAGAGAGTCACAGAAGCTTTCAAGATCATCCTAGAGGATCCAAATGTGGCGGCGATTTTGGTCAACATCTTTGGGGGGATCATCCGCTGCGATCTAATTGCAGAGGGAATCGTTCAGGCAGCCCGTGTGACGAACCTGGCTGTTCCTCTGGTCGTCCGACTTGAAGGCAACAATGTTGCTGAAGGTCATCAGATCCTTCAGTCTTCCGGAATTGACATTATTACAGCTGAAGATCTTTCCGACGCTGCGATCAAGGCTGTGGCCGCTGCTGAGGGGAGCCTCGCATGAGCATCATTATCAACTCTGATACACGAGTCATCGTTCAAGGGTTTACCGGAAAGAATGGAACTCTGCATTCTGAACAGATGATCGAATATGGAACCAATCTGGTCGGTGGAGTGACTCCCGGAAAAGGAGGATCTACCCACCTTGATCGCCCGGTTTTCGATGACGTGGCGAGCGCCAAAGAAGCGACCGATGCCAATGCCAGTATCATTTACGTCCCCGCCAAGTTTGCTTCTGCAGCGGTGATAGAGGCTGCTGAAGCGGGGATTCCATTCATCGTCTGCATCACAGAGGGGGTTCCGACCCTCGACATGGTCCGGGCGAAAGCCGCAGTCAAGGCCGCCGGTGCGCGGCTTTTGGGGCCGAACTGCCCCGGAATCATCACACCCGGTGAATGCAAAATGGGCATCATGCCCGGCTTCATCCATCGTCCCGGTTCTGTCGGCATCGTCAGTCGCAGTGGAACCTTGACTTACGAAGCGGTCCATCAGACCACCCAATTGGGGCTGGGGCAGACCACGTGTGTTGGTATCGGTGGAGATCCCATCATCGGAACAACCTTCCTAGATGTCCTCAAGCTCTTCAATGCGGATCCGGCGACTGAATCGATCGTCATGGTCGGAGAGATCGGCGGTACCGCTGAAGAGGAAGCGGCTGAATACATCGCAGCAGAGGTCAAAAAACCGGTCGTTGGATTCATCGCCGGACGCACTGCTCCTCCTGGTCGCAGAATGGGTCATGCGGGAGCCATCGTCAGTGGCGGAAAAGGAACTGCAGACGAAAAAGTCGCTGCTCTGAAAGCTGCTGGGGTACACGTTGCTGACTCACCAGCGGGAATCGGTCAAACCCTGGCCGAGGTGTTATCCGCAAAAAATTCCTGAACTAATAAACAAGTGATTCGACTTCCGAGTGAAGTCCCAAGAGAGAAGGTTGCAATGGCACGGCGTAAAATTGGAGTGATCGGCGGAGGATTCGTCGGATCCACCACTGCCCAACGCATCGCAGAGAAAGAGCTCGGCGATGTGGTGCTTTTCGATATCGTTGAGGGAATGCCCCAAGGCAAGGCATTAGATCTGGCGCAGGCCGCACCTGTCTGCGGATACGAGACCGGGGTTTACGGAACTAATGATTATGCTGATCTGGCTGGCGCGGAGTTGGTAGTGATTACTGCCGGCATGCCGAGAAAGCCAGGAATGGATCGATCTGATCTACTGAAGGTCAATGGGGAGATTCAGCAAAAAGTGGTTTCAGGAATCATGGAAGTCGCTCCAGATGCGACTCTCGTCGTGGTTTCGAATCCTCTGGATGTGATGTGCTACGTTGCGCATCAAGTATCCGGACTTCCGAGCAACAAGGTCGTCGGCATGGCCGGTGTTTTGGATACGGCTCGTTACAGGGCATTCATCGCCATGGAGTTGGGTTGTTCTCCCAAAGACATTCAAGCGATGGTTCTCGGTGGCCATGGCGACAGCATGGTGCCCCTGACTTCAACTGCTTCGGTGAGTGGTATTCCTGTTCAGCAATTGATCGCTCCCGATCGATTACAGGAATTGGTCGATCGGACTCGCCACGGCGGAGCCGAGATCGTCAAGCTGCTCAAGACTGGAAGTGCTTACTATGCACCTAGTGCTGCTGCCGTAGCGATGGCTGAATCGATTCTTCTTGATCAAAAGAGGGTCTTGCCAAGTTGCGCTCTTCTCAATGGCGAGTATGGGATCGACAACACCTGGGTCGGTGTACCTGTGGTTCTCGGTGCCAATGGAGTGGAAAAGATTCTTGAGGCGGAGTTGAGCGCTGCAGACCGCGAAGCGTTGCACAGTTCCGCATCAGCAGTCTACGAAGGACAGCAGGAGATCGCTGGAATGCTCAGCCTCGCTTAAGTAAGTTTTGCAAACCAAACCTATCGGGCCTTCTTGTTCTCAGGATCAAGGAGGCCCGATTTGTTGATGAAGTTCTTCAGTTCTCCGAAGTCTTGGTTAAACGCATTTAAAATGTCGCGAAAGGCGACCTTCTCTTCAGGTCCAAGAGTTCGGTATGAATCGACCAGTTCCTTTTCCTTGGCGGTTAAATTCTCTTCCACCATCGATTCTGAGGGGATCTCTGCCTCGAGCAGGGCCTCGATGGGAGGAGGATAGGGGGCAGACTCATCGAGAATGTAGTCTGCGGAGACTCCGAGCACTCTGGCGATTCGGAGGGCCACTGGCCCCTTCGGCTGGTGAATTCCCGCCTCAATTCGCGAAAGTGCACTCGGGGTCACTGAGGTCATTTCCGCTAGAGATCTCTGCGCTACTCCACGGTCGCGGCGCAGGTTAAGGATCTTTCGTCCGATTTTCATTCGTACTCCAATAGGCAGCTACAGCAGGCTCAGAACAAGGCTCCAACAGCATAGGGTTCCGCTGTCGATCCTCTGGTTCTCAACCGGGCATCGTTGTACAACATGGGCTGAGCCCCCGAGGGAACCCTGACCAAGTGAGACGTCTGGGATCCCATGAATGATATTGCGAAAATGCAATTTCCTCAAGGAGTCGCCCCATGAGTGCAGCCCAATTTTCATGGTCACCCGGGAAGATCCCCGCCGAGTTGATCGAGGCTCTCTCTGCCTGCAAAAATCCGTTGATTCTGTCCCACGTCTATCCTGACGGAGATGCATTGGGTTCCGCGGTTTCGATGCACCGCTTATTGCAGGGGCTTGGAAAAGCTCCCAGGACCGTCATGACTCACCCGGTCCCTGAAAAGTTAAACTTTATCGATCACGACGGGGTGGCCGAATTCCTGACAGAGAATCCTCATTTGAACCCTGAGGATTTGGTCGCTGAAGCGGACTTGATCGTGGTCGTCGATACTTCTGCGCCAGATCGTCTCGGGTTGATGGAGCCCGCGGTCTCGGCAGCATCGATTCCTAAAGTTTGCATCGATCATCACTTGGAGGGGGCTTTCAGCTTTTTCTCCTCCATATGGTGTGAGCCCGATTCCCCGGCAACGGGCAATTTGATTCTCGAAGTGTTCAACGAGATGGGCGTCGAGCCGGATACCAATACTGCAGAGTCTCTCTTTGTGGCATTGGCGACAGACACTGGGTGGTTCCGTCATTCAAATGCCGGATATATGGCCTATCAGTGCGCTGCAAGATTGGTCAAATTGGGAGTCGAGCCCGACCCCGTCTACAATCGGATTTTCCAATCATTCTCCCATGAGAGAACGATGGCGCTCGGAGACCTGCTCAACCGCAGCACCCTATGCCTTGAGGGAAAAGTGCTCTACTCGGTGTTTACCGAAGAGATTCGCTCCAAAAGAGGGGTGAGCATGGAGGATTTGGACGGTTTTGTCGATTCCCTTGGACAAGTGAAAGGGACCGAGATCGTCTTCCTCGTCGTTGAAGTTGGCCCCATGCGGTTTAAAGTAAGTCTTCGGTCCAGGGGCGATGTTTCCGTCCATGCGATTGCCTCCCGCTTCGGCGGGGGTGGTCACGCGAAGGCTGCGGGTTGCCGAATTGAAGGAGCCGAAGAAGAGGTCATCTCAAAGTTGCTGGAAGCTTGTACCGACCTCCTCGGAGATCCTGCAAAAGGCAGAGCATAATAGAGTCAGACTGAAAGTCTTAAAGAGGTGCTGTCGTGCAAATGATTGAAACAAAAACCTCCCGCACCGATCTCAATCGAGGTCGTCAGCCGTTCCTTGGAGGACTGATCATTGCCTTATTGTTGGCTCCTTTTCTAGTTTCGATTTTAGGTTGTGGTGGTGGAAGTGCTCCTGTGCAAGAGGTTCAAGAGCCGGAACCGCTTTCCCCTGAAGAGCTCGCAGAGCGTCAGGAAAAGATGCGCCTGGAGCAGCTTCAAGATTCTTACAATAAAATTCTGAAGGCGATCCGCCAGTATCCAGATCGCAATGAGGAGTGGATCGAGAACCTCGAAAATTTGATCTACGCCACTGAAGGGACTTCGCTTCACAGTAAAGCGAAGAAGTCTCTAGAGGATCAAATCAAGGTCAGAGAAACCCAAGCGCAGTCCGATTTCGAACGATTGAGAGATCGCGTGAATGCTTTGGTCGAATCCGGAGACCCCCTCGAAGCAGAGAGGATTCTTGAAGGCTTTGACCCCGATGGCGTTTACGGAAATACTCCGGCCTACAAAGCCTGGATATCCCTCGGAGAAGAGGTCGCTACCCGTCAGCGAGCTGAAGTTGATTTTGATCGCATTACTCGTAGGGCGAGAGCATTCAAGCGCCAAGAAGAGATGGCGAAAGCCATCGGGTTGTTGGTTTCCTATTCCGACGACTATAAGGGCACCGACCAATACAAAGAGGTTCAGGATACGATCCAGGAATACCTCACGATCTATGAGGAAAAACGCAAAGCTCGCGAAGCTGAGTTGGCCGTAGAGTGGGTCGATCTAGAGATCGACACTTACTTGTCCGCCTTCAGAGCGTCGGCATCCGATCCCGATGCAGAGGTGTGGTCCGAAGAGGGTGGTGAAATCGTCGGAAACAATAATTCCGCAGGTGCCGCCCAATTGGAGATCGGTGAGGATACCTGGGAAGAGTACACCATCGAGATGGAGATCCAGCTCGTTTCCGGCAGTGAAATAAATCTGGGAATCACTGCAGGAGCTCGCGCGGAACGTGGGGTCAAGAATTACGACGTGCAGAGTTTCGAGACAGCAGAAGGCGATTGGTTGAAAGTCCGAATCGAGTTACGGGAGGGCTTGACCACAATCACCGATCTCGACACTCTCGATCCCTTAGTTGAGGATTCGAGGCCTTTTTTCCCGATGGGTGGAGTTGCGGTTCTGTTGAGACCGGATGAAGCGGTCAAAATTCGCAGTTGTCGCTACAAGCTCTATCGTCCCCAGCCAGGAGAAGAATCTTCCGGAGAAGACTCCGAAGAGGATGAAGAAGGGTAACAGCACAACGGTGACTGCCTTCGACGCCAGTCAACTAGGGAGCTGGGAGCAAGACGTGGCAAGCCTTGCAGGCATGCTGGTTCACGAAGTGAAAAACCCTCTCTCCACTCTGAACATCTCCTCTCAGCTCATTTTGGAAGAGATGGGATCTCCAGATTCCCCCCGAGAGCAGAGAACTTTACGCCGACTGGAGATGATGCAGTCGGAGATTCAGCGCATCGAAAAAATTATCTCCTCTTTCCTCCAATTGACGAAGCCCCAAAAAATGGACCGAGCCTCCATCGACGTGAGCCGACTGGTCGAGGAAGTGATTTCCAGAAACCGGGAAGTCATCGAATTAGAGGGGGTGAGTGTGCTCTTCCAGCCCGGTGGCGTCAGCTCCGTGGCCGGTGATGGGGCGATGTTGCACCAGGCGATTCTCAATCTGATCATCAATGGCTGCTCTGCCATGCCCAATGGTGGAGAACTCTTGGTCAGGGTTCTCGAAAGCAGTTATCGTGGCTCACCCGCAGTGGTCATCGAGGTCACCGATACCGGCGTGGGGATCACTGAAGAGTCGATTCCCAGAATTTTCCGCCCCTACGTCTCGACGACCGAGGGTGGAACAGGCCTCGGGTTACCGACCACATTGAGAATCGTCAGATTGCATGGAGGGACGATTCTCGTTGAGAGTGAACCGGATCAAGGGAGTCGATTCTCAATCGTGCTGCCCGCAGAGGAACTGGAATCATGAACGAAGAATCCAGGGAGAGAGATCGAGCCGCTGCGAGAATCATCGTTGTCGATGATCAGGCAGCTCATGCGGAAATCCTCTCCGATGCACTCATCTCTGTGGGCCATGACTGCTCAGTGGCGACCACCATCGATGAAGCCCGTGACTTAATGAGGGTCAATGGAGCTGACATCGTCATCACCGACCTCGTGTTGGGAGATCGAGATGGTTTGGATCTGATTCGCGAAGCAAAGGCGATCGATCCATTCATCGCTGTCGTCGTGGTCACGGGTCATGGAACCGTCGAAACCGCGGTAGAAGCGATGCAGCTGGGTGCCGTCGATTATCTGCGCAAACCGGTGGATCTTGCAGGCCTGAGAATCCGCGTTGATCGCGCATTGGAGGGAGCGGCCCTCAAGAGGCGAGCGGATGAATTAGAGCGCACCATCGACGACCGATTTGGATTCGATGGAATCATCGGGTCGAGCCACGCAATGCACGCCATCGTGCAAAAGCTGCAGCAAGTTGCTCCCACAGATGCATCGGTTTTGATCCTGGGTGAAAGTGGCACCGGTAAGGAGTTGATCGCGAAAGCGATTCACGCCAATAGCCGCCGAAAGAGCAATGTGTTCGTGCCATTGAATTGCGCCGCGCTTGGTGAGGGAGTTCTCGAGAGCGAGTTGTTCGGTCACGAACGGGGAGCATTTACCGGGGCCTCGACCTTGCGCAAGGGGCGTTTTGAGCACGCCGACGGTGGCACACTCTTTCTCGATGAGGTCGGGGATATTCCCACTTCTGTTCAAGTAAAACTGCTTCGTGTTCTTGAGGAGCGTGAGGTGGTTCGAATGGGATCGAATGATCCCGTAGCCACAGATGTTCGATTGATCTGTGCCACCCATCGAGATTTACGCGAACGGATCGCCGAAGAGAAGTTTCGCGAAGATCTGTTCTATCGAGTCAATGTGGTGACCATCGAGATTCCACCGCTTCGTGATCGTTCGGTCGATATCCCATTGTTGGTGAATCACTTCCTCGATGAGTACTCCCGTGTCCATGACAAAACCATCGACGGAATCTCCAGGGAGGCCTTGCGGGTGCTCACTGGCTATTCGTGGCCAGGGAATGTTCGTGAGTTGAAAAATGCCATCGAGAACATGGTCGTCACCTGCCCCGGCAAAGTCCTGGAGGTCGATGATCTGCCAGGCCATATCCGGCCCGACGGAATTTCTGGAGGGGTCTCAGGGTTTCCCGTGGGGACAACGATTCAAGAGCTGGAGCGCGAGTTGATCCGTAACACTCTTCAGGTGGTCGAGGGGAATCGGCGCAAGGCGGCTGAGATTCTCGGAATCGGTGAAAGAACCCTCTATCGGAAGATCGACGAATACGGGCTGCGTGAGCCGGAAGAGAAGACTGCCAAATAGACAGTCTCTCCAAATTCTCGCTCACTGAAGTGCCAATATGGCAGCCCCGTATGTTTCAGTTCTTCAGCAGCGCCCCTCGAAATACTCTACCCCTGCCAAAATAGCGCAATTTTGCTGTTTAGGCCTCCTGATTGGAACGCTCTTTGCCATATATTTGGCGGAGATCGGGCCCTGAAACGCCCGGTTCGAGAAGGGAGCCTGAAATGGGCAAGATTATTGGAATCGACCTCGGAACCACCAACTCAGTGGTCGCTGTCATGGAAGGCGGAGAGCCGACCGTCATTCCCAACCGCGATGGAAATCGCGTGACCCCGTCGGTGGTGGGATTCACCACGTCGGGAGATCGGCTGGTCGGGCAGACTGCCAAGCGCCAGGCCGTGACCAACCCAGAAAACACGGTGTTCTCGATTAAGAGATTCATGGGTCGTCGGCATGAAGAATTGAACCGTGAAGCGGATTTGATTCCTTACCAAATCACCGGTGGTGCCAACGACTTGGTAAAGGTCAAGTTGCAGGGCAAAGAGTACTCACCTCCTGAGATTTCTGCATTGATTCTTCAAGAACTCAAAAGCACTGCGGAGGAATATCTGGGTGAGCAGGTGACAGAAGCGGTCGTCACCGTCCCAGCCTACTTTAATGACAGTCAGCGACAGGCCACCAAAGATGCGGGGCGGATTGCTGGTCTCGACATCAAAAGGATCATCAACGAGCCGACTGCCGCTTCATTGGCCTACGGCCTCGACAAAAAAGGCAGTGAAAAGATCGCCGTCTTTGATTTGGGTGGGGGAACCTTTGACGTCTCCATCCTTGAGGTGGACGAGGGATTATTCAAAGTGCTCTCTACCAATGGCGATACCCAGCTTGGTGGAGACGATTTTGATGAGGTGCTCATCCACAACATCGCAGATGCTTTCCAAAAAGAGCAGGGCATCGACTTGCGCAAAGATTTGATGGCTCTTCAGCGTTTGAAAGAGGACGCCGAAAAAGCCAAGTGTGAGTTGTCGAGCAGGACTGAAACAGAAATCAATCTTCCTTTCATTACTGCGGATGCCAGCGGTCCGAAGCACCTTCAGATGTCGATTTCTCGCGCCACTTTTGAGGAGCAGGCGCGCAGCCTCATCGAGGGAACCCGTAAGCCATGTGAGCTGGCTCTCTCTGACGCAGGCCTCAGCGCGAATGAAATTGACGCGGTGATCCTCGTTGGAGGTTCAACGCGAATCCCGGCGATTCAGGAAATCGTGAAGAAGATCTTCGGACAAGAACCGAATCGTTCGGTGAACCCCGATGAAGTCGTCGCCATGGGAGCTGCGATCCAAGGGGGAATCCTTTCAGGGGATGAAAAGCTCAATGACGTTCTTCTGCTCGACGTGACGCCCCTCAGTCTTGGAATCGAGACGATGGGTCGTGTCAGTACCAAGCTGATCGAGCGCAACACCTCGATCCCTACCGGTAAGAAACAAGTGTTTTCTACCGCTGCTGACAACCAGCCTGCCGTAGACATTCATGTTCTTCAGGGAGAGCGGGAGATGGCCGAGCACAATAGAACTCTCGGTAAGTTCCAATTGGATGGAATCCCTGCAGCTCCAAGGGGAGTGCCGCAGATCGAAGTCTCTTTTGACATCGATACCAATGGAATCCTTGAAGTTTCTGCAAAGGACTTGGGGACTGGCAAAGAGCACAGCATCAAGATCACTTCCTCTTCCGGTTTGAGTGAAGATGAAGTTGAGAGAATGCGTCAGGAAGCGGAGAAGTACGCCGACGAGGATAAGGCCGCACGCGAACTGGTCGATCTGCGCAATGAGGCAGATCAGGCTTGCTATGCCACCGAGTCGAGCCTCAAGAAGTACGCGGACAAGATGGAGGATGGCGAGGAAGAGAAGATTCGCCAGGCGATTGAGGGTCTTCGCGAAGCGAAAGACGCCACCGACGCCACTCCAGATTCGATCCGCGCAGCGATTGAAGCTTTGAACACTGCTTCCCACGACCTGGCCCGCCGCATGTACGAGGATTCCTCGAAGCAGCAGGCAGAACAGGCTCAGCAGGCGAATCCTGGAGGAGCTGCAGGCCCCGGATCGGCTTCAGGAGCCACTCCAGGGGATGATGAAGTGGTCGACGCGGATTTCACCGTCAAGGACTGACGACAAGCATTTTCGGAACATAGATCGATCGCGGCAGGGCTCTTTGGGGCCCTGCCGCTTTTTTTGTGGCTGTGGAAAAATTTGTCTGCGGAACCGAATTGTCTCTGAATTCGTCTCTTGTATTGCAGGAAACGTCAAAAATCGCCATCCTCAACAGCGGGGATTAGGGGGATGGGTTCAACCACCCTCTCATCAGACCTCCGGGGGCGTCCCGGTAGGTCTAATCGGGCTAAAGATGCGCCGCCAAACTGCCGAAGTTTGGAGGTGGAGGGACCCATGAACGATCACTTCAATTTTCACGATCTGATTCGCCAAAACATGGAATCGGAAAGATTCCGTGAACTCAATTGGACCGGCACCTTCGACGAGTACATGTCGATCGCCGCCAGGAATCCGGATGTCCTGCGAACTTCATTCCAGCGCATCCACGACATGATCGTCTCCTACGGTAGTGAACCCTCCAATCAGTTGAACTCTCGTGAAGAGTTGCATTGGAAGTTTTTCGACGACCCTGAAAACGACGGCGAAAATGCGGTCTTCGGACTCGATCAACCGATTCAACAGTTGGTCAGCTTCTTCAAGTCTGCAGCCCACAATCTCGGAACCGAAAAGCGGGTCCTGTTGTTACACGGGCCTGTGGGATCGGCGAAGAGCACCATCGTCAGCTTGCTCAAGCGAGGTCTTGAGAAATATAGCCGCTCTCCTGAAGGGGCTCTCTACACTTTCCAATGGGAAGACGAGAAAGGGAACTGGGTCGATTCGCCGATGAATGAAGACCCATTCTACCTGATCCCTGAAGAAGCGCGGGAAGATGTCATTGCGCGAATCAATGCAGAATCAGATGTTCGCTACCCCATCGTCATGAAGGGCAGTCTCTGCCCCTTTAGTCGCTGGTACTATAACTACTACATGCAAAAGTATGATGGCGAATGGGATCGCATGATTCAGCATGTGAGGGTCAAACGTCTCGTCATGTCAGAAGAAGACCGAGTCGGCATCGGTACCTTCCAGCCCAAAGATGAAAAGAACCAGGATTCCACCGAGCTCACAGGGGATATCAACTACCGTAAGATTGCTGAATACGGTTCAGAATCTGATCCCAGGGCGTTCAATTTCGACGGTGAATTCAACGTCGCCAACAGGGGTGTCATCGAGTTTATCGAGGTGCTCAAGTTGGACGTCGCTTTCCTTTACGACCTTCTCGGTGCAAGCCAAGAGCAATCGATCAAGCCGAAGCGCTTCTCTCAGACCGCGATCGATGAGGTCATCATTGGTCACACCAACGAGCCGGAATACCGCAAGCTGCAAAATAACGAGCTGATGGAGGCATTCCGCGATCGAACCGTCAAGATCGATATTCCGTACAACACGACCCTTCAAGATGAAGTGCGGATCTATCGCAAAGATTACTCGACGAAGGCGATCCAGCAGCACGTCGCGCCGCATACTCTTGAAGTATGTGCCATGTGGTCGGTGTTGACCCGCCTTGAAGAGCCCAAGAATGCACAGATCACTCTTGCTCAAAAGCTGAAGCTTTACGACGGCAAAACGATGTCTGGTTTCACAGAAGAAAATGTGAAAGAGCTTCGGGATGAAGCCCAGCGAGAGGGACTCGAGGGGATTTCACCCCGCTACATTCAGGACAAGATCTCCAATGCTCTAGTCTCCGATTACAGCTACGTGAACCCATTCATGGTTCTCAATGAGATCGACGAAGGACTCAAGCACCACAGCTTGATCTCCTCCGAAGAGGTTCGCCAGCGCTACAGAGAGTTGTTGTCGGTCGTCAAGTCCGAGTATGAAGACATCGTCAAGAACGAGGTGCAGCGAGCTATCAGCGCAGATGAAGAAGCGATTCAGAAGTTGTGCTCGAACTACATCGACAATGTGAAAGCCTACACCCAGAGGGAAAAGGTGAAGAACCCATACACCGGGCAGGCTGAGGATCCGGACGAAAGACTTCTTCGATCCATCGAAGAGAAGATCGATATTCCGGATAGCCGCAAAGATGATTTCCGTAGGGAGATCATGAACTACATCGGTGCGCTCGCCGTCGAGAATAAGCAGTTCGATTATTCGACCAATGCAAGGCTTCAGAGAGCTCTCGAGATGAAGCTCTTTGAAGACAAGAAGGACACCATCAAATTGACTTCGTTGGTGTCAGATGTGGTCGATAAAGAATCGCAGGCGAAAATCGACGTGGTTAAAACCCGTTTGATCGAGCAGTACGGATACAACGAAGACAGTGCAACCGATGTACTGAACTACGTCTCCAGCATTTTTGCACGGGGTGATTCCAAGAACGCGACCTGATCATGAGAGGTCATGCACATGCGCAAGATCGATCCTGATGCTAATCGCTTTCGGAAGATTGTCCGGGGCAAAATCAGGGAGAACCTGAAGCAGTATGTTTCCCAAGGGGAGTTGATTGCTCGCCAGGGGAAGAAGTCTGTCAGCGTTCCATTGCCCCAGATCGACTTGCCAAACTTCAGGTTTGGCCAGGCGGAACAGGGGGGCGTCGGCCAAGGTGAAGGTGAAGAGGGGGATCCCCTCGGTGCCGAACAAGCTGAGCCGGGGCCAGAGGCTGGAGATCAACCGGGGGAGCACGTCCTCGAAGTGGACGTGAACCTGGAAGAGTTGGCAGAAATCCTCGGTGAAGAGTTGGAACTGCCGAACATCGAGCCCAGGGGCAGCAGTAGTATCCTCGTCGAAAAAGACAAATACACCGGGATCACTCTCAATGGTCCCGAGTCGCTGAGGCATTTCCGCAGAACATTTAAGCAGGCGTTGAGAAGGCAGATCGCCTCCGGTTCATACAGTCCGGAAAATCCGGTCGTCATCCCGCATCGGGAAGATCGACGCTACCGCTCCTGGAATACGACGAAGGTCCCTCAATCGAATGCGGTCATCTTGTACATGATGGATGTTTCCGGCTCGATGGGAAATGAGCAGAAGGAGATCGTGCGAATCGAATCTTTCTGGCTCGATACTTGGCTGCGAAGTCAGTACGAAAATTTAGAGACTCGTTACATCATCCACGATGCAAAGGCCAAAGTCGTCGATGCTCACACCTTCTTTCACATTCGTGAATCGGGTGGAACTAAGATTTCCAGTGCCTATTCACTCGCCAGAGATCTGATTCAAAAAGAGTTCTCTCCGGAAGAGTGGAACGTATATCTGTTTCACTTTTCGGATGGAGATAACTGGGGTGGAGATGACACTGCCCAGTGCCTTGAGCTGCTCAATCATGAGTTGATTCCCGCGGTCAATGTCTTTTGCTATGGCCAGGTGAAGAGTGCTTACGGTAGTGGCCAGTTCATCAAAGATCTTCGGCAGGCATACCACGAAAATGAAAAAGTATTGCTCTCGGAGATAAACTCCAGAGATGAAATTCTTCCTTCCATCAAAACTTTCTTGGGTAAGGGGCACTGACATGTTTCATGACCGTGACCTGACACCGGAATTGGTGGAATGGAAAGATACGATCCGAAGTGTCGCCGTTGATTCAGGATTGGACTTCTTTGAAGTCCTCTTCGAAATGGTCGATTACGACGAGATGAACATGATCGCTGCCTATGGCGGATTTCCGGTGCGGTATCCCCATTGGCGCTGGGGCATGCAGTTTGAAGAGTTGCAGAAGCAATATTCTTACGGCATGGCAAAGATCTACGAGCTGGTGATCAATAATGACCCCTGCTACGCATACCTGATGCGCTGCAACCCGCTCGTCGATCAAAAACTGGTGATGTCGCATGTCTACGGACACAGTGACTTCTTCAAGAACAATGCCTGGTTTGGCAAAACGAACCGTCAGATGGTCGATACCATTGCCAATCATGCTGTCAGGATCAATCGCTACATCGATGAGCATGGTAAAGACACCGTCGAGCAATTTATCGATGTCTGTCTCTCAGTGGAAAATCTCATCGATATACATTCACCGTATTTCACTCAAAAGAAATCGGTTTCAGAAGAGCAGCGAGATAAAGAGCGTCAAGAAGCACAGGGGAGAAGAATCTCCACCCGCTCATACATGGAAGGGTTCATTAACCCCCCTGAGGTCATCGAGCGCGAGAAGCAAGAGATCCTCGAGAAGATTGAGAAGGCTGAAAACTTCCCTGAGGATCCGCAAAAAGATGTTCTGCTCTTCTTGTTACACCATGGAAAATTGCGATCTTGGCAACGTGATGTTCTTTCGATTGTCCGCGATGAAGCCTATTACTTTGCTCCTCAAGGAATGACTAAAATCATGAATGAGGGTTGGGCATCATTTTGGCATTCCAGAATCATGACAGGTGGAATCCTCGACGCGAGTGAGCTCATGGATTACGCCGACCATCATGCCGGAACGATGGGGGGCGGCTCTGGAAAGCTGAACCCTTACAAATTAGGCATCGAGCTGTTCCGCGATATCGAGCGTCGTTGGGACACGGGTCAGCACGGTCCCGAGTGGGACTCTTGCCAAGATGTGCACGGCAAATCGGACTGGGATCTGGGCCATGGCAAAGGGATCGAGAAAATTTATTCGGTTCGATCGACGCATAATGACATCACCTTTATCGATGAGTTTTTAACGGAGGATTTTGCAGTCCGGCAAAATCTGTACACCTACAAATTTGACCGTTCCCAAACGCAATATGTTTTGGAAAGCCGAGATTTTCGCGAGGTCAAAAATCGTCTCCTCGACCAGTTGGCCAATTCCGGTCGTCCGCAGATCCATGTGATCGATGGGAATTACGGCAATAGAGGTGAGCTGCTCCTTGAACATCATTGGACTGGAACGCCACTAAAGCTCGATTACGCCAGGCGAACTCTTGAAAATCTCGAGAAGCTGTGGGGGCGCCCTGTTCACCTGAAGACGCAGATCGACGGTAAGGATAAAATCCTCGGATATAACGGTTCCAGGCACGAGGAACGCAACGAAGCCTGAATTCAGCCCATCCGGGACCGAGTCGATCAGCACCGAATTTTGAATTCCACCCCGGCTCGACTTGAACTTCTTCTGCTCACCTTCGATGATACAGGACGAGGAATCGATATGATTCCCACCGTTTTGTCATCCATGGACCAGGAGGATTCATGCGTCCCGCCCGTTTTGTCACGGCAGCCAGTCTGTTCGACGGCCACGATGCATCCATCAACATCATCCGACGGGTCCTTCAGGATCAAGGGGCGGAGGTGATCCATTTGGGTCACAACCGCAGTGCCGAAGAAATCGTCAACACTGCGATTCAGGAAGACGCCGACGGAATCGCAGTCTCCTCCTATCAAGGGGGACACAACGAGTTCTTCCGATTCATGCATGATCTACTGCAAGAAAAAGGTGCCCCCTGGATCAAGGTCTTTGGCGGCGGCGGCGGAGTCATCGTTCCAGCAGAGATTGATGAGTTGCACGCCTACGGTATCGAGCGAATTTACTCTCCGGAGGAGGGCAGGAATCTCGGCCTCGAAGGAATGGCCCAGGACATGCTGGCGCGCTGCGGCAAGTTGAATGGTGATCCGACTCGTGGAGATCGTTTGCCCCAAAGGATTACGCGAATCGAATTGGGCGAAGCCGCAGAAAGCGGCGAGCGTCAACTCCCGGTTATCGGGCTGACAGGCACCGGTGGAGCAGGGAAATCTTCACTGACTGATGAGTTGCTACGCAGATTTTTACAGGACTTTCCTGATCGACGCTTTGCCATCGTCAGTGTAGATCCGACGAAGCGTAGAACCGGGGGAGCACTCCTCGGTGACCGTATTAGAATTAACAGTTGTGATCATCCCAGAGCCTACGTTCGGTCGCTGGCCACTCGATCGAGTGGGGTGGAAGTCCCTGAAGCGATCCTCGGAGCAATTCGAGAAGTGAGTCAGGAAGATTTTGATTTGGTCCTGCTCGAAACCTCTGGAATTGGCCAAGGAGATAGTCGGGTCACAGAGATCGCAGATCTCTCTGTCTATGTCATGACCCCAGAGTACGGTGCGGCCAGTCAACTCGAGAAGATCGATATGATCGATTACGCCGATTCGATCGTGCTCAATAAATCTGATCGGGCAGGTGCCCGAGATGCGATCAGGGATATCCGTAAACAGTATCGAAGAAGTCGGAAAATCTTTGATCACGAAGTCGCAGACGAAGATCTTCCAGTCTTTGGAACGGTGGCGAGCCACTTCAATGATGCTGGAGTAGAAACTTTCTACCGTTACCTTCTCGATCATTTGGCGGAAAAAGAAGATTCCTGGAGGGTGCCCTCTTCGCGCTTGAGTGTTTCGGGTGACGATCGTCCAGCAGTGATTCCGGCTGATCGAAGCGGTTACTTGTTAGACATCATTCAAGCGGTTCAGGAATATCATCGAGGTGTCGAAGAGAGCTCTCAGAAGGTCAGAGACATCGATTCGCTCGATCGTAGTTCTGCATTGGTGGATTCATCTCAATCGGATGCGTTGCTTGAGAAGGCTAGGCAGTTGCAGGACGAACTCTCTCCAGAAGTTCGCAAGCTCATCGAAGGATGGCCAGCAGTTCGCGAAGCTTATTCAGGCACTG
>NHDG01000050.1 GCA_002167285.1 Planctomycetia bacterium TMED53
GGGATAATTACTGGGATAATTACTGGGGACGACTCGATAGAGAAGACGGGAGGAGCCTACTTGGAGATTCCAAGTGAGACTCCTCCCGATCAGGGGCTCAAAACATCAGGATCTCATCCAGCACCCAGACCGCCGGGCCAGCCCGGATACTTCCGAACAACTCCGACGACGACTCCTCGAACTTCAACCTCACGGGCGAAGATCGGCTCCATTTCCGGGTTGGACGGTTGCAAACGGATCACCGCTTCACCGTCCTGTTCTTCATGATAAATCTTTTTCAGGGTCGCTTCTTCCATCTCAGAATCCTGGACGATGGCGACGACCATCTCGCCATCGATCGCCTGTTGACGATGCTCGACGATCACCAGATCACCGTCATGGATTCCGTCTCCGATCATCGAGGAACCTCTCACGCGTAATGCGTAATGGTCCTTTCCCATCGGCAGCAGATCGGCAAGATCGACTTGCTCTGTACTCTCGACAGCCTCGATCGGTTCACCGGCAGCAATTTTCCCGAGAACCTGCACGGGTAGATGGCCGACTTCCGCCACCACAGTCTCATTACTGGTGAGATAATCTTCGTCGAGAATCTCGATGGCTCGGGAGAGGTGCGGTGTTCGGCGAATAGCACCCCGCTCCTCCAAACCTTTGAGGTGACCATGAATCGTGACTTTGGTCACACCGAAAGCTTGAGCCACCTCTTCGAGAGTGGGTGAAGTCTTGCGCTCCTGGAAGAATCTCTGCAGGAACTCCATGATTTCCATCTGCCGATCGGTATAGAACATTTGGCCCCCTGATCGCCTGAAATTAAATCCCCGAGAAAAAGATCACTGCCAAAGAGATCAATCCCACCACAAGGAGGGTTTGATCTGCCCATGTGGGCTCGCGAAACGGCTCACTGTCAAAAGTACCACTCCAGGTTGAGTCCAGAGTATTGTCCAACGGTGCATTGTTCGCCGAACGCTGCTGAGAGACTCGCTGAAGCGATCCTGAAACGAGTTGAGGCTGCTGAAGAAGAGGCTGGGGAATCACCGTGGCCACCCCGGTCGAACGGGAATCTTCAACACGCTTCCAGGCGCCCAAGGCCCCCACCCAATGACGCACCGGTACCTTTTGAGTGGGCAAATCGCGCTCACTGCTGGCAGATTCGACTTCCGTGGCACACACTTTTGCGCGAACGCTCGCTTCAGCCTCAACGGCAGCCGCGAAGATTTCCAACTGAACTCCATGCTCGGCTTGCTGGGAGGATCGAGCATTGATCCTTGGACTACTGCCCGGCCTCTTCACCGTGTTCAGTTTCTGCGTGTTCAGTTTCTGCGTGTTCAAGCTCATCGTTTCCATTCTCTCGCCTCGTTTCGTCGTCTCAGTCTCAGTCTCAGTCTCAGTCTCGTCACTCAGCTCGCTGGCTCGCACACTGCAATCGCCGTAATCAAGCCCGTGTAATCGAGCCAGCGCACTCAAGCTGACAGCGAAACCCTCAATCGCAGTTTTCGATGTCAGGTAGATTTTCGCCGAACAAAGACCAAACATCAAGGGAATGTTAGGGTCACGCCAAACCCACTTAAACCTATATAAATAAAGGAGATAAGCCTAAATATTCCGATATTGATTGCGGAAAATGTTCGGTTGCCATGAGCCTCTGCCCGAAAATCGAAGCTACAGCGAAACCAATCCTTCAATTTCGCCGTTGATTTAACACCGATAAGAAAAATCGCGTGTCGCCGCCCCCTCCACGGGAGACACTGCAGACCCGCGGGATCTTCAGGAAGGAGTGCTGAAATGACTTCAGCCAATTCATCAAACCCAATGCTCCAATTTACACTTCTCACTCTCCTGCTCACCTGCTCCCACCTCCTCTCACCGCAGCTTCAGGCCCACATCCCTCACCCACACGTGCTGAATGCTCTCTGCTCGGAAAACAACAGTGTCAGCAACTCCCCGGTGACAAGCCTTAAAAAAGATGCGATCGAAGATTTCATTCGCTTCGAAAAACTGGGCGGACCGAATGCCGAGCTTCAAACATCGGTGACCACCTACCGCAACCCCGAGACCGATCAGCTCGTCAGTCTCGTCGGCGTGGTTCACATCGGCGATCCCGGTTACTTCCGCAGAATTCAGCAAGAGCTCGATGCCCACGATCTGGTTCTCTACGAATTAGTCGGTGGCCCAGCTCCTGGATCACCTGAAGACGAGGGCGATCGCCCGGGTTGGGACGAGGAGGATGAAGATGAACCGATGCTGGGATTCATCGGTCTCCTTCAATCGGGAATGACGGATATGCTCGAACTCTCCCACCAAATGAACGGCATCGATTACACGCGCATGAATCTACGCCATGCCGATCTCGATTTTGGTGGTTTTGCCGCTGGCCTCGAAGAAAGAGGCCTCTTTAACATCGACCCCATGCTGGTCCTCCAGGGGATGGGTTCGAGTACCTTCGATGGTCTCGCCATTCAAGCCGCTCTCGCAAGCCGTGACGACCAGACGACCAATCGTGTTCGCTGGGCGATGGGAAAAACGATGGCGCAATCGGTGGGCGATATGGCCCTCCTCGGCGTCGAAGACATCGAAAAACCAACAGATCTGATCCTGGGGTTGCGCAACGATCGTGCCTGGGAGATCTTCGAAGAATCACTCGCCGAAAATTGGCGCAGAACGGCCATCTTTTATGGTGCTGCCCACATGCCAGATCTTCGGCGTCGGTTGGTGGAATCGGGGTGGATCCCCGAGGACCTCTTTTGGCTCGGAGCGTGGAAGATCCCCGTTCCCACTGAAGACGAAACTGAAAATACCGAGTCGGCCATCGAAGCCCGACTTTGATAGGAAGCGAAACCATGAAACCTGCGCGCCGCGTCACCATTGCCGGAGGGGCGATCACCCCATTCATCGGAAAGTTTCATCCTGATTTCATTTGGAAGAAGCACCCCGACTTTGGCAAAAAGGAAAATCCGACCCTCGAACAATACATCCACCAAGTCGCACTCGATGCTTGTAAGGATGTCGGCATCGATCCAGCGCTGGTCGATCGTGGTTACGTCGGTAACTTTGTCGGCGAACTCTTCTCAAATCAGGGACACCTCGGTGCGATGGCTGCCGCTGCCGCCGAAGGGTTGAACTACACCCCCTTTACCCGCGTCGAGGGTGCCTGCGCTTCCGGTGGTTTGGGAATCGCCGCGGGAGTCGATGCGATTCAGGCAGGGGCTGACATCGTCCTCGTCATCGGTGCCGAGGTTCAGACCACACGCAACGCCAAGGAAGGTGCAGATTTCCTTGCCCGCGCCTCCCACTACGAAACCGAACGCGGCCTCGATCCCTTCACCTTCCCAGCGATGTTTGCCCGTCGAACAAAAGCCTACTGCGAAAGCCACGGAGTCACCCCTGAAGCTCTCGCTCCGATCGTCGCCAAGGCCTATGCCAACGCCAACCGCAATCCGAATGCCCACATGCGCGAAGTTCAAATGAGTGCAGAACAGGCGGCACAGGCTTCCGACAAGAATCCTTGCTTCCTCGACAATGAAGAGCTGCACTCCTGGCTGCGTGTCGGCGATTGTTCCCAGGTCTCTGACGGCGGCTGTGCCATCATCCTCTGCTCCGATGCAGGCTTAGAAAAGCTCGGTGAAACCCAAGGTAGTCCCGTCGAAGTCGTCGCCTGCGAAGTCTCCTGCGGTCCGCTCGGTCAAGTGGCCGATCTGACCAAGATGGATGTGACTGCGGCCGCTGCGAGCAAGGCCTACGCTTCAGCCGGCTGGAACGCCACAGATATCGATGTCGCAGAAGTTCACGATTGCTTCAGCATCACGGAAGCATTGATCTGTGAAGCCCTCGGTTTCTGTGCCGAAGGTGAAGGAACTCAAATCGCAGCCGCTGGAGACACCGCCCTCGATGGACGCATTCCGGTCAATACCGGAGGAGGCTTGATGGCATTCGGTCACCCAGTGGGTGCCACAGGAGTCAAACAAGCCTACGAAATCTTCCGTCAGATGAATGGGCTTTGCGGTGATTACCAGATAGCGAACATCCCGTCTCGTGGACTCTGCGCAAACATGGGTGGAGACGACAGAACTTCCGTCGTAACACTCCTTGAAAAACAATAGTTCGATGAAATTTCCCGCACTGACCGTTCAAGAAGCCATCGAAAAACGGCGCTCGACGAAGGACTTTTCGGATGCTCCCATTGAGGAGGGAATGCTCGATGAGATCTTGCGTCTCACCGTAGCGGCTCCCTCGTCATGGAATCTGCAGCCTTGGAGGGTCGTCGTCATCGAATCGACAGAGGATCGTGAAAAGCTTCACCAAGCCTGCTTCAAACAACGTCAGGTTCTCGAAGCCCCGGCGACTCTCGTCTTTGCTGTCGATCACCAAGCCTGGAAAGACGATATGGAAGCGGTCATCGAGGAAGCGCGCAGCCGCGACGCATGGCCAGAGAGCTACTGCGACATCGCACGCAAAGTGATTCCCGGGGGGCAAAACGCTCTCGATAAAGCGGGGTTGATTCGTGAATATGCCATCAAAGATGCGATGATCGCCGCCACTCACGCCGTACTTGCAGCAACCAGCATGGGCCTCAAGACCACTTTTATGAATGGCTGGATGGAACCTGCTGTCAAAGAGGTGATCGGTGCAGCAGATCGGAATGAAATCGCCATCGCTGTGCTGGTCTGCCTCGGCAATGCGGCAGAAGTTTTGCCCAACCCTGGCAGACTTCCTTCAGATCACACCGTCTTTCGTCACCGGCTCGGGTGATACCGGATTCGCTCCACGAATCAATCCATCAACTGCCGGAGCTGTCCGCTCCCATTTCCGGTTGGGGCAGTGCGACGTCTGAAGTTGCCGGGAGCTCCTTCGAGCGCCGAGAGAAGACGTACTTGGCAAGGGCATCCCGTGCAGAAGCGGACAAACCGATAAAGCGCAATCCATAGACGGGATGATCTTCATCCTTTGGATCGGGGACATCGACAACCCTGGCGGTAAGATCTTCAGTTTCGAAGCCGGGAAATCCCCGCAAAACGAGTAAATCGTCGTGCCAGAGGGGAATCTCCGTAACGATGGCAGCCCCACCGGTCCCGACATCCAGAACTCCACCCACATGGATCACATCCATATCCGCAGGTGCTGATACCTTGTCTTGGCTGGCGAGGCGTAGAAATCGAAAGCGTCCCTCAAGAGCAGTGCGATGGAATTGGCGTCTCTGCTCGATGCGAATTTGGCTTGGGGTCTCGATGAAAAGAAAGTGGTCACCGAGATCGCGAATCTCCTGAACCCGAGAATCAAATGTGAGGCAGCCACTCTCTGGTTGAAAGCAAGAAACCTCCACCTCGGTCCCCGGTTGCCAATTGAGGGCACCGGCAGCAAGACTTTGGTGACTTCCAACTCTGAGAGCGAGACTCTGATCATCTCTGTGGATGAGGATTCCCCGTAGGCAAACTTCTTCCGGTCCTTCGATGAGAAGTTCGTCCTCTTCCACCGGACCGATTCCGCGCTGGGAAACAGCACCGGTGACCTCCCAACCCCTGCGCAAACGTAACCGATCGAGAGCACGCCTCATCGAAAGGTCCTGAAACAGATCACTGCCACTTTGAAGCGATCGTTCCAATGCCGATTCAAATGCGATTCGGGAGTTTAAAAGTCGTTCACCATCCAGCACTGGATCATGAGAGAGTAAACCATCGACAAGACGCAACTCGGCTTCATCGAGGCCCAATTCGCGTCCACGGGAGTACCAAGAATCGGTGGCCACCTGTCGTGAATTGGTCGAAGGAGTTACCTGAGCCGAATTGAAGCCCCTGCGAAGGGTCCACAAAAACAACCCCACCCCTGCCAATGTCAAAATCCACCACACTTCAAGCATCTTGTACTCCATGCCTCAGCCAGATTTCCCTGGACTGTCTTCACCGGTAAATTATTGCCCGGAACATTCCTCTACGGGATAGATCGGCATCTGGAGTGCCCCCCTTGAGGGGGATTTTTTAAAAGCTGCTTATTGGCCTGCGACGATATAGGAGCCGCGATTTTGCTCCGCCAGACTTTGCATGAACGGGGAGGTAAACCCCAAAGCAATCGTATGAATCGTGACCTGACTCTGCTCATTGAGGCGGCCGATCTCCTCCAAGATTTTGTTGGGATCGACAAAGGTTCCAGCACTCGGTGCCCCATCGGAGAGGAAGAAGATGGTATCGATATCCCCCGCGGTCAAAACCTCTTCGAGGGAATCGTAGATGTTGGTCCCGCCCCCAGGCTGTAAGCCGTCGATGAACTGACGCGCATCCTTGACCGATTTGGGTGACAACTTTTTCGGGCGATCGTGCAACGGTCGTGCCGTGTTGTCGAAACGAACGAGGTTAAAGTGAGTACCGGGCCGTAATTTTTCGATGGCCACTCGCAACTCACTCTTTGCCAGCTCGAGGCGATTCATCGTTTCGACACCGCCACCCTCCTTGGGCACGGTCACCTCTTGAGCCATGCTGCCAGAGCAATCGATGACGAAAGCGATGCGCTTGCTAATGATTTCGACCCCAAAGTAGGAAGGGGTCCTCGCCTTGCCCGGGTCTGCTTTGCGAACGTAGGTTTTACCACCATGCTTCTCGCCTGCGAGCTCGCTGATGGCGACGGGGTCGTAGCGATCCCTTTCCCGGGCCCAGTACTTGTCCCAGTTGTCTGGATCGGGGCCCAAGTCCACACCGGTGGAAGCGATCAGCAACTCGACCACCTTCGGCAACAAGGAACCGGTTTCACGACGCATCGCTTGCAATAAGGCATCGACCAAGGCCACGTCACGAACACCTCGAAGGCCAGCCAGAGCTGCCGATCTCACCTGCCAAGCGGGATCTTCGAGGGCTTCGATACGACGCACGAGGCTGATCTCGCCATCGATCCGCGACAATGCGGTGATCACCAGAGTTCGCAGAGCCACATCCTTTTGATTACCAAGAGCCAAGAGCATTTCGAGTGCCTCGGTGGGGTCAAGGCGACAAAGGGCCCTCACCGCTTCCTGCTGGAACTCCACATCCCGTTGGCGCTTTCGCGAAGCACGTACGATGTCGGCAACGCAACTGTCATCATCCAAAAGCGCAAGTGCCTTCAGAGATGCCAACCGCAACTCTTTCTTCGGATGCATCAACAATCCTGAGAGGGTATCGACCGCTTTTTTGTGGCCGGCACGCCCGAGGGTTTCTGCGACCGCCACACGCACGAGAAGATCTGATTTCTCGCGATCGAGAACCTTGTCCAGCAACCAATCGAGGGCCGCCTCTTCCCGAACCGATCGCAAAGCACGCAAGATACGTTCGTAGGATTGCCGTTGCTGCCCCTGCAAGGCTTCAATCGATTTACCTTTGGGAAGCAGATCGACCAACAATTTTGTGGCGGGCAAATCTCCCACACGACCGAGTAATTCAACTGCAGAGGAGGAAACCCCGAGAGCCCCACTACGGGCTGCTGTTTCGATCGGCTTCAGGGAGGTTTTCGTCAGATGTCGCGGCCTTAAAGCATCGAGAACCTTCTTCTTGCCTGCGTTGGACATCTTTTTCATCTGTGTGAGAACCGTTCGGGTCACCCCACTGCCACCGATGTTCAAAAGAGGAACTGCAGCGGCAGCCTGAATCTCTTTATCCTTATCCTTGAGCAACCGAGTCAGGAAAGCTTCCGTCTCGGGGGCACGGCAATCGCCAAACTCCGCCAACATATCCTCGACGGGTTTGATCCCTTTGGTGCGCTCGGCGTAAGGCAGAGCATCAAAAGTTTTGCGAACCTTTTCCCAACGGGGATAGAGCTCCTTGAGTCGCTCGATGGGGGGACGGAGAGTTCCCAGCTTTGCGCCAGCTTTGCGGGCCGCAGAGGTGGAACCATGGCGACTGATCAATCGGTCCCACATCGCCCGTGCGTCGGAATAATCCCCCATCTCTCGTAGGCAATATCCAGCATCGTAGTGACATTCGGGTACGAGGTCATGATCGGGGAACTCGCGAATCACCTTCTCGAACTGGTCGAGAGCTCGATTCCACTCAAGGGTGTCTTGAAGGCAATGCCCGAGTCCGTGCAGAGCCAGGGCTGTGGCATCGCCACCACTGTCGAGGTTGAGGTATTGCTGATAACCCTCCCGCGCAAGTCGCGAACGGCCCAGTCGGCGTTGACATTCGGCACGATAAGCTAATGCCTCCGTTGCCGCTTCCTTGCCCACATGCTCAAGGTGGATCGCATCAAACTCGTCCTCGAGGGCGACTAAACGTTCCATGCGGGCCTTGGCGGCACGAGGAAGGTTGTTCAATCCATCGATGGCGTTGTCGAGGGCAATCTCAGAAGGATCCTTGGGCTCTTCTTCGTCATCCTCGTCATCCTCGTCTTCGTCTTCATCCTCGTCGTCCACCGTATTGAGAAATTCCCGAGCTTGCAGCTCTTGATCCTCATGTTCCATGCAACAACTATCTGCTGCGACAAGAAACTTTGCCGGAGCGAACGGTACCCCGTTCAGTAAGATCACCATGAGCAAAATGTAGAGGTCACGAAGTTGCAAACGGGATTGCTTTGATGTTTGCAGCAAAGATGTACACATGGCGGGTCTATCCAGACTTCGAGTAGGAACCAATACCAACGTTGATCTTACACCGGGTCGGGAAGGCCCGCGAGCATTCGAGAAATGACGATCACCACGATGACGAGGATCACCGCCAGGCCAAGCCACGTGCCTCCATTGCGGCGGATTCCCGCGAGAGCCTCACTTCGACCCACCATCGCAGAGCCGATGAAGAGGGCTCCCAAGGCGAGCAAAAATTTGATCCCGAAAAGCATGTGGTATGGCATTCCCCCATCTTCGAGGGTTTTTTGATGATCTGCAGTCGCCAAACCATGAACCATCAGCTGATAAAGACCGGTGACGATCAATAGCAAGGAACCGAGGTGAACGAAGGGCGCCCAACGGCGACGAATCCCTTCACGAACATTCTCGCCCCCCTCTTCGGAGGTCACAGCGGGATGGACTGCTCGCCACTGAATGAACACGGACCCTGCAATCAAAACAGCCACGAGAAGGTGGATAAGGGTACTGATTTCAAAACTACTCATCGCGATGGTCAAAATGGGATTGGTCAACATCAGATTCTCCGTTCGTGGCCTGCTTGCCTCCGGTCATTTCGATCCGCATCATGGCCTCAACAGCTGTGGAGGTCCATCCCGAAATTCGGTGAGAGCAGCTCAACAGCATAAAAAAGACCTTCTTTCATTTGGAGAGAGAGCAAAGCTATGAAACCCGAGGAGTTTGTCTCCTTTTTGGGTGCCGAAAAGGCGAGTGCCATACTTCGCACCCCCTATGGGGAGCGGGCAGTCCCTGCGATGGAAGCAGCCCTCGCTGCCGGCTTTAAAGTTTGCGAGTACACCCTGACGATTCCAGGTGCCTTTGATTGCATCCGTGAGACCTCTACCAACCATAAAAATGTCGTCGTCGGTGCTGGCACTGTTCTGACGGAAGAGGATGCCCGAAGTGCCGTCGATGCGGGGGCTCGATTCCTCGTCTCACCCATCATGGATCCCAAGATCATCCAACTCGCCAATGATCTCGGGGTTGCCATCATCCCCGGCTGCTCGACACCGACGGAGATGCAAGCAGCCCACGAGGCTGGGGCACCCCTGGTCAAACTGTTCCCGGGTCCGGCGGGCGGGCCAGCATGGGTGCGGGCAACGCTGGGGCCCCTCCCTCACCTACGCATCGTTCCCACCAGCGGAGTCACCCGTGATAATGCCCGGGAGTTTCTGGAAGCGGGGGCCCACGCCGTCGGCTTCGTCGCTCCCCTTTTCGATACTGAAGATTTGCAGACAGAAAACTGGAGTCGCCTGGAGGAACGTGGCAGAGCATTACTGAATCTCTGTCACTCAACTTCTTGAAGATTCAGCACCCATATAGATCAGGAGACCGGCATGAATTACCTCGGCAAAGAAACCACCTTTCAATGGCTTGGCCACGCCACCTTTCTCGTCGGTACCCCATCCGGCCGCAAGGTTCTCTTCGATCCTTGGCTGGGGAACCCCAGCTGCCCTGAAGAATTTCAAAACCCAGAAGATGTAGACTTGATCTTATTGACCCATGGTCACTTTGATCACGTCGCGGACGTCATCCCACAAGCGACAAAGCACGGCTGCCGTGTCGTCTGCAATGTAGAGATGGCTTTTTGGCTCAAAAAGATGGGACTCCCGGAAGACCAAGTGGTCGAGATGAACAAGGGTGGGTCTATCGAAATCTGCGGATTGCGCATCACCATGACCGATGCCAAGCACTCCAGCAGTGTCGAAGTCGATGGAGTCTTACAATATGGCGGCGAACCCGCCGGATTCGTCATCGAAACGGAAAACGAGTTTCGCTTCTACTACGCCGGCGATACCTGTGTCTTCTCTGACATGGCTTTGATCGGTGAGCTTTACTCACCGACCTTGGCGATCCTCCCGATTGGCGACCACTACACCATGGGGCCCAGGGAAGCGGCAAAAGCGGCGCACCTACTCGGTGTACAGATGGTCTTGCCGATGCATTACGGTACCTTTCCCCTTCTCTCGGGCACTCCGGAAGAACTACGTGAGTCTGTCGGATCATTACCGATACAGGTCATCGATCTGGAACCGGGTCAGATTCTCGAATGAATCGATCTGCCAACAGCATTCTGATCCTCGGAAACCCTGGCTCCCGCAGAGCAACGGAAGCGCGCAGCTTTCTTGATTCCTCTGCAGAGTTAAAAAACTTAGGAACCGAAGTTGTTTGGGAAAACATTTTTGAAACCGATCGGGTCGAAGCTCGGCCGGACCGCGTTCTGATCGTCGGTGGAGATGGAACGGTAAGGCTCGCTGTCAATTGGTTGCAGCAACAAGACTGGCAATGCCCCGTCGCCATCATTCCGGCAGGAACCGGCAACAACTTGTGCAAAGGTCTCGGCTTTCCCCTCGATTTGGAACAGAGCCTGAAGATTGCACTTCACGGTGAAGGAAGCCGTAGCATCGATACCATCTCGATCTCCGCCGATGGAGAGGACTGGGGGCAGATGCTGCAAATCACCTCCACGGGTCTTCCTGCGAAGGTGACTCATCGATTTGATCGGTGGCGCAAGTTTCCGCTGATCAAACACCCGGTACGCTGGCTCGGAGACAGCTTCTATCGTTTGCTGGCGTTGCAAACCCTGCTGATGGAGACACGCCGTAACCGCAGTGCGCGGATCATCATCGACGGCGAGGAGTTAGAAACGTTCGGCCCCGCCGTCTTTGTCGCAAACGAGGCTACCATCGGCGGTGGCTTTACTCCGTGCCCAAAAGCAAATCTCTCCGACGGTCTCCTCGACTTATGCGTCTTACCAAAAGTCTCCTATTTCGAGGCGTTTTCCCTCTTCCGTGAAATCTCCGCCGGTCGCCATCTAGATCGATTTCCCGAGGTCGTTTACCGTCAGGGGAGAGAGGTCACCCTGATTCAGGAGTCTCACCCCGTCCTCGTCGACGGGGATGTCCTCGGTGCTCCCGAGGTCCTCGAGCTCAGGGTCGTCCCCGCAGGCTTGCAATTGATCACTGACTAAACCGTTCGATTCCGGGAGATCGCGAAGATGCAAATCACATCCAAATCCTCGAATTACACCCTCTTAATCTTGTTGGGGATCTTCCTCCTCAGCTTCATCAGCGGTTGCAGCCGCAAACCAGAGGTCCCCATCCGCAAAGCCATCTGGGTCACCCGTTGGGACTACAAAACCGAACAAGACATCGTCGAGTTGATGGAAAACATCGACAAGGCCGGCTTCGACACAGTTCTCTTTCAAGTTCGTGGCAATGGCACCGTCTTTTACCCCTCAGCCCTTGAACCCTGGGCTGAGGAGTTTGATCACCAGGATCCAGGGTTTGACCCCCTTGAAGCCGCTTGCCGCGAAGCCCGAGTCAGGGAGTTACAACTGCACGCCTGGATCAACGCGGTCCCCGGTTGGCGTGGCACGACCCCCCCACCTACAACCGCTCCTGAGCAATTGTGGAACAGTCAGCCGGACTGGTTCCTCTATTCGAAGGAGGGAGAACGTCAGCCTCTTCAACCCAACTATTACGTCGCTCTCAACCCTTCTTATCCAGAAGTGCGCAATCACGTCGCCAGCATCTGTGAAGAGATCCTCAATTGGTATCCAGAGGTCGCCGGAATCCATCTCGACTACATCCGCTTCCTCGAATCCGGGGTCGAAAAGGATTATCCCCGTGATGCCCGCAGTGAGCAGCTCTTCAGCGAGGACACCGGTGTCGAGTCACCGGAGAAGGATCGCGACGCCTGGGATGATTGGCGCAGGGATCAGGTCACCGAAATGGTTCGGGTGATCTCCGATCGTTGTCGACAAGTTCGCAGGGATGTGCAGATGACCGCTGCAGTTTATCGAACTCCCCGCATCGCCCACGACCGGGTGCGCCAAGATTGGCCCAACTGGTTGCGAAGGGGCTACATCGATGCGGTCTTCCCGATGCAATACGACCGCGAGATCCCGCGCTTCGAATCGCGAGTCAGTGAGTGTATGGATGCTGCCCGTGGATACCCCGTCATCATGGGCTTAGGCACCTATCTGCACGGCGAACCTGCCGTGACTCTGGCCCAACAAAACAGCGCCCTCACCCAGGGGTGCCAAGGGGTGAGCCACTTCGCCTACTCCTCCTTCTGGAGCACCGATCCCAACGTGGCAGAGACCCCACTACAGCAAGAGAGAAGAGTCCAAATCCTGCAAGAGAGACGCTAAAAGTGGATTTCTAGCCAAATTCAAGGAAATTACGGATTCTGCCCCTCATCTGGAACTCCCCCAGCGAAATTCCCATTGAGATGCCTGATAAACCTGATTTAATCATCAGTTGGGAGAGAATTTTCTCCTCCCCATTTATCTTTTACCCTGAGACAAGCCGCAAAGGCGGCAGGAAAGGAGAGTCAGATGAAAAAGTTTCTTCTTGCTCTTGTCGTTGTTGGCGGTCTTTCCACCGCTGGTTGTATCTTTGCTCCTCAAGGTGGTGAAGAGAAGTCTGACTGTGCAACCGAGTGCGCCACTGCATGTAGCTCCGAGAAAGCTGCCGAGTGCAGCACCGTGAAGGACAGCTGCTGCGGTTCTTGCAAGTAGTTTAACTTTGAAACAAAAAAGGGTGCGGAGAGCAATCTCCGCACCCTTTTTTCAATTCGATGAAAGCCCACTTCTGAATCGGAAGACTTCCTCAAAATACCCCGCGTATTTTAACGCAGTTTTTGCGGTTCCGGTTTCACCTTCTCGGTCTTCGGCTTTCCAAGCTCTTCAGGCTTCAGCATCCCGCCACCATTGGGCTGCCCCTTCGCAGGGATTGCCAAATTTTCACCATCTGCCAAGGCCTTGGCCAAAACCGAGATCGACCACGCTGTGCCGTAAATCCGGTGATAAGTGAAGAACGCGTAATCCCACATCGAGCCATCCGCCTCTTGGGTCTCCAAAATCTTTTCGCAGATGGCAGGCCACCATTGCTCCCGTAAATCCCAAGGCAACTGCCGTATCACATCGGCAGCGTAGTAATGACCATAGAAGAAGAAGTATCCGCTGTTGGCGTAATAAGCTTCATGGGGGTAGATCCGACCCCTTGAGAGGGAGATGAACTTGTGGTGCCGAATCAACTGTTCGAGCCCGGTCACGATATCTTGATTGGTGATCTCCCCCGGGTCTCCCAAACGGCGCAGGGCCAGATTGCCGACCTGAATCCGACACAGCGATCCCTTGATCTGATTGATGGAGAGGAGATTCCGCGTCGACTGGATCGGCGCAATGTTGTAGTCGTAGGCTCCATTGGGCAAACGGGTTCTTCGCAAGGCGCGTAGTCCACGCTGCTGCATTTTATCAGGGACTGCCAAGCCTACCTGTTCACACTGCTCATAGATCAACAAAAGTGAGGCGGTGACGAAGGAGGTCCCCCACGTGGGCCGTCGAGTGTAGGGAGGATCGTCGTAATAGGCCCAGCCCCCATCGGGACTCTGGTAGTTCTCAAGGATGACGATCAGATCTTCGCCCAATTTCCTGAGACGCTCACGTCGTTCTTTACCAAATCGGGGCTCAGGTTCGGCGAGCGCGCGAGCCACCGCTTCAAGGACGTAGACGTATCCCCAAAGATTGTCCGTATCCCAATTGTCGATACGTTTACGCCGCCCCTTCTCACAGATGTTGTCGAGGGCTTTTTCGAGGGCTCTCTCTCCTTCGGGAGACAAAGCGTCGCCGAGATCCATCAGTGTGACACAGGAAATCCCGGTGCAAGCGACCTGGAAAGCATAATGCTGCTCCGGAACCATCCAGTTTTTGTCATCGGGAGAAGATGAAAATCGCCAATGACCGAAGGCTCCATCCTCCTCCTGTTGAGCCAGCAGATACTCCACCGCCTTTTCAAGACCGGCACGGGCTTGCCCACGCCAGTCTTCCCCTGTCTCGATGACAGCGGCAGGTCCCTGGACCAACTGGGTCACTAGAATCAGCGAAGCAGCGATCAAAAGATGCCCCAAGCCATAGGACGTGGCTCATCTTCGACACCGGTCATATTGCGCAAGTCGTGAATCGCCTTCTCCAGCTCTTCCGCCTGCTCTTCCAATTCGCGCTCCATCTTTTCAAATCTACGTTCCTCTTGGATACGTTGAATCTCTGCTTCTGCCTCAGTGCGCTCCAAGTCGCGGTTGGCACTTTCGATGGCCCGCTGCAGGCGCTCTTCGCTGCGAGGAATCTTCACATTCATCTCGACTTCGTGTTCCCTGCGCGTTTGTTGCAGCGCTTCCTCTGCCCGAGCCAAAGACATACGGCCTCGCTGCAAAACCAGCTCCGCAGTTCCATCTTCCAACTCAGAGCCGGCGTAGAGCAGCTCCAGTTGTTCCAGTTCAGTTCGAGAATCCTTGAGACGGGTTTCGGCAAAGATCACCGATCGACGACTCTGATACTCCCGGGTCGGGCGATCAAAATCGTGAAACATGTGCATTTCATGCTCCGCTTCCTCGATGGCCCGGCGCATCCCCTCGAAGCGGTGCTCCATCGCTTCGTGAGCGAGGTCCCGCTCGAGCTCGGCGATGTGCATGTCGATCTCCATCTCGGTGATCTTGCGCTCGAGTTCTTCGACCTTTTTCTCTTGGGCAGCCAACTCTTCCGGATCCACTTCCGGCTCTTCTGCTTCCCCTTCGTCTTCAGGTTCACTGTTCGTGAGTTCCAAGGTGAGAGCGCCACTTTCGTCATCGACCTTGGCCAAATCGGATTTAACGACGAGGCAGCCGGTCAGCGGAAAGAGGAGAATGAGGAGCAGCAATTCTATACGGGTCATGGGACCTCCACTCAGAGAGAGAAACCGAGGTTTTTCATATCTTGACGTTTGTCACAGCAGGAACAAGGGCCTAGCTGCCAGCAGATTCGAGCCGGACGTAAACCCTCTCCCCATCGAGGCGGGAAGGGTGGCACTGCAAATTTTGATCGGTGGGGCCGTCACTGACTTCACCGCTGCGAGCATCGAAACATGCCCCATGGAGGGGGCACTCCACATGCCCATCCTCGACGACCGCCCCCACCATCGAAGCGCCGATATGGGGGCAGGAGTCGGTAAAGACGGAAACCTCATCGCCGACACGAACGACCATCAACTCGCGGCCGCCGGCATTGACGAAATGGGGCTCCTCCTCATCGATGTCGTTGAGAGCGCAGAGATCATGCCAATCTTCTTCAGTTGGCATAGTATGGATTCTCCCCTGCCTGATGGTCGGTGGCGTCATGAATGTTGCGGATCGAAGGCACCTTTTGGCGAATCAGCGTTTCCACTCCCTGACGCAAAGTCACCGCAGCCATGCCGCAGCCCTGACAGCCTCCACCCATGTGGATAAAGAGATCGTTGTCTTTGACATCGACGACTTCGATGAATCCACCGTGTGCGGCCACCATCGGATTGAGGTCCGAGTTGAGCAGGTTTTGAATCTCGATGAAGAGGGCTTTCTCATCTTCATTCATGTCGCGGCTGCGCTCCGAGACCACGCGGTCAAACTCTTCAAAGTGCTGGCGAATCAACTCACTCGCCTGATCCACCATCGGCTGCCAATCGGATCCATCCACTGGCTTCAGCAAGGTGACCACTTTGTCTTGCATCAAGACCGCTTCAAGGCCATCGATGGCGACCAGTTTCTTGCCGAGTGGACTATCCGCTGCCTCCTCCGCAGTTGAAAAATATTCCGGAGAAGTGGCAACCACCCGGTCCAGCCGGATCACACAGGTATCGGAGTCCGATTCCCAAGGTTCAACCTGAATCTTCAGTTCCTCATTCATGACAACGAGTGCCCTTTCCTTTGTCTCAGGAAGCGCGTGCAAAATGCCGGCCCTACCCAATTCTCATGGATGAAATCATAGCATGTAGCAGACCCAGAATGATCTGATCCCACCTACGAATCAGAGAAATGTTGACCACCTCAGGGGCAGACGAAATACCCCCAACAATGCAGACCATCGGTGGTCGGATCAAAACCGCAATCCGGATAGGGTGGAGGCGGTGCACCGGAGGAGGAGAAGAGGGTGTTCAGCAGAGCAACCGGATCGGCGATATTCACCTCACCGTCGTCACTGACATCCACCGCATCGAGGCACTCCACCACTGCACCCTGGAACAAAAACGTCAAACTGCGCACCGCATCGGAGACATCGAGATTGCCATCCCCATTCGAATCACCGCGAACAAAGACCCCCCCAGGAGGCGATCCGCTACAATCCGGATCCTGCAAATCGATGAAGCCATCGCAATCATCATCAAAACCGTTATCGCAAATCTCGAATCCCGGGGTGCAAGCACAATCGGGATCACAACAATCGGTCAGGCCATCAGAGTCGTCATCTTGGCCATTGCTACAATTGGATTCCCCCCCTGCAGAAACGGAACAATCAAAGAACAATTGCGTGTCCGTTAAACAATAAATCGCAGCGCAAAAATGAACACAATCAGTCCAAGTCACCGCTGTGATTCGAACAATCTCCCCTATCGGCGGAGACACGGCGTCGGTCAGATAACCGACTCCATTTCCGGAGGCGGGATAAAAAAGGACACAACCGCAACAGTCAAAATCAAAGATCCCACATTCATCAAAATCAGTCTGCGCATGAAGAGGCTGAGAAAAACTCAAAACCAGTGCAAGTGTCATCACTCCAAATGCATGGATGGAGGAAAATGGATAGAGTGGTTGATTCATCGGGTCTCTCCTCGGTTCTTCATCTCAATTTTTGAATAAAATATCCACTACACGAAAAGCGACCATTTGAGCCCGATCGCTCTCTATATTCACTTTTCATGAATTCCCATTGAATCAACACGAGCCATACCCCGCAATCTCTGACGATGCGACTTCGCCAAAACTGAAGGGGCAGCAGGATTGACGGAGTCTGACTCACGACATTGAGAAACTCTTCCCTCAATGCATCAGAAAAAGTCTCGTGATCGGACCAAAATCAATTGTTATTCGATTTAACGCGTCGATACGGGTGAACCCAGCTGGCAAAGGCATGAGGACTACGGCTTTGTACCCATACCCGGCCCTGCCCTGAGAAGCGCAGCATGATCTGATCGCCAAAGAGGAAGGATCGAATCTTACGCCCGGTGGTCAGGCGATAACTGAGACTAGGATCCCACGCCACCGCGAAGCCATTGTCGACGGTGTAATCCCCTGCAACCTGGACATGATCCTGCCACTCGTCATCAAAGAGATCATCGACATCACTCCCCACATTTTGACCGGTCAGGGCAACTTCCTGGATATCGCCATAGGCATTGAAGAAGAGAGTGCCGGTTCCAGAACACTTGAGAATGAAGAGCCCTTCATTAAAGAAGCCACGCAGACCATCAAACTTGGCATCGATTTTGATGTCACCGATGGAAGCCAGGTATGCCCCCTTCTGCAGGAAGATCTCTTCGTCATTCAGCTCAAGAGCAACGATGGCCCCCGAAGGCCCCGGTGCCAAAGCAAGGCGGGTTCCTGGAACTTCGGTGGTATAAGTATTTTGGAAGAAGGATTCACCACTGAGCAATGCTCGCTTCAATCCTGAAAAGACTCCACCCCGGGTCGAGGTTTCCATCTCGATTCCCGGATCCATCCAGGCCATCGCTCCCGATTCGGAAGCGATGCTATCGCCAGGGTTGAGCTCAACTTCGAGATAGGAGTAACCGGGCTGGCATTCGATGCGGTACTTCATCAGCTGGACCTTTCCGGTAACAGAGGCCCCAACGTGGAACCAAATCCGCTGGCGTCGTGGGTTTGGGCGATCACCTTGCCACTCCCCTCAAACTTCATGACGAAGCCTTCACCGGAGAAGAAGCTTTGAGTCCAAGAACTCGCCGCCTTGGTGATCGTATAATCGAGGTTCTTTTCGTAGGCGATCAGATGCCCCGTATCGAGGGTCAACTCACCGTCTACTTCCAACTCATGAAGTGCGCCAAACCCACCGACGAGAGCGTCACCCACACCTGAAACTTCGAGGAAGAACATCCCCTCACCACTGAAAACACTTCCCAAGCCCTGGAATTTCGTTTCGAGCTCGACGTTATCTCCACCGGCGGCAATAAACGATCCCCCTGAGCAGACCCATGTCGTCGAACCATCGAGAGAAAGAGTTTTCATCTCACCAGGGAGTACTGGAGCGAGGCCGACTTCACCGGTTTCACCGGGACCGACGGTATAGGTGCTGAGGAAAAAGGACTCGCCACTAAAGAGGCGCTTGATGCCGCCCATGATTCCACTCTTGCCACGGCTTCGAGTCGTTACGTCCATATCGACATTGCCGGAAGCACGAACCATCGCTCCCGACTCACTGAAGAACTCTTCGCCATGTCCAAATTCGACGAGAGCCGATTGAAATGCGCCGGTTTCGAGAATGTTGAATTTCATCGATCCCCCCTAAGCTCTCAGGAAGGGTGTAATCCACCCTGCCGTGCCCGCCAGATGACGGGTCTGCAACCAAATGCGGCCGCGGCCGCTAAAGCGCATCACCAAACCTTCTCCAGAGAAGAGGGTACTCTTCAGGCCACCGGCCCCCTTGAGGCTCCAGTCGAGAGTGTTTTCCCAGGCGAGAACATGACCATTATCGACGATCAGTTCCCCATCCAGTTCCTTTTCAACCACCGCACCATACGCCCCGAAGAAGAGCTCACCTGATCCGGAGGCTTCGATAAAGAATGCGCCTTTACCACTGAAGAACGCTTTGAAACCGCCAAAGCGAGTGCGTAGATCCACCCCTTCGGTGCAAGCGGTGAAAGCTCCCCCGGCGACCAGCATTCCTTCGGAAGTGACAGGGATCTGCACCAAGGTTCCGGCGATGAGATGGGAGAAGGCGACTTCTGAAGGCCCGCTCGCCTGATACTCATTGATGAACATCGAGGTTCCACCGAGAACCTTGCGCACCAGTGAACGGCCAACTCCCCCCATCAAGCGCGGACGGAAGGTCACCGGTCCCCGATGCCAATTCATCGCACCGGAAGCCGCATGGAATGATTCCCCCGATTCAAGCGCGACTCGAGCCTCGCCAAAATCAGGGTTGCCCTTGATCTCAAACTGCATCGATTCAACCTCTCAAGATCATGATTCAGTACTGTCAAAGTCGATCACGGCACCGGAAACAAATCAAGCCCCGGAACTCCAGAGAGTACCGAGGCTTAAAATGATCTGAATCGTCACTCTCTTATCGAGAACCGATCTCTCCGCAGTAACACGCGGATGTCGGCTCGACATCCGCATCTTTCCATGCTTCGCGGAAAGCTCGTTCCGTCAGCAGTGCTTCGTCGATACGCCCCTGCCCTTTGAGAGCATTGGTCAATCCCAAAAGAGCCCAACCATTCGCGGGATAATGTTCCAGATCCTTGAGGAATACCGCCTCAGCTTCAGCGAATTGACCCGCGGTGTTCAGCAAAGCTCCGAGAGGGTGGCGGGCCGGAACAGGCCAGGAAGGTGGCTCGGAGTAGGCCAGCTGATCTTCCAACTCGACCGCTTCCCGAAGCTTTTCTAGGGCTTCATCACGTTTTCCTTCTTTGAAAAGAATCTCCCCTTCAAGGACACGCCTACCCACCGGCCAAACGGCATCGCAGGGGTTTGTTCCCATGGTGAAATCTTCTGGAATCGCAGCGATGGCGGCATCGAGCTTCGCCAGCTCTTCGCGCGCTTCGGTGAATCTCTCAGTGTTGGCGAAAGCGACCCCCCTGGCATAATGCAGAACGGATCGGGAGACCGCTCTCCACTCAGGCGGCATCGGCTTGGCCAGAATCTCTTCCCATTTTCCAAAACGGACCAGCACGTGATATTCCGCCGCAGCCCAACTGTCACTGAAGGAGGCAAACTCCTTGAAGAGGGGCTCGGGGGCTTCTTTAGCAATCGCCGCAGAAACTTCAATACACTCCCGACTTCTGCCGAGCATGAGCGTCGCATACACCAGGAAGTGGCGATTGTGCATGCCGTAAAAATAATAATCGGTAGGCTCGCCATTGCGCTCGAACCACAAATCGTCGAGAGCGACCGCATCACGATTACAATCAGCAGATTCTGCGTAACGTCCGGTGTTCATCCAGATATGCGATGGCATGTGAACCATATGACCGGCACCAGGAATCAAGTCCAAAAGACGATCCGCAGCTTTCTCTGCCATTCCCGGATTCTGTGACGACTCCATGATGTGAATGTACAGATGACATGCTCCTGGATGGTAGGGGTCACGCTCGAGGACGTCCTCGACCAGGCCCTTGAATTGCAGCGTTCTCTTCTGGGGTTCCCCATCCAAACTCCAGTATTCCCAAGGTTGCATCAGCATCATCGATTCGGCAGCCAAAACCGCGATATCGGGATCCATTGGAAACTTCTCGTGGGCTGCCAGGATCGCATCACGATAAGCAGTATTTACCTCGGTCAAATCTTCCGGCATCGGCCACGCATAACGACTTTGAAGTGCTGTGATGATCGCTTGGTTTGATGGTGATTCACGATCCGCAAACTCCAATGCTTTCTGACTCGCGGAATAACACCAACCGGCGAAGGGGCCCGGGAATATCTCCGGTACATTGATATTCGGTCCTGAGGAGTGGGCGATTCCCCACCAAGCCATGGCAAATTCCGGATCGAGAAGAGTCGCTTGGTAAAAGGAACGGATCGCGCCGTTGAAGTTGAAGGAAAGCATCAGATTGTAACCCTGATCAAACCAACGACGCGCCTCCTCAGAATCGGTCACCACATCGCGGCGATATTCACCGAGGGTCTCAAGAATCATCGGCGGTACCGGAAGATCCTTGGGAAGCTGCGCTTCTTCATCGACGCTGGCAGGAGAAAAGGCAGGAGAAAAGGCAGGAGAAAAGGCAGGAGAAAAAGCAGGAGAAGAGGCAGGAGAAGAGATGATTGAAATCAAGAGGAGGGGCCAAAGCATGATGTTGCCTTTCATGGCTGTCAAAATTGGTTCCTACCAATGTGCGGCAGGCGGCTCGGGGAGAGTAGAAACCCAAAAATACAAATTGTCGAGAGACGGAATCTCGACAAAAACGCCCACAATTGGTGCTTATTTGCCCCATAACGCTCAAGCTTTGCAGTTGAGCTATCTTTATTTTTCGATCGGTTTGACCCGCACCCCAAGGATTAGGTGTAATCACTGGCAGGAAAGTGATTCCGAAGTCGAATCCAGACCCTGAGACGGGAAGGTCGAGTATGCCCAGCAAAACGAGCCCCAGTGAGCAGAAACTGATTCCTGACGCGAATGAACCCGCCGAAGAACGTGGTCCCATCATTTGGTCGAATGCTCTCTTCCTCAGCCTCAGTCCGATTCTGACAGCCTTGGCGATTCCGACTTATATTTACTTTTATGGTCACCACTGGGCACTGACCACGACCGCCATCGTTCTATGGATTTTTTCTGGGCTCGGGATCACCGTCGGTTACCACCGCCTCTTTGCCCACCGTTCCTACGATGCCAACAAGGTATGGAAGTTTCTTTCTCTCGTAGCCGGTGCAGCCGCCTTACAGAACAGCGCATTGATCTGGTCCGCATCCCATCGTCGCCACCACAAACACACCGATCACCATGAAGATCCCTACGATGCGACCAAAGGTTTTTGGTGGTCACACATGCGCTGGATCTTCCACGAAAATGACAAGGTTCACGATTACAGTAATGCCCCGGACTTAGCCGCCGATCCCTTGGTGATGTGGCAGCACCGGAATTACTGGTCCATCGTTTTCACCTGCAATGTCCTGTTCCCACTGGGGCTTGGTTTCCTAATCGGTCATCCCCTGGGAATGCTGCTCTTTGCAGGACTCGCCCGGGTCGTCTTTACCCACCAGGCCACCTTCTGCATCAACAGCCTGTGTCACATGATCGGCAATCAGCCCTGGTCCAAAAAAGACACGTCCAAGGACTCCTGGATCTGTGCCCTGATCACCTTTGGTGAGGGCTATCACAACTTCCACCACACCTTCCCTGCGGATTACCGCAACGGTCTGAAGTGGTATCACTTCGACCCTTCCAAGTGGATCATCTGGACCGGCAACCTCTTCGGATTAACGAGCAACCTGAAGCGAACCGAAGCTCCGGTGAGGTGGAGAAAACGCCACGACCGCCAGCTGGAGGTCTACCTCGGTCTCCTTGCGGAGACGCTTCCCGAAGTTCATGGCGAATGGAAAGTCCATGTCGAAAGTGCCAGTCAGAGGGTCGAGGAAACCCTGACCC
>NHDG01000051.1 GCA_002167285.1 Planctomycetia bacterium TMED53
CCGAAGATCCACTTCCCGAAAAGAAGACCAGCACCGATGACGAAAAAGATAAATCGGACGAAAAGGATTCGAAGAAAACAAAAACGAATCAGAAGCCTCGGGTTCAAATCGATTTAAAAGGCATCCGTCAACGATTCACGAAGGCATTCAGCTCTGACGCTGGGGTTCGAGGCCCCGCTTGGGGATCGAAATCGAATCGCATCTTCTTCGTTTCTGGACACGAAGGGTCCTCCGCCATCTATAGCGTCGATACTTCCAAAAGATCCAGCGCAAAAAAGGTGACCAGTGGAAGAGATCCCTTCGGCCCTTGGGTTCCGAAATTGAAGAAGTACCTGCGCCTCGCCTCAGGGGTTCCCAATCTGATCACCGACGGTGGATCAAGCACAAGTCTGTCGATCTCTAGCAAGTTCCCTGTCGATCAAGTCGAGAGACAGGCTGCTGTTTTCGATGAAGCTTGGGCGACGATGCGGGATCGATTTTACGATATCGATCTGAAAGGCCTGGATTGGGATGCTCTCGGTGATCAATACCGTCCATACGCCTCAAAGCGCAGGCATCGCACCGAGTTCGAATGGATCATCAACCGCATGATTGGTGAGTTGAACTCATCCCATCAGCGCTTTTCCGCTTCCGGCGAATGGTCAAAAACGATTCGAGCGACCGGAGTTCCGGGATGGCGTTGGGAAAGAGATGAGCCAACCCAGCGTTATCGGGTTGGCGAGATTATCGCCGGCACGCCAGCCGCCGATGAAGCCGTCGATATTCAAAGCGGAGATCTCATCGTATCCATCGATGGGGAACCACTGTCCCTCGGCAGCAACACATCGATCCCCCTCAATGGCAAAGTTGGAAAGAGGGTCTCTTTTGAACTCGAAAGGGACGGGGAAAAATTTGAAGTGACTCTGCGGCCGATTTCCAACAACGTCTTTCGCCGAAAAATCTACGACCAATGGCTAGAGAAGTGTCGGCAACAAGTTCATCGGGAATCCGCCGGTCGCTTGGGCTATCTGCATATTCGCAGCATGGACCAGACAAGCCTCGACCAATTCGCGGTGCAACTCTACGAAGCCGGGCATGGCAGAGAAGGCCTCATCATCGATGTCCGCGAAAATGGCGGTGGCTGGACCACCGATCGCTTACTGGTCTCGCTGACGCGGCAGCCTCACGCCCTTACCCAACCCAGAGCCGGTGGCTTGGGATACCCCAACGACCGCCTGGCCGCTCCGTCTTGGACCAAACCGATCGCCGTCCTTTGCAATGAAAACTCCTACAGCAATGCAGAGATCTTCTCTCACGCCATCAAAAACCTGCGTCGTGGCCCTCTCGTCGGCATGCCCACCTCCGGAAGCGTGATCAGCACCGGAAGCTCTCGGCTCATCGACGACAGTAGTATTCGGGTCCCCTTCCGCGGCTGGTACACCATCCCCGGAGATCTGGATATGGATCTGAATGGCGCAATTCCGGATCTGTTGGTGCCTTCCACGCCCGAAATCGAAGAAAAGGGCTGGGATCTGCAGCTGGAAAAAGCGATCAAACGACTTCTCGAGGACCTGCCTCCAGCCCCGAGAGCGACCTTTTGAGGGGTTTTAGATCTCTCTTGAATGAACCCGCAGGTTCAGTTGACCGAGGAGGGAGTTCTGCGGTAGATTCGCAGCATGTCAAACAGAAATAACCGACGGGTCAAGAAGGCCAACCACGGCAAGCGTCCGGCGAATCACAACCGCCGCCAAAAGCGCACTGCCAAATTTAAGAACTAGTTCCGCCCCGGAATCTGGTTTCTTACCTGGTCACTCCCGCTAACGATCTATAAAACCTCCCTCGTCCACTCTGGTGGCACGATCAGGCCTCATGCTGTACAAAGAAGCACGATTGCAATGCCTCGGAGAGTTGCCGTCAAATTTGCCGGTTAAATTTTGAAGCGATAAGTTTCGACCCGCGCAAATTCGATCCGTGTGATTTCCCAGTAGTTTGCTCTCAACACTCAATCATGACTTCAAGTTTGACTCCGGAGGTTTTCCATGGACATGAATCTTCTCAAGGAAACAGCTCAAAAGATGGTCGCTCGCGGCAAAGGCATCCTCGCCGCCGATGAAAGCCACCCCACCTGCGGCAAACGTTTCGAAGCATTGGGGATCGAGAACACTTCTGAAAACCGTCGCATCTATCGACAAATGTTCTTCAACAGCCCTGAAGTGGAAAACTTCATCTCAGGAGTCATCCTCTTCGATGAAACCTTGCGCCAAAGCGACGATTCCGGAACCCCATTCCCGCAGAATCTCGCCGCAAAAGGAATCGTTCCTGGAATCAAGGTCGATACAGGAGCCAAGGATCTCGCCGGATGCCCTGGTGAAAAAGTCACTGAGGGGCTCGACGGACTGCGTGATCGCCTTGCTGAATACTTTGAGTTAGGTGCACGTTTTGCCAAGTGGCGCGCAGTGATCACCATCGGTGAAAACATCCCATCTGAAGCTTGCTACATGGCCAACGCCCATGCCTTGGCCCGGTATGCACGTCTTTGCCAGGAAGCTTCGATCGTTCCCATCGTAGAGCCGGAAGTGCTCATGGATGGCAATCATGACATCGATGTCTGCGATCGCGTAACCACCAATGCCCTATTGCTCACCTTCCGCCAGTTGGAGGAGCAAGGGGTTATGTTGGAAGGAATCGTCCTCAAACCTTCGATGATCATTCCAGGTACGAGTGCTACTCCTGTAGACAGAGAGATCGTCGCGACAAGGACTGTCGATTGCCTCACCCGCACCGTTCCCGATGCGGTTCCTGGTATTGCTTTCTTGTCGGGAGGCCAAAGTGACGAGGATGCCACGGGTCACCTGAATGCGATGAACAAGCTGGGAAGCCAACCTTGGAACCTGACCTTCTCCTACGGCCGTGCATTACAGGCGACGGCGATGAAGACCTGGAGTGGTAAAGCGGAAAATCTTGCCGCTGCTTCTGCAGCCTTCATGAAGAGAGCTCGCAACAATGCTGCAGCCTCAACCGGTGAATGGGACCAAGCTCTGGAGCAGTCCACCTCCTGAGGCTTTCCCTGTCGGTAAGAACCGTTGCAACCAGATCTCGGAATCGGTGTTATCTTATTGAGCGAGAAGGAGCTCCCGCTTTTCTGGAGCTGACTCCCCGGTCAATAGGAGACCACTGATGAGCACTCTGCCTAGTATCTTACTGATTCTTTACAGCCTGACGTCTGTGGGTTCTTTGTCCCTAGATTCCGCTGATGAGCCGAAGGATCTTAGTAATGGCGCAATGGGAATTGCCGATGCTCGCCATCTTCTCGATCGAACCTGCTTCGGTGCTCCTCAACAACAGCTGCAAGAATATGCCCAGCTGAATCGTGCTGAAGCCGTAAATCGACTCCTCAACACCCTACAAACCGAAGCAAAAACTCCACTTCCAAAGTGGCATGAGATGTCCTTCCAAGAAATTCGTGATCTACGCAAGAAGGACACTCGAGCCTTTGGAAAAACCCAAAGAGGCTGGCAACGGGAGGCGCGAAATTGGTGGGCGAATGAACTTCTCATCAGTGAATCCCCTTTGACAGAACGCTTAGTGTTGATGTGGCATGGTCACTTCACCTCGGAGATGCGTACCGTCAAATCTCCCCACGCAATGCTGCGTCAAAATCAGCTCTTCCGAGAAAAAGGAAGCGGTAGCTTCGACGATCTGTTGCGGGCCATTGCCACAGACAGTGCCATGGCCCTCTACCTCGATACTCAAAAGAGCAAAAAGGGTAAACCCAATGAAAATTTTGCCCGTGAGCTCTTTGAGCTCTTCAGCCTCGGTGAAGGTCACTACACAGAAAAAGATGTCAAAGAAGCCGCACGCGCCTTTACCGGCTACAGAATCCTCGGATCGAAGGGTGAGGTACGAAAAGTAGCTCGCTTCCACGACCCCTCGGTGAAAACGGTGCTCGGCCGAAGAGGCCGATTGGACGGGATCGACGTCGTCAACACGGTGCTCACCAAACCCGCATGCGGAGAGTGGATCGCCCGCCGGTTCTGGCTCGAGTTTGTCTCTCCGACTCCTGACCCAAAGATTCTTAAAAAATGGGGAAAGGTTTTGCGTGATGCGGATTGGGATTTGAAAGCTTTGCTCACCCGCATCCTCAACTCCGATTCCTTTTGGTCCGAGGAGTATCGGGGTTCTCTGGTTAAAAGTCCTGTAGATCTCGTGATCGGATCTCTGCGACGCATGGAGATTCAGGACATGCCGGGGCTCCTCATCAATCGCAACTTACTCTCGATGGGTCAGGTTCTCTTTGATCCTCCCAATGTGGCTGGCTGGCCTGGGGGAACAGCATGGATCGATTCGACAACTTTGTTGGGGAGACGCAAGTTTCTTCAAGACGGAATTACATCGGCGATGATTTACTCCACCTACCAAAAGAAAAATGGTGGAAGAGGTGTCGGTGATACTTCGATGGATCCGGGTATGGATCCAGAGATGGATCCAAAAGCGACCCCGGAAATGAATCCAGCAGGAATGAATTCACCACAGCGGCTCAACCGCAGAGAGATTCGCAGATATCGCCCCCTCGCCGCCCAGAGTGTCGAAAAGATGTACCAGCAATTCATCGACGGAAAATCGATGAATGAGGGAGCCTGGCTCCTCTCTTGGTTGCCTTTTCAACCAGTGACAGACGCGGACCAAAATAGAACTGGCTTCGGACGTCTTGATGAAATTGTCCTCGACCCGACATACCAGCTGAAGTGAGGAATCATGGAATTTGATCGCCGAACATTTCTGCATCTCAGTGGCGGAGCTTGCCTGCCTTGGCTGATCCCCGGAGTCGAGGCGTGGGCCTTTGATGATCCGGAAAAGAAACAGATCGACCTTGCCTCTGGATTACGTGAACGAACTTTAATCCTAGTCGAGCTGCAGGGTGGTAATGATGGTTTGAATACCGTGATCCCCCTGCGGGACGAACGCTACCGCGAACTAAGACCACGCATCGGCCTTAAAGCAAATCAAGTCATCGAACTGGGCTCAAATTTGGGAATGCACTCTGCGCTGAAACCCCTCACCGAAGCATGGGAGGCGGACGAAGCAAGCTGGATACTCGGGTTGGGGTACCCCGAGCCGAATCGCTCTCACTTCCGCTCTATCGAGATTTGGGAAACCGGTTCCGACAGTGACGAAGAACTACAAGAAGGTTGGTTGACGAGAATGCTCAAAAGCCAACCCGATCCTGAAAGAGCAGCAGAAGGCATCGTCATCGGCGGAGGTGACGCAGGTCCTCTCTACGGAACCGGCCTGAGAGTCATCAGTATGGATGACCCGGAGAAATTTTCGCAACAGGCTCGCTCTGTACCTGAAGTGGCTCGAGGCAATGATGCACGAAAAGCTCTCGAGCACCTTCTCGATGTCCAGGACGACATCAAAAAAGCCGCTGGGATCATCGAGGAAAAAATTGAGTCCTCCCCAGATCATGGAGTCAAATTTCCGCGTACTCGCTTCGGGCAACGCTGCCAGATTGCCGCAGAGATGGTCGCTTCGGGAGTTCCCTGCCCCGTCATCAAGCTCTCCATCGGTGGATTTGACACCCACACCAACCAGCTCAATCGTCACACGCGCCTACTGACAGAACTCGCCGATGGCTTGGCAGCCTTGCGTAAAGCGCTCGTAGCCACGGGCAAGTGGGATCGCACATTGATCAGTACTTATTCCGAGTTTGGACGCAGGGCACGGGAAAACGGTAGTGAGGGTACCGATCATGGTACCGCCGCTCCGCATCTCCTGATCGGGGGCATGGTCAAAGGCGGCTTTTCAGGAAAGCAGCCGAATTTAGGGAGATTGGTCAAGGACGACTTGATCCACACGACCGATTATCGACGACTTTATGCCACCATCGAACAACGGTGGTTTGGACTGAAAGGCCGCTCGGAGGTCTCTCGTGGAGCCAGACCGCTGGAAGTGATCCGCAAGAGCTAATTTCGTTCCCTCCAGGACTTGGCAATCGCCTGGATCGCTTTATGGAATGCTCAATTGAGGTATCCTATAGAGCGAAAGGAACGTTTTGGAACTTCAACTTCTACTGATCAGCACAGTGGCCTTCATACTCGGGCCCGCGATAGCTTCGTTGGGCCGCAGGTTTCCCCTGTTCCTTCCGGTGCTGGATGGATTTGTCCTGCTCTCAGTCACAGGGCTGATCTTGGTGGAGGTCATCCCCCAGTCGATGCACGAAATTGGGCTTTGGGCGATTCCCTTGGCTTTGATCGGCCTGTTTGTTCCCCGTTTGATCGAGAAGCATTACCACAAGCTCGCCGATAACGCCCACAGCTGGGCCACCTACTTTGGTGTCGCCGCCATCCTGATCCATTCGACACTGGATGGAGTCGCGCTCTCACTCGGAGATTCTGCCGGCAATACCGAAGGAATAGCTCTGGCAGTCATCCTCCACCGACTCGTCGAAGGGATGGGAATCTGGTGGATTGTCCGGCCTCAACATGGAAGAGGCCCGGCACTGGCTTTAATCACTCTCGGAATGCTGTTACACGCATTTGGATATTTTGGCGGGCAAGGTTTTCAGGGAGCTGTTGAATCGATCCCCACCGGTGGGATTCTCGCACTACTCGGTGGATCACTTCTCCATGTATTGATTCACTCAGCGTCACCGAAGATTGAAGAAGCAGGTAAAACCCCAGCACTATCTGCGGTTGGGGCCCTGCTTGGGATGCTTTTCGTAACCAACCATGTCACCAACAGTGCGTACACAGGATCCGGCCATAGCCATGCTCATGGAGGGGTATCACTCCTCTTTGAAAACTTCCTCGCACTCGCTCGGGAAAGTGCACCCGCTCTATTACTCGCATATACCGTTGCCGGCTTGATTCATGCACTTTTGCCTAAAACGACCATCGACTGGATGGGGCGAGGCTCACATACTCAACAATCCATCCGTGGAATGCTCTTCGCATTACCCTTACCGATCTGCTCATGTGGAGTACTTCCCCTCTATCGCAGCCTTGTCGAAAGAGGAGTCCCGACCGCTGCTGCCGTCACCCTCCTGATTGCGACTCCGGAGCTGGGCATCGATGCGGTCTTTCTATCGGTCACCATGATCGACGGTCCTTTCGCATTGGCGAGAGTTCTTGCCGCAGCAGCTCTGGCCATCTTCGGTGGCCTCCTCGCCGTCCATTACGTTCCAAAAATCAAAGGGAGCATCCTCAAACAAGAAGTCTCTGAACCTGAAGCTCCCCTCGGTAAACGGATTGTTTCAGGATTGAAGGTGGGTCTCTGCGATTTGGTCGATGGAACAGCTCCATGGATCATCCTTGGATTGTTTCTCGCATCAGCTCTTTCACCTTTGGTCGCCGACGGCTCCTTCCTGGAACAAATTCCGGCTCTCCTGAAGGTCCCCGCATTTGCTCTGCTGGGATTACCGGTGTATGTCTGTGCCAGTGGAGCCACTCCCCTGGCTGCAGTCTTAATCGCAGGGGGAGCTTCACCTGGGGCCGCCTTGGCTTTTCTTCTCACCGGCCCAGCCACCAATGCCACAACCTTTGGGGTGTTGGCAGACCTTCATGGAAAACGAACAGCGATTCTTTTCGCCGTCAGTGTCGGTATAGGAGCGATCGCCTGCGGCTATGCGGTCGACGCCGCCTTGCCTTCCGTTGAAGTTGGAGCTGCTACTCACCTGGGCCACGACCACATGCACGACCAAGGTCAATCAGGTGCTGGATTCACCGAAATTGCTTTTTATGCCCTAGGGGCCCTGTTCCTGTTAAGCCTCTTCCGTAAAGGGCCGCGACCATTCATGACCCAAGTCTTTGGAATTCCTGCCACCGAGGATAAATCAGCGGACGACGGCTCATGTTGCTCCTCAAACGTCGTAGAACCTGCTCCGCCCACTCCACCTTCTGGCGGATCGTGATGCTCTTGATCCTCAGACCCGGTCGGGTCTGGTTGTCTTGAGTCGTTTCAGTGGCTAGCATCACAGAGGATCCACGAGGGATCCTCGTCATAATGAGGAAGGAAGGCCCATGCCTTACCCTGAAGAACTGGTTGCGCCAATGCGCAAAGAACTCACCGATCACGGTGTCACGGAGTTGAAATCGGCCTCTGAAGTGGAAGATTTCCTCGGCACCGATGAGACTTCACTCGTAATCATCAACAGCGTCTGCGGCTGTGCTGCTGGCGGAGCACGTCCTGGTGTAGTGCTTTCAATTCAGGCGGAAACCCGCCCCGATCGCATCGGTACCGTCTTTGCGGGCCAGGATGTAGAAGCGACCCAAAAGGCTCGCGACTTCTGCTCGCAAGTTCCACCCAGCAGTCCTGCGATGGCACTCTTCAAAGGTTCTGATCTGGTTTGGTTTCTCCCACGGCACATGATTGAAGGTCGTGATCCCCAGAGTATCGCCTTCGATCTTGTTCAAGCCTTCGAAGAACACTGCTCCAGCAAGGCCAACTGAACCTTGGGCACTTTTCACGATCACATGGGAGAGCTCCACGGAATCACCGTGGTGGTTCGTCAAAAGGATGGCAACACCTGGATCGGGCGCTGCCACAGTGAAGATGCCATTGAAGTGATCCTTCATGACGCCGATCAGCATGTGGTCAGTGAAAGCGATGAAAGCCCAAGCGACTGGCTATCAAGAGCGCGGCAGATGGGGCACTGGCCCAGAGTTTCGACGATTCGTATTCCTCGAGAGACGGTGAGTTCACTCGTCCGTCTCGCGGAGATCAATCAAAAAGGAGAGTTGCCGGGATCCTGATCCCCGCAACTCTCCTTTTACTTCACTTCATTGACGCCGCTGAACCAGCCCTGAAGCTAGTCCTTCAAACTCGGAGGCGGCGGAGAATCCCCCACCAGCAATCGTGTCATCCGCCCCATGTCGAGGAGCATCGGAACAGAGGGATCGTCACTATTGAGGATCACTTCTGGGATTTCCAAATTCTTGACTGCTTCCAAGGCAAGGAGAATCCGTCCACCACTGCTATCGAGGGCTTCATTCCTCAACTCGTCCCGAAGGGCTTTTGACTTCTCGATCGCCAAATCTCCCTCAGCAATCAAGATATCTCTTTCAGCATCCCCTTCTGAACGAGTTTTGCGGTCGTACAAATGGGCCTCTGAAGAGATGGTCGCAATCTCCACCTCGTATTCTGACCGCTTTTCCTGGATCCGCTTTTCCCAATCACGCTCCTTGGCGAGGACCGCCGCAGCGATCTGCCGTTTTTGAGTTTGGACCTTTTGATCCTCCTCCGCCTGTTTGGTCAGCGCTTCTTCCAGCTTCGATTCCTGACGCAGCAACTGCTTGTTCTGCAGCTTGTTTTCATAATCAGGAAGGAATTTGACCGCACGAATTAGCAAATCCTCAGGCTCCACATGAAAATCGGCCAATTCATTGCGCAAGACTTGAAGGGTTTCTGCTGCCCGTTCCGAACGCTTGTCCGTCAACTGAAGATCTTCTGAAGTCAAATTTGCCAGCTCTGTTCTCAGCACATCGAGAACCTGGGAGCGCACCCTTTCCACATAGGAAAGACGTAATCCCTGCTCGACAAGTTCATAACCAGAGCCCTCGATAATTCGATAGGTCAATGAAACATCGATGGTCACATTGTTGTTATCCTTGGTGCGCAATTCGAGCGGCTGCTGCCAATCTTCAATTCCTCTGGAAGTATTGCGAGAGGCTTGCAACTTATCACCACTGACAAAGTGCAAAAAATGTGTCTGACGTGGAAGTAGATGCCAGCGGTGGTAACTTGGAATAGCCATAACCAAACCGGTTCGGAAGTCCTGCTGCACCACCCCTTTGCCCGGCCCGAAGACGACCTGCTTTACTCCGATGGCCGCAGGAGGAATCTTTTGCGTGACAGCAGAAAGCAAAACCAAAGCAATGATGATCACGAAAAGGAGAATGGAAATAGCTTTCATCGACGTTGTCCTTTCAATTCAGGGATCCCTGAGGAACCTGCTGATCCTCCAGTCGGCGGAAGTAGATGCTCAACTCTTACAGGAGCAGCGTCCCGACGATAAGGAACGACACTGAAACGAACCCTTTGGAACAGCTTCGACAGTTCTTCTCTGACGAGGACCTCTCCCTGTTTCTCCAGGGCTGCAACCCTTGCCAACAATCCCTCTGCTTGCTTGCGAGCACGGGTATCAAGCGCACGAGCCTCTTGGGTCTTTTTTGCCTCTTCCGCCTTACCCTGATTCATTTGCGTAATCTTGTAGGCGTCTGCTGATTTCTCGACCTTCACCCGATCCTTCTCAGCGTTGATTTTATCAGCTTCTAATTTTCCGAGGGCCGCCTCGTACTCTGAGGCTTTGGTTCGTTCAGTTTCTGCAAGTTTACGCTCGAGTTCATTGATCAACTTCGCCTGCTCGATTCTTAACCGCTCTACTTCCTGATTGGCATTTTTTCGATCCTCGATGGCGTTTTCAACTTTGACATCAAAGCTTGGCTTTGGAGTGATGATTTGAAGGATTTCGATCCCGTGATCTTTGAGGTATTCGTTGAGCCTCTCCTTGGATTTCGTCGTCGCAGTGGTGTAGTTACTGGGGTCGGCGATATCTTCCGATGAGTACCTTCCGAATTCGTCTCTTAGAACTGAGCGGGCAAATGCTCTTACCCAGTTACGCTTAAAGGCATCTCCTGGACCACTGTCTTGCAAAATCTTGGCAGTTTCTGATGGGATCAGTTGATACTGCAGAGAGATTTCATTGAATTTGAAGGAAGATCCGTCAGACGCTCGAACCGACAACTCCTGAACATGGTTGTAGTCGATGTTTCTCGTCCCCTTCATCTCAAACTCATTCGGCGATTTGTCCATGACGTAAGCCTCACTCAGCCAAGGAACAAAGAAGGAGACC
>NHDG01000052.1 GCA_002167285.1 Planctomycetia bacterium TMED53
TAACTCCGACGATGGCAAAAGGATCTGCAGAGTATTTCTCCACGAGCGACCGCTCGTGTGGGTACATGGCCCTGCAGGGCCCTCACCAGTCACCCCAAAAATCGAGTAAAACAACTTTTCCCCTGAAGGCTGACAGCTGCATCAAGCTTCCTGAAATCTCTTTACCGATAATTTCAGGAGCCACGCAACCGACCTGCAAATTCTCCATCTCGAAGAGATCGCCCTTGACCTTGTCGGCATAAACTCGATCACCCCGGTACACGACATCGCCATAATCGTCCTGTACTTTTTTGAGGAGGGCCAATCCTTCACTGCGAGTCTCTTCTTTCTTTCCCTTGATCTTGGCGAGTGCATAGCAGCTAGCCGCCTGAACTTTCCTATGAGGAGATCCAGAGATCACAGTATCAAGAAATTGAAGCAAAGCAGGAGAACTTGAACCGTAGTAAGCGTAGCGAACTACGTTGATCAGATCTTCATTTTCCATGTAGTGAGCTTCGAGGAGGCCGAACACTTTCTCGACCATCCAAGCTTGCCCTTCGCTGCGACCTCCAAGAGCAATCATCTGATCACAGGCCTTGAGAGCAGCTTCTGTCCCCGCATATTTCTCGATGGCCTTGAGCATCTCTGGACCAACGACCTTTACCGGATCAAGCTCGGGGTCGAGCTCGATTTTTTCCATTTCTTTTGGACTCAGACCTTTCGCCTGGGCCTCCGATAAGGGTTTGTAGTACTCCTCCTGAGCCTCACTCATTTTGGCGTCGAGTTCGTCGAACGCTTTCTGCGCCGCTTCTTCCTGTTTTTCGTCCGTCTTGTCAACGGCAAGGCTTGGAAGGGCAAGAACTGCTGTAGGACTCACTAACAACAATGCGATTCCGAAGCAAATTGCACGGAACCGATGGGATGGCTGGTTCATGAGAGATCCTTTCTCATACATCTCCTACACTCTCGATTCATCTCAGCGAATACCAAGTTGAATCCTGAAGTAAGGAAGATACCACATCCGTGGAGAGAATCTGTTCTCATTTAGCGCAGGGGCCGCAGCCACCTCCGGAGTCACTTCTTCTTTTCCGCATCAACAACAGGAGAGCGACGATCGCAACAAGAGTCACAATCCAGAACTGGGGATCTGATTCAAACATCTTTGATTAAGCAACTCCCAGGGACAGAAGGAAAACCCTGAATGCAGCAGCCAAGCTCCATGCGAGTAAGCTCATCCAGACGAGTTGAAGGAGGGCCCATTTCCACCCTCCCGCTTCCTTGCGAGTCACCGCCAAGGTGGGAAGACATTGCATTGCCAGTACAAAAAAGACCAGCAATCCAGCTGCAGAAGACGGTGTCAAAAGAGGGGATCCATCATCCCGCTTTGAGCCTTTGATCTTTTGCATCAAAGTTTGCGGATCGTCTTCTTCACCGGTGCCCAAGAGAACACTCGTTGCCGAAACGAAAACTTCACGAGCCGCAAAGCTCGCCATCACGGAAATCGACAACTGCCAATCCGCACCTATCGGCGCAAAAACGGGCTCCACTGTCCTGCCGATTTGGCCCAAGTACGAGGCGGAAGTACCTTCTCTGGCAGCAAGCGCATCAGCCTCTGCCTCGATCAAAGAGGACTCCTCAGCTGAGGCGGTTGCCTCCGCACGCGCTCGAAGATCTAGGACTTGTGCACTCTCATCCGTCTTTGGGTAACTTCCCAACCACCACAGAACAATGCACATCAACAAGATGACTGTTCCCGCATTTTTGACAAAGAGCCAGCCACGATACCCCGCTGTTTTCAAAGAGTCGAGAATCGCGGGTCTTTGAAATGGTGGCAACTCGAGAAGCAGATATGGACTGCGCCCGGGTAGCAAAAACTGACGGACCAAAAAGGCTGTCAGAATTGCAGCGAGTGCCCCAAGCAGATAACAGCCAATAAAAGCCAATCCAGCGATGAATGGATTATTTGGAAAGAGCAAGCCGACAAGAAGTTGATACACGGGAAGGCGGGCGGCACATGAAAGAAATGGTGCAACCAAGATCGCAGCGAGTCGGTCACGACGATCCGGGATTAGGCGTGTACAGAGGATCCCAGGAATCGCACAGGCATGACTGGAAAGCAAGGGAACAAAAGAGTGCCCCGGCAAACCAAACGGCCTCAACCAACGGTCTGCAACGAGTGCTGCCCTCGCAAGATAACCCGTCTCTTCGAGTAAGCTGATAAGAAAAAAGAGGAGCAAAACTTGAGGTAAGAAAATTAATGTTCCAGAAACCCCGCCTATGATCCCCTCTGTGACCAGATCCCGAATCTCTCCCTCAGGCATGGCAGAACCGACCCATGACGAAACTGAGGCGAAAAAGTTATCGAGCCACTCCATGGGAAATTGAGCCAACCAGAAGACGCTTCCGAAAAGTAATCCCATCACGATGAGAAATGATGCCAACCCCCAAATCGGGTGGAGTAGCATCCCATCGAGTCGATCTTCTTTTTCTTTTCTCTTTCGAGCTTCCTCGGGCCTAACCGGTCGCGAAACAGCGGCAACAAGATCATCGCCCCACTCTGCGACGTCATCGACTTCGATACTTTCGGGGGCATTTTTTGCAGCCTCAAGGAACTGATCCTTGATAGGCTCCTGCCTATGAGAGTTCTTATTCGCCAGTTCGATCACTGGCACACCGACCTGTTCGCGGAAACGATCGAAATCGATCTCGATTCCCCTTAGGCGCGCTTCGTCAGTACGGGTGATCACGATGATGTGAGAGCAATCCTGCTGAAGGCACTCCGCCAGCATGTTCATGTTTCGACGCAAACCTACGGCATCGATGACACTGACGATCAGATGGGATTTATTTTGTGCTGCAAAGTGCTCATTGCAGAGACGGGATTCAGGAAGATCGAGTTGCAGCCCATAGCAACCAGGCAAATCTGTAACTTCGACTTTGACTTCGCCCCATGAGCCCTGCCCATTCAGCGCTTCGGCTGTGATTCCTGGGTAATTGGAGACCCGGGCCCGCCCCGACAATAAAGCATTAAAGAGGGTCGATTTACCGACATTGGGATTTCCAGCGATGGAGATACAGAGGGTATCTCCTCCAGATTCCATTTTCATCGATTCCAACTCCTCTGGAGAATCCCGCTCAATCGCGCTTAAAAACGACCCATGACCCTCGGCTCGTCTTCTCCCTCTAGCAGTATCACAGCGGAAGCATCTGAGCGGCTTTCGAGTAGTTGCTGAGCTTTATCTTGGTCAATGAGAGCTACGGTTGTACTGAGGGCATCCGCTTGCGTGGCACTCTCAGAAATGACCGAGGTAGTCAGGATACGAATCGCTGGATCATTGTCCAGTAGATGAATCAGATGTTCTCCGCGCTCATATAAAGCGGTCGTTGCGAGTGACGATCGGACCAACGGCAATTGATACAAAACAGTCTTACCGTCTCGCGGATCAAAGATCCCCACCGGCCAGGAAGACTCACCCGGAGGAGGGTCCAAAGCCAGCAACTGTCCACCAAAATCGAGAAGGGCCCGTCGACAACCATGTGATTCCAGAACTTGAGCTGCGCGATCGAGGGCGAAACCTTTACCAATCCCCCCCAGATCGAGAATCAGACCTGGCTTCAACAATGTGATGGTTTGATTTTCGGCGTCGACTCTGACCGACAAATATCCATCCTTCTGCAATGTCAGGTCGAAAGCCCCACCACTTTCCCGGGAGACCTGCAACGCCTGTTCGACAACCTCGATGGTATCTGAGGAAACCTCGACTGCTGTTCCCACAGGAGCATTCTCAACATTGAGAACATCACTGCCTTGCTTCCAGCGACTATGAAGCGACTCGAGGCGAGCCACTTCGGTAAACGCCGCCTCGACAGCATTCAGCGCATCGTCACCATGAACTTCCATCTTCAAGATGGTGCCCATCGCCGGACGTGCTCTCTCAAACGGTTTTGCCGAACTTTCGCGGCTAGCCCGTTTCAAAACGTCCTCGTCTTTTTCCGAGGCTGGAACCGGAAATCCAAGTTGAGACTCTCCATAAAACAAGTTCGGACCAGAAATCGGCAGCCATGCCAATTCAGTTCCTCTTTGGCGGGTCAGCTTGACCGTCGCCAAAGATCTTCGGACCGCTCTAACAGCTGCTCGTGCAGAAAGTGTTGCTCCAGATAAATTTCGAATATCCCTGTGTAGCTTAAGAGTACTGGTGATTTTTTTATCTCTGAACTGGCGAGTAAAACGACGAGACTCAATCTCTTTGCCAATGTGTTCGCGATAAACCAAGACTTGGAGATCGACAACACGCTCTTTGTTATCGAGGGCAACTAAGAAGGTAATCGGGCGGTATTTTCCGACCTCATCGAGAATCACCACATGACCCATGGCTTCTCCAAGATCAGAACTGATTCTAAAGAGGGCCGTGTGTTGGTCGGAGGTTTTCACTCGACTGAGCTTCACAATCTCCTCTTTAAGCTCCCCCTCGATCGGAACGATAGATCGTTCAACCCTGACGTCTTCAGACCAAAGATCTTCGATGAGATCACGGCTAAAAAACCCAGAGGTCTTTTCGGGGACATTTGGCTCCGCTGGCTCAGCACCGAAACTCTGTAGTGGAGATGACAGAGTTAGCACCAATAGTCCCAGCCCCAAAAGAAGGGGAAGTCTCTTAATAAAGAGAGTCTGGACGAAGTGAGTGCTCTTGGTGATATGACCGCTCATCGAAGGTATTCCCCTTGGAAATCTAATTCACTGCAGAAGTTACGGATCCGTCAGAAATAGAACCTATTTAGTACGGTTTGGCAACCCAAACAAACGACTTCTGACCATGCTATTGATCAGAATAGGGCCCAAAAGAACCCCACTCTGGCCACAGAGGGCCAGAGCAGGGAAAAAAAAGGGCCTAGAAGTAAGTAGCAGCCGAGAAGATGAAGGTCCCGTCAGGGTCTTCCTCACCGTCGATCGACTCCTGTTCGTAGTCAAATTTAAGGACAGTTTCATCGGTCGGGCGCATGTTGAATCCGTAAGTCATCCGACTTTTTACGGGACCCGTCAAATCTTGCTCTTCCCAGCGAACCGTGAATGCGCAGGAGGAATCTTCTCCCCATAGCCTTGTCACGAAATCAGGAAAGAACTTCTTAGAAATCTCAAGGGAGGTTGCACTGATGTCATCAGGAACCCCACCAGCGATGGCATCTGCATCGCGATCGATGGAAACACTTCCCGTCTCAAAGTTGAGAATCGTTGCGCCAAGAACATCGAACCAACTTCCGAGGTCAGTGGTGATATCCAACATGCTGATCGTCAAATCCAAATCGCCGGCGTCATCCCAAGGGCCACTCCAAGCGGAAAGACCTATCTCGGTTCCCAGCACAGGGCTGTAGGAAAAGCGACCAACAAAACTAGCAGGGCGATCGCCTCCATTTGTCTTCAAACTGGGACGTCCGCCTCTGATGCCACTGGAGGTATTAAAGTTGTATCCGTCGACAGCATTCCCCCCTTGGAAACCATTTACGGCATACACTTCCATTCCCCAGGTTCCATCATCTGCTCCCCAGACTCCACCAAGACCCGCACTGGTCATGGTTGAAGGAGTGATCACCCGGGCTACGAATGGCCTGTTGGTCAGCTGTCGCATAGGCGAATCGTGATAAAGGTTGGTGGATCCCAAAGGAATCAGGATGGCTCCCGATCTCAGAGTCCAGCCACCAAAATCAACATCAGCATAGGCGTACTCGACTTTTGTTTCTCCATCACCTCTCGGAGCGCTCGCCCCACCGTACTCAAATTCAATCTCGGCAGAGAAACTGACATTCTCACTAATGTTGGCATCCAACATCGGCACCAATCGATGTTGTTTGAAATCGAGGCGATCACTATTCATGAACAACTCGAGATCCAGGTAACCGCCAACGCGGATATCGCGGTCCCCTTCTGCAGCTGGGCGGTTGTTGTACCGGTCCACCTGGGCTTCCAAAACCTCAATCGTCCCCACCGACACTGCCAAGAAGCATATTCCAAACAGGAATCCCTTACGGATCTTTCTAAGCATCTGCACTCCCATTTTGTATTTCGATGAAGCAGGAATATGACTCCCTCTTCGGCCCAAAAAAGCCCTTTGGAAAATGGTTATACATGCCCCCCTTTGTTTGGCAAGCCAAACAAAGGGATTGCTGATCAAAATATTTTAATTACAGCCAAATCAGCCTAGAATCGTCTCCATGAACGATTCATGGCGAAATCTCATTTCAGGAGATTTGGATTTTTTGGTCAATTTGGCAAAAGAAACTCCTCCTGATGACGTCTCTGCAGTTTCCAGTCTTCGTAAGCATGGATCTCTCGAGGAGGTCTCTGTCGTTCTCGAAGTCTTGGAAGCACGGCGCAGAGCTTCCGGTCGACTTCGTGACGCCAAGTCGTGGTTCATGGATAAAGAAGGAGTGGAACAATCCACTCGCACTGTGGTTGCCGAACATAAAGCAAAACGATTTCGCTCCAGTCTCGGTGAGAGTCCGGTGATCGATCTCTGCTGTGGAATCGGAAGTGATACAACGGAGCTTGCTCGAAACGGATCCGTGATCTACGTCGATCGCAATCCACTCAAGGTTGAGCTCACCCGCTACAATTTGTCTCACAGTCTCTCAAGCTCTGATCAACACCATCCTCTGGTTGCGGATGCTGGTGTCCTCCCCCTTCCCCCATTCCCCATCCACCTCGATCCCTCCCGCCGACAAGGCTCCAGGCGAAGACACGATTACTCCGGAATGGTCCCCGGACCCAACGTCATCGAAGAGCTCTTAAGCAAACATGGCTCCATCGCGTTAAAGTGTGGCCCCGGAATCAACGCCGATGATCTTCCTCCAGGTAGCATCGAGTGGATCCAAGATGGCCCAGATCTTGTGGAGGCCACTCTCTGGTGCGGAGATTTAGCAACCGCTGATCGTCGCTCGGCGACTCTTGTCGATCGGCAACTGACGGTGAGTGGAGAACTCCAACCTGTCAGCGCCAGCACACTTGAAAAACCCGCTTATCTCCATGAACCCTGCCCCGCCATCGAACGCTCCGGCTTGATGGGACAACTTCAATCAGAAGTGTCTGCAGCAGAGTGGCACCCGGGTCTCGGTTGGTTAGCAGGGGAAACCGCACAGACCAACCCTTGGTTCAGAAGTTTTGCAGTTATCGCCCAGATGGGTTGGCATGAGAAAAAGGTCATCGACTGGTTTAATCAGCAAGGAAAAGCTCCTGCCAGTATCAAAACCCGCGGGACGAAGGAAGATCCGGCTCGATTGATACGTCGATTTTCTGGAGACCCGAGTGATTGGGTTTTGGCCCTGCTACGTAGAGGGCAGAAGATCGAAGCGTGCGTCTTAGAAGAACTCACGCCGGAACAATCTCAATCCTGAACCCCTCAATCAGCACCGGCTTGTGGAACTGAAAAGACTTCCGGGATTTCCCCTTCACCGAGAATATCCGCAATCACCCAACGGGCGGTCAGCGGTCCAATGAGCAACCCAGTGCGGTAGTGACCGGTGGCAATCCATACCCTCCTATCACCGTCGAGAGAGCCCAACAATGGGCCACCGTGACGAAGAGATTTGGGTCGAAGGCCTGCCCAGTGATCGATCACTCGGTCGGAGATTCCTGCGCCAAAGAATGATTCTGCCGCCTCCAATAAGCGAGAGCGCCCCGTTGTTGTCGGTTGAGGAGAACGCTCCTTGCCTGAGCCCGTATCGCCAACACTGTTTCCAAACCACGAAATGCCACCGGGGCCAGGGATCCAAGAGAAGCGACTGCGATTCCCTGCGGGATCGGGAACATCTTTTAATCTGGCATCGAAGGTGACGATATGCGGAGGAGCGGGAATGTCGAGGGAGATGGCTTCTCCCCGAACCGGCTCCAAAGGCAAGGGTTCAGCGCGGAGATGGTCGGCTAAAGCCGAAGTTTCCCAACCCGCAGATAGGACTACCGGCTCCATCTCACTTGGCTGGGCGATGGTATCTCCGGCTTCTGTTTGTAAACGTAAACCATCGGTTGTCGATTGCAGTTGGATCTCGCCCTGATCGTAGTGAATCTCAACGCCAAGAGAAGTGCAGGATTTTTCCAGAGCCGACATGAGACTCGAAGGATCTACCACGGCCTGATGTTCGATGAAAACCGCTGATTGGGGAACCCGCTTCATCGCCGGTAAAAGTGTGGCCAATTCTTCTGCTTCCAGAATTCTGACCGCTCCTCCAGAGCCGTATAGTTTCTCAACTGCTCGCTGGGGATCACGAGCAGTTCGATCCCGAAGGTCGAGACCACCACAGATCCTGAACCCCACATCGAGGCCTCCACTCTCTTGCTTTAAGGATTCTGCGAAATCCGGCCACTCTTCCCAACTCCGATGGCGAAGATCGAGGTATGGGGATCGCCGGTGCTCAGGGGCTTTCAATACTCCCGTGGCAGAATGAGTGCAGCTAGAACCGTTCGGTCGCGAGTCATATACCTTGACCCTCAAACCACGCAATCGAGCTTCCCTCGCCAAGGAAAGACCGATGATCCCCGCTCCTAGTATCGTCAAGCTTTCTGGTTTCATGCTCTTCCTTGGTGAATCTCGATTGTCGAAGTGACGCCTGGAAAAGGGTAGGATGGCATCCGACTCATCGTCTGTCGAATCATAGTTTGACGGAGAGTCGGAGGAGGCTTCGTGATTCGTTGGATTTCTCTCTACAGCGTCATTTTTCTGATCCACTTACTCGCTTTATTCAATCCTACCTCTGTTTTTATGGGATCGCTTCATGCCCAGGTCAGTAATGACGAGTGCTCCGGTGCTGTCAGTATCGGTCTTGGAGTGCAGTCCATCGATACAACCTTAGCCACTTCCAGCTCAGATCCGATTCCCACAGACACTTGCCCAGGAACTGCCCTTGGAGAGGTACTCTTCGATGTTTGGTACTCTCTCAACGTCCCCGAAACGGGATTGATGACCATCACGACCTGTGACACCGTGAATTTCGACACCGACGTCATCGTGTACAGTGGCCCGTGCAACAATCTGGTTCCTCTCGCTTGCCATGGCGACTCCCTATCCTGTTTTGTTCAAGGAACGAGTAACTCTTGGAATACGGTTCTGGCTAACATTCCCGTCGCCGCTGGCGAGAATCTCACGATACGTATCGGAGGCTATGGATCCCAAGATTCAGGGTCCGGTACCTTTGAGGTCAGTATCGCTCCTCCACCACCTCCTCCACCACCGACGATTCCGCACGATGAATGCCTAGATGCCCGTCAGGCAATCATCGGAATGAACACGCTGATCACCACCGGTGGTACCACCAGTCCGGAACCTTTCTCTTCGATTACTGGCTGCAGTGCCCTTGGACAAATGCATGCAGATGTATGGTTCCGCTGGGTGAGCCCTGCGGATGGATTTATCTCTCTGAGGAGCTGTGAAATCGTCGATTTCGATACGGACTTGGTTGTTTACAGCGGCGAATGCGACGATTTAAGTCAAAGGGCGTGCAGCGGGGATGAATCTAATTGCACCATCATGGGAACGGGCATGCCGTCTTATAACTCACGCATCGAACAACTTTCAGTCTTGGCTGGAGAAGTGCTGCACTTCCGACTAGGAGGCTGGGGTAGTGGTGATTTCGGATCAGGAGACCTACTTCTTGAGTTTGAAGTGGATGTGATCAACAGTGTCAGCGGAACCTCGGAGCCAGGATCCTGGGAGGTCATAGTCACCACAGAGCTCTCAGGAGAGTGCGATGAGTTAATTTTTTCTGTCCCCGGATCGGAAGTCACACTCACAGGTCCCTTCTTCGCCGGAGATTCGGTGACGACAACTCTCCAAACAGCAACAAACCCAGGGTTTGTTGATTGTTGTGTCACTCCAATCTTCGGTAGCCAGGCTGGCTTTTCAGAGTGTTCCTCCGCCGCCGTCCTCGGGCCGATCATCGTCGAAGCCTGTGCCTCTTCACTCACTCCGATTCCGGATGCCGGTGAGCCGGTAGAGATTCCGATTCTCGTCTCTGGAGATCCAGCACTGAATGTTTTAGACGTGCAACTGCAATTGCAGACCACCCATTCGGATGCCAGTCAACTCACCGTTGAACTATCCGCACCGGATGGTTCCACTCAGATTCTCCACAACATGCCGCAAAACTCTGCGGGTTCTGGTTTGAATTTGATTTGGTGGATGAGCGCTTCTGCCCCTGGACAAATCTTTGACGACGGTGGTTTCTGGATGCCCTCCGGTGGAAATCTCTATGCTTTCACCGGGCCTCTGCAGACTGGAACCTGGACTTTACGTATTTCTGATGAGGTTCCAGGCCAGGTTGGTGAAGTGGAACTTTCGTGCTTGAGATTCTTTGATGTTTCTTCAACCCCTGCATCCGGTCAAGACTTGATCATCGGTAATGCCAACAATGTTGTGCAAGTCGCCAGGGAAGGTTCCATCGCCAGCTTTGGAATGGAATCGGTTATCTGTAACGGTGGCACCGACCCACTCCATTGGTATGCCAATCCCGACCCTCGCCATCCGATGATGATTTTCAATATGTTTCGCGTTGATGAAGACAGAATCATTCAAATCGGAGGATCATGGGCAAAGCATGGTTGGAGTTCTGCACAAGCGGACGCCTGTGGATTTGGCTGTGACCCGAGCCCTACCAATCAGGAAACTGGGATTGGTTGCTCCGACACCTATGGTGCCGCCGGCAACGCCGCCCAGATCAACATGGGGCCACGTTCAGAGATCGAACCATGGACAGGTGCTTTCACTTGGGATGGCTCTTTCATGTCGCAGGACACAGGGCCGTGGGATGGCATCGAGGAACGCTTAAGTGTCGAAGACTCTGATCTCGATCCACAGCAGAATCCTGGATCTCAATTTTTGGCAGAAGTTTACGTCATCCAACCCGCAGATGTCGATCCCTTCAGTAATCATGCATGGGAACCGATTTCTGTCAGTGGATCCCCTGGCGGAACTTGGAACATCGACATGACCGCTCCAGCCATCAATTCTCCAGTACAGGATGCATGGCCAGGAGCAGAAGTGATCACAGTTTCACCACCAGGGATCGGCGATGGTCATCTGTACCTGGCATCAAAAGTCACCGATTTAGGCAACGGTACCTGGCAATATGAATACGCCCTGTACAACCTCAATTATGGAGCAGCTATTGGGGCTTATGAAATCCCACTGCCCTTGGGGGTAGAAATTTCAGCTCCATACTTTTACTCACCGCTGACCAGATCCCCATTCTACTCTGATACCCCTTGGGAGTTCTTTAGATCTGACACCCATCTGCGTTGGCAGACCCGGGAGGAATCCGCAGGATCTGCAGCGAACCCCCTTCGCTGGGGCTGGCTTTACAACTTTGGTTTCATTGCAGACATTGCTCCCGTGCAGGCGGAAGTGACCATGGAGAGTCATTCAGCCTCTCCATTTCCCTTCCTCACAGCGATCACTCAAGCTCCCCCTCCTCCCCCCGATTTACCGAGCTTCAAAAGAGGGCGCTGTAATTTGGATGGGCAAGTAGACTTGGCGGATGCCCTATACCTACTCGATTACCAATTCAATGCTGGCCAAACACCACCCTGCCTCGATGCCTGTGACTTCAACGATGACGGCAATATCGATATTTCTGATGGCATCAACCTTTTGGGATATCTCTTTATGAGCCAAGCGCCCCCGCCTGACCCGGGCCCCCTCGAGTGTGGGGTCGATTCATCCCCTGACACCCTCGATTGCATGGAGGGTCAAACTGATTGCCCCTAGTCGAGAAATTGCAAAACATTTGGTAGTCTCTCAAGGATTGAGAGATTAGCAAATTAGTCAATGTCTGCGATGACTGAGGAATATCTCGCCCAGCGAGTTTGAGGGTACTTCTCGACCACTTCCTGCCAGTCCTTGCGCAGCAATTCCATTTCAAATTTGTTTCCCAAATACGCTGCCATTCCTCTGCGGTACAAGATCTCTGGGACGGCAGGCCCTTCTGGAGCCACGGAAATTGCTTTGTTGTACTCTTCCACAGCGGCCAAAGGCTCCTTGCGTTCATGCAAATCGATCGCTCTGGCGACGTGCATCTCTGCGATCAATTCATTCGTAGGTAACCAGCCCGTCCATTCGCGTAACAATCTGCGGGCATCACTACTGAAGAATCGAATGCGCGGGGAAAATGGAATCTTGGTCATGACTGCCACAGCTTTGAAATCTGGATGTCGCTCTGTAACATTGATGCGCATAGCAGAAACTAATGAACTTGCAGCATTTTGAAACTCAGGGTCAGGATACGTCACGGCATCCATTCTTTTACAGCCGAGTCACCCTGGTGCCTCCAAAATTACGAGAACTGGGCGCTGATCCTCCACCGAATTTTTACAAGCTGACTCAAAATCCTGAAACCAGTCCACTGGAGTCTCCTATCGGTCTCTTCTTTACGAGTGATCACTACTGGGAACTCAGCTCCAAGATTCTCTCTTTAGCCTTCGCCACCGTAGGGATGTCTTTATCTGATTGGCCCCAAGTATCGACGTACTTCTGATACCACTCAAGGCTCTCTTCTTGATGACCAGATTCTTCCAGAGCCTCTGCTAAACGATAGGCAGAATCGATATTGATCGCCATAGTTGTGAAGTAATTCCCTTGTGGAGAATTTGAGATTCGTAGTTGAGCTGAAGCCGTTTCCGGTTGTCCTAATTTAAGGTAGAGATCTGCCGCCACTCGAGATTCCACCCCTAAGTCTCTGTTGATCACCGGGGTCTTCTGAATCTCCCTGAGAGTGTTAAAGGCTTCCCCAAGTTTCCCCTCTGCTGTGAGAATCTTGACTCGTAGTAACCCAATTCTTGTAGATGCAAAGGGGGCATACTGACCAGTAATCTCATTTTCCATCAAATTCATGACTTCGCGCGCTGCCGATAGTTGCCCCGCCTCAACCAGATAATACCCCAGCCAGATTTGATCAAGTCCCTGAGAGTCTCTGCGGTTTTTCAAGAGCGTGAGAATTTCCAATCCCTCATCAATATCACCACTCACAAACCTTGCAGTTCCTTCAGAGAGAATGAACGGAATGTGATTGATATCGCCGACACCCGTCTGGCCTCTATCACCAACAACATTACTCCAAGCAGATTCATACAATTCAGCGGCTTCAGTAAACTTGCCCAGCTTGATTCTGCGCTTGTGATTGGAAAGAAAGTTCCCAGTCAGCCTGAAACCACTCTTGCCAATATTGGATTCGGCTTCAGTTTCCAGCATTTTCTCCTGTTCGCCGATTTCGCAGAAACAATCGGCCACAACTTCCAGATCAACATACTCAGAACCAGGAGATTGAAGGTGAAGATCGAGGGTGTCCTTAAATCGGCCTTCCGCATTCCACAAAATTGTGCGGGCATTGATGATGGATTTATCACCAGGAGCATCTTTTTCCATTTGATCGAGATACTCGTGCGCTTCTGCAATTCGATTCGTACCGATGAAACCTTCCATGATGTGATAGAGGACGATTCGGTATGAGGGAGCAATCTCCACCGCTTTCAAAAAGAGCTCATGCGCCTTTTCTAAATCCTTCACCACAGCTGCATGGGTGTAGCACTCCCCTAGAAGATAGTAAGCCGTGGCGTTATCAGTACCTTGCTCAATCAACTCTTCCAGAAGCCCAATCGCTTGATAGGGATAACGGACATTGAGCAAATGATCGAGCTGTGCCCGATACACCTTTTGATCATCTTCAGAAAGCCTATTGATGTGAGGAAAACCCGCTTCTAGTGCATTGATCGCTTCTTGCTTACCACCATTTTTCCGGATGGCGATTGCGAGTTCGAGACTTGCCCTTGCAAAAGTGGGATCGAATTCCAAAGCCTTTCGAAAACACTCTATCGCTTTTGAAAAATCGAGCGACATCACTGCAGTGTTACCAGAAATGTAACAATTTAATGCATCAGAGTTCTCTGTCAGGCGAGTACGGCCCTCAAAGGAACCTGTCTTCGTCGATTTCCCAAGGCCATCCTTGATCAAATTACTGATATTGGTCGCTACAGAAAATAGTTCAGTCGCGTCATCCACTTTCACATTCCCTGATACCAAATTGGTCCCATCGGAAATACGGGTCACTTCTGTAGAAACGATGTACTTGCTACCCAGTTGGCTAATTGAACCCGTAACTAAAATCCCGGCACCCGCTTTGATGGCGATTTGGTCCGCTTTTGCTAAATTGAAAAGAGAACTCTTTTCACCCAAAACCGATTGGCGGGCAAAAGAAACCCTTTGCTGGGAAACCACCTTCAATGCATCCCCGCTAGACAGTTCACTCCCAATGAGGTTCACCAAGATTGCCCCGAGATTCTCCGAATCCTGGGGATCATTGATGTTTTGAAAACCGACCACTGCGACGGATTTGTTCTCCTCAGCTCCTTGGGAAATGGGCGTAGGATTTCCGACCACGTTTTGGTTCTGATTGTAAATCATGATCGCAGCAACGAGCACAACTGCGACCACGATCAACGGCATCAACGTTCCAACCGTCGAACGCCGGTAACGGATCTCAGGCATATCGCTATCGAGAATGTCGGGCTTGGCAAGCACTCCAGATTCCATCTCTGACCGCAGTTGCTCCAAGTCGTTTCTGAGGTCAAGCGCCGTTTGGTAACGCCTGTCAGGAGACTTTTCGAGGCAACGGGCGATGATTCTTCCTAAGTAACGAGGCAATCCCGGCTTCAAATCATTGGGAGAGGGAGGATCCTCTCTCAGCACTGAAGTGATCGTGGATATTGGAGTATCCCCCTTGAAGGGACGGACTCCTGTTGCAAGTTCGTAAAGGATGACTCCAAAACTGAAGATATCAGTGCGTCCATCCACAGGCTTTCCTTCTGCCTGCTCCGGCGACATATAAGCAGGGGTACCCAGAATCTGCCCCTCTTGAGTCATACCCACAGCGTAATCCATCGTCAGGTCTTCATCGGCCAGGTCGTTACGGGAAACCGGTCCTGTCATTTTTGCGAGACCAAAATCCAATACCTTTACGGTGCCATCTTCACAGATCATGACATTGTCAGGTTTGAGATCGCGATGGACGATTCCTGACTTGTGAGCTTGGGACATCGCCTCAGCCATAGGAAGGACCACTTCCAATATGCGTGTCAGCTCCATAGACCCTTGGGCGACATGCCAAGAGAGCGTTTTGCCATTCACCAACTCCATAGAGATCACTTTTTGCTGATCCAATTCCTCGATGGAATAGATGGTTACGATGGCGGGGTGATCCAATTGAGCAGCAGTTCTAGCTTCACTTTCGAATCTGTCCTGCCTTTTACTATCTCTGGCAAACTCTTTGGGGAGAACCTTGAGCGCGACTTCTCTATCGAGACGAGAATCACGAGCACGATAAACGACGCCCATGCCTCCCTTACCGAGAATCGAAAGAATCTCATAGGGGCCAAGCTGATCTGGAATGGAAGCTTCTGAATCGGACAAGACGAATCCCCTTCAACGCCGTCGTCGATGCGGGCCAAAGTTCAACCGTCAACTATCCCCCAGTTGACAATGGTTGAAGCCCACCTCGTCTGAAAACCAAGACGGTTTTCTTAAGTCTATGAATTATAGAGGCTCGACGCCAATTTTAACGGAGTGTCCCTCGATTTCGAACTCGCGAATCTCTCCTGTACCTTCTCCCTGAAGGACCAATTCTTCTGCAAGGGTCTCAGACTTCAGATGATTGGAGTGCTCTTCTACAGCGACTGCGAGCTCTCCTTCTGTCTCCACAGTCAGTCGTATTCTCTGGATATAACCGAGGTCTAGATCTCTGCGGATCCCTTGAACATGACTCGTCACTTCTCTCACCAAACCCTCTCGATGAAGATCCGGAGAAACCTCGGTAGAAAGAACAACCACGACCCCTTTTGCCTCTGCTGCACTCCAACCCTCTTTTTGGTGGATGCGGATGTCTAAATCTGCACCCTCCAACTGAACCGTCTCTCCTCCTTCGATAACGAGATCGATCACTTGACCAGAGTTGGTAGCCTCTACCAATGCTGCCGGATCTGGGTGAGCGGCGAGGGCAGCGGCGATATGACGTGCTGATCCTCCAAAACGGGGACCGATCGCCTTGAAGTTCGGCTTCACCTCGTAGGATACGTACTCTGAGGCATCTTGGACAAACTCAACATTTTTGACGTTCAGTTCCTCCGCGATGAGCTCTGCGTCCTTCTCCAAGGCCGGGACCAATGCAGGGTCTGCAAGAATAATACGAACAGCGGGAAGAGGCTGACGAACCCGCAGCTTTTCCCGAGATCGACACGCACGCCCCAATGAGGCGATCTCTCTGATCAATGCCATCCTTTGGCACATTTCCCCATCGAGGAACCGTTCGTTGACCTCAGGGTAATCGCAAAGGTGCACCGATTCAGGCCACTCGGATCCTCGAGGGCTGACCAATGCCCCATAGAGGTGCTCTGTGATAAATGGAACAAAGGGCGCAGCAAGCAAACTGGTGGTGACAAGACAGTGATACAAGGTCGCTTGAGCGGCTTCCTTGTCAGCGTTCATCCCTGAACTCCAATAGCGATCTCTTCCGCGACGGACGTACCAATTTGATAACCCATCAACAAACTCATTTAGCGCGGTCGCTGCAGTCAAATTATCGTGGGTATCGAGTGCGGAACGCATCTTCCCAACCGTTGTATTCAGCTCTGCAAGGACCCAACGATCGAGGTCAGAAAGTTGCAAACTCTCATCGGGCTCACCGGTCAAATCGCCGGACGGAACCCAGCCGTCGATTCGCGCATAGATGGTGAAGAAGGAGTAAACATTCCAAAGTCTTAGCAAAAACTCTCTTTGACCTTCGGTGATCGCCTGTTCTTGAAAACGCAAACTGGTCCAAGGTGCTTGACCCGCATAAAAGAGCCAACGCATCGCATCGGCTCCTTCCTTCTCGAAGATATATTCGGGAGTTTTGTAATTTTTGAGAGACTTGGACATCTTTGCCCCGTCCTCTCCCAGCAGATGGCCAAGGACGATACAACTCTTGAAAGGCATCGGCCAATCCTTGAACACCTCCTTCGATACGCGATCGTCTCCATGGGCAGCTCCTTTGGGCCCAAAGAGAATCGTGGAGATGGACAGAAGCGCATAAAACCAACCTCTTGTTTGATCGATGGCCTCACTGATGAAATCTGCAGGGAATTGAGTTTCAAACTTCCCCGATCCCAGGTGAGGGTAGCCCCATTGCGCAAATGGCATGCAACCCGCATCAAACCAGCAATCGATGACATCCTGGACCCGCTTCATGCGAGCACCATCCGCGAAGGGTGAATCGTAGGTAACGGCATCGATGTAAGGTCGATGAACCTTGAGGTTCTCATCGAGATCCGGTTCTGCATCCTTGGCTTTGGTAAAGACTTCTTGCCCAGCGACACCCGGCTTCGAGAGCAACTCATCGTAGCTTTCAATCGCCTCCATGTTGCCGGTGGATTCGCAGACCCAGATCGGTAAAGGAGTTCCCCAGAACCGCTCCCTCGAGAGTGTCCAGTCCACATTCGACTCAAGATACTTGCCGAAGCGCCCCTCTTTGATGTGCTCAGGGAGCCAAGTGATTTCCTGGTTGTTGGCGAGCATATCGTCGACGAATTCGGTGGTCCTGATGAACCATGAATGTCGTGGATACTGGATCAGGGCATCTTTCGGTGCCCTAGGGCAGAAGGGGTAATCATGGCGGTACATCTCCTGATGGACCAACAACCCCTTCTCTTTCAACTCACGGGTGATCTCTTTGTCACAATCCTTGACCCAACGGCCGCTGTAGGCAGAGCCCGCTGCATCGTTGAAAGTGCCGTTCGCTTCGACGGCACAAAGGAGTGGAATCACACCTTTGTCGGAAAAGCGTGACCTCTCCGAGAGGAGAACTTCATGGTCGATTTCGCCGAAAGCAGGGGCTTGGTGGACGATCCCGGTTCCACTGTCAGTGGTCACAAAATCAGCGGCCACCACTCTCCACAGGAGCGGCTCTGATCCTCCATCCTCGAGTTCAGCAGATGCCTGCCCGTATTGACTGTAGTAACCATCGAAGGGTGGTAGATAACGCTGACCGATGAGCTCCGATCCGGAGACCACCTCAAGCACTTCAAATTCCCGTTTCCATTTATCCGCGAGAGAATCGACAAGGTCTTCCGCGATGATCAGATGACTGTCTGAAGTTTCATCGCGAAGACGTGCATATTTGACCTCGGGATGAACTGCCAAGAATTGATTGGAAGGCAAAGTCCAGGGAGTGGTCGTCCATGCAACAAAGGCGTCCTTCGTTGGATTCCCTGACTCATCGAGGATCGGCATCTTGACGAAGACACTGGGATCATCGACCTGGCGATAGCCCTCTCCTACTTCACCGGCAGATAGCCCGGTTCCGCCTTGGGCCCACCACCAGACGATCTTCTCTCCTTGGTAGAGCTTTCCTGCTTCAAAGAGTCTTTTCAGTGCCCACCAAACACTCTCCACATAGGATTTGTGATAGGTGGCATAGGCCTCGTCGAGATCGACCCAAAAACCGATATTCCGGGTTAAAGACTCCCACTCCTGAACGTAGCGGAAAACAGACTTCTGGCACCTCCGAACGAAGGGCTCGATGCCGTATTCCTCGATCTCTTCCTTTGAATGGATGCCCATGTCTTTACAGACCTCTATCTCCACAGGCAATCCATGGGTATCCCACCCCGCCTTACGCTCACAGAGACGACCACGCATCGTTTGATATCTAGGAAACAAATCCTTCATCGCCCGGGTGAGAGCATGCCCCGGGTGAGGCATGCCATTGGCAGTCGGAGGTCCTTCGAAGAAGACGTACTTCTCGGCACCAGCCCTGGCATCCATCGACTTTTGGTAAATCGACTGCTGATCCCAGAAAGTGCGCACTTCTGATTCAATTTTTGGAAAATCCGGAGAGCTGAGAGGCTCTGGAAATTCAAAACTTTGGTTCTGGGAATCACCGGTAGATGACATGACATTCCTCACTCACCACTCCCTGCGAATGGCTCGTGAAAAATGGTATCAGAAGAGGGGACAACTCACACCCGATCTGGCCCCTACTCCGGGGCCAAATCGGGTCTGAGATTCAAGGACAACCGGTCGTCAGGCAATCCTGGGCGTCGGCAGTCGGGTCTTCTCCACAGCCATCCAGGATGCTGGGGAAGGGGACCGGTGCAGAACCGGGAACGAAGAGGCTCGATAGCAAAAAGACTGCATCAGCCACATTGACGCCACCATCATCGTTGACGTCTCCTGCATCCCGACAACCCAGTGGTGAAGCTCCGGGAACAAAGAGGCTCGACAACAGGAACACTGCATCCGCAACATTCACTCCCAGGTCCAGGTTGGCATCTCCGCGAATAAACAAATCATCAGCTGGAGGACAAGGGCCTTGAACAGTGATGATCGCCAATCCACTGATGGCATGATCCGCGGTGCCCAAGAGCGTTGCGTTGCCGGCAAGGTCGAGAAAGTAAATCGAGTTATCGACGTCGTCTATTGCCCAAACAAATCCTTGCTCCTGCTCCCACCAAGTTACAGTTCTCACCGGATTATCGATGAGGACCTGATCGATATTGACGGTGTCGACATCGCAAGGAGTAGCACCGACCGGATCGGGAACCTGAATACGTGCGCCAAATGCACACCCACCCGAAGCACGGAAGAGTTGACCGGATCCATCGATGGCGATCGACTCACCGCAATCTCCAGTGGGGAACTGACAAAGGTCCGTCGGTCCACCGGTCAACAAATTGAGCTCACAAAAGTTGACCTGACTCGTTGTTGGTAAAACATTCGTGATGGCACGAATATCTCCACTGGGTAAAAACGCGAGATCATTGAAGTCGAGGAGGGTCGAACCGAGCGGGTTGGTGAAGAGGCCTACCGGATCGTAGAAGAACAAAATTGGCACATCTGTAGGTGGATTCGGTGGCAGAGAGCCGACCCCCAACATGTAGTAGAGCCCTGAAACGGGATCGATGGCCAATCCCCTCACCGAGTCGATTTCAAACGCACCCGAGATCGACAGAGGAATCGATTCTTCGACCGTCATCGATGATGCTTCTACGGTTCTCAGGACGTCATCTGACTCAGAGACGGTCAGGAAATAAGTGATGTCACAGGTCCCTTGACCTTGCGCCACGGCTCCCGAAACCAAAATCAAAATCAAAACTAACCCGATGCGATAATCTGACATGGGATCTCTCTCCCTATTTGTACTACTCTGGCGAGCAATCTGCCGAATCCCACTTCAGTGAGAACCAACCCGCACTGAGAACCGACCCGCACTGAGAACCGACCCCACCCGGGGTGACTCATTGCAGGGCTCGAGCTATCGGCGCAAGACGCTTTTCAGAGAACTCTCAAGCTCCGCAAAATCCTGATATCCAGGACTCCGCGAGACCAGGATCCCCTTGCGATCAACAAAATAGACCGTAGGCATCCTCTTTATATGATACTGCTGAAAACCAACACCGTCCCCTCGCAGAAGCATTTTCTGCTGGAGACCCTCTTCTTTGACGTATTCCCGAATCTTCGAAGGACCGTCATTGTCGGCATTAATTGCCAGAACGACGACTCCTTGATTACGATACTCTTTCTGAATCTTGCTGAGGTGCGGAGACTCCGCACGACAGATCCCTCACGAGTACCCCCAAAACGCGAGCATCACTGTTTTACCTTGATAGTCGGAGAGTTTGACTTCGTCCCCATCAAGATCTTCGAGAGTAAAATCAGGCGCAGGTTTTCCGAGCAGCTTCTTGGCACGGTCATCGGGATTCAGTGGCTGTTTCGCAAGCTCCCGAATCTCGTCGAGCAGACCATCCACATCCTTCACCACATCGCCCAAGGGTCCCTTTTCAAATTCTTTGCGATCCTTGTTGAACATCTCCTCTGCGAGCTCGACAGCTTTTAGAGACATGCCCTTCCGCAACACCGAGACCACCGGCTTGAGAAACTCAAAGCCCCGCTGAACCTCGACACCCTCTTCTTCCTCGAGAATGGCAACTTCCTTGCGAATCAGGTGGAGCTCACGGCCAGGAGATTTTTCGCCGCCACGGGTCATACGGGCGGTCCAACTCGCTTGCGTCAATCCACCGTTATCGTCATACCGAAGCTCTTCCTCGAGTGCGGTCAAAACCAGAGGCTTTTTACCCCCTCTGATTTCCATCTCTTCAACCTTCAGTGAACCCTTGAGGAAAAAGCCTGATTCAGCAGCGACGTCAGTCCTGACCACCGGGAGATTACGTCGAATCCCCACCGCATTTCCATCCGCCCAGCCTTCACCCTCCTGTGCTTCGACCGCAGAGTGGATGGCGATTAAGGCCTGGGTCACCCCTGGCGAAAGGGGATCAAAGAGTTCTGGTCGAGGCTTGCCTCGTTTTTGTAATCTCAATGACCCGATGGGAAACCCGCCGGGATAAGTGCCATTTTGCTCATCGACGGCGCGCCAGATCCAACGCGTCCCCCCTGGAGCCTCTACTTGATAAATCGTGATTTCGTAGCGGGATTCTTCTTCCCCTTTGACTTCCCGGACTTCCCATTTTGCTGTCGCCACAGGGTTTTCATCGAAATGACTTCCAGTGGCAAACAATGAACCGGCGGAGAGGAGGGTGACGGAGAAGAGAAGGAGCCCCATCAGCAACCCTCCCAGCGAACGCCGCCCCAACACCCCATATTTCAGGGCCAAATGGCGAAGATTCGCAGAGCACCTACAAATTCTGATCATTCAATGCCCCTTTGCCTAATGCCCCTTTGACTTGGGTGTGAGGGTGTATGAAAACGGTTCATCTCTGAATCGAATCGCTCGCTCAGAGCAGCGACTCGTTCAAGGCAAGCACTCCTTACGCCCCGAAGATGCCCATGATCCCTACCCCAGGAACACAGGCCCCAGGAACACAGGCCCCAGGAACACAGGACATGGCGTTTTTGAGACTCTCAGATCGCCGTGAAATCCGATTCGTCATCAAAAGATATCCGATCCCCTGACCTTGGCAAGAAGGCAATAACCTCGAATTTCGTGCCCAAAGGCCCCATTCTCGGCAAAATCGGCACTGGCCATAGAGGCGTTTATATCGTATTCTGGATTACTGTCTCCGGTTGTCCGAGGTACTTTTCGTGCCCTGGGACGGGGATTTGGGTTGGGGAATACGGTTCTGGAAGACGTTTCTTCAAGTTCTCCCGGCTTCACCCATGTGAATTCACTACGCTGAAATCACCGCTGGCTGAATCGTCTTGGTGCAGAACGTTGGACGATAAGACGTCGAGCCAAACCGATTCTAGAAAGAAGGTCCATGATGACTCTTCGCTCAGTAGCACTCCTCTTCTTGCTTCTTGCAGGGTTCGTCCTTGGTGGCTACCCGGTTTCCGATGCAGCAGACGGATTGCGCAAACCCCTCGATCTTCCCTCCGGAGGAGCCGCAGAGGATGACGAGGAAGAAGACTCTCCTGAAAGTATCAACTTTTACGGTGGAGAATTTGAGGGTGATACCTTTGTCTTTGTCGTTCCGGCTTATGGCTTCTGTGGTGAAACCGACATTTTCGACAACATTCGCCAAGAGGTCAGTGGAACCTTAAACCAGTTGTCCGCCGCGGTTGACTTCTCAGTCGTCGCCTACAACTCTCAGACTTACATCTGGAGGCCCGATTGCTGCAGTGCAAACTCTGGCAACAAAGCTTCTGCGCAAGCGTGGCTCGGAGGCCTGACTCCCATCGAGAACCATTGCCTTCTCGATGCTGCTCTCGTCGCCTTGGGTCTCGCCCAACAGTCTCCAGGTAATCACAAGCAGGTGATCATCTGTGGTGCGCGTGAGCCTTACTGCAATGGCTCCAGCGGAGGTAGTTACGCTGATCAGTGCCTCGACTCGATCACTGCTGCAAACTTCGAGAATCTGGCGATTCACACCATTTACTTCACCAGTGCGTTCTACTCTGGTGAGGAGTCCTTCTACGTGAACCTTTCCGCCATGAACGGCGGAAACTTCCGTCAGGTCGACTACTAAACAGAATCGTGAATTGAAAAAGCCCCGAAGGCTGTATGCCTTCGGGGCTTTTTTTGTGTAAATCGAGAATGAGCGACAGCCCAATCGGAACGCAAAGAATCACTCCCCTATCGCCAACTCTATCGCCTTCATGGCCAGCTTCGGTCCCAGCTTCGGTCCTAGCTTCGGTCAACGAAAGCCTGAAGGAAACAGGCTTTGGTCTTACCGTATCTTGAGAAAGACCACCAATAGCAATGGGGTCAATATCGCCTGCATCAAAACCATGCGAACCAACACTTGCGTAGGAGACCAATTGTGATTCTTTAGAAAGTGGTCATGGAGAGGGCAAGTCACCTTGATCAATCTCCAACTGAAGACCCGGATGAGAATCAGCTTCAGCAATCCGGTCCCGCCATTGGCGATGATCAGAAATGCCACCACAAAGAAGAGGATTGGATTCCCAGTCTCCAACGAAAAAATACCTAAGAGCAAACCTAGGGGGCGAGAACCGGCATCACCCATCATGAGTTGAGAGGGGTGAGCGTTGTACCAAAGATACGAAACCAGTGCTCCTAATGCAGCCGCAACGACAATTGCCCAGCTCGCGCCCATCTCATTGAAAGGTACCAATAAGTAACGTGCCGATTCCACATGCCCAACAACCCCGTACAACACACCGCCCAATGCGAGAAATGCCACGGCCAAGAGGCTTCCTGACAATCCATCGACCCCGTCTGTGCAGTTGGTCGTGTTGATGGATAGAAACAGTAAAAATGTAGCCATGCCCCAGTAGACCGTGGAAGAAATCAATGTTGGCGCAAGTAACCCTAGAGTGCCATCGAGCGCGGCTTCAGGCCCCAGCATCTTGGGGGCATATAGGGGCCACCATATCTCGATGTTCGACTGTCCACGGAGCAATGCCCACGCAACGACTCCACAGATCACCACATCAAAGATGCCCTTTTTCCACTCTCCCCAAGAAGTCATGCTCCGGTCGTCGAGGAATCCCGCCAACATCGCCAGAAACACGGCGACGTAGATCACTCCTTGATAGGGATCCCAAGGCACCACCAAAAGGCAGACGATCAAAAGAACCGGAATGAAGAGCATTCCTGCTCCTGTAGGTTTCCCCTTCGAAACCTCACTTTGAGCAGCATGCTCTCGACCCCTGTCGAGGGGGAGAAGTGCTAATCGATAACGGAGTATCCAGAAGGTCGCGATTGCAGAAAACACTGCTCCCAGCGAAGCGAGCACCAAATGCGACTGGAGCAATCGGAGCGGCCCCCACAATTCGCGGTAATTTTCACCCAACCAATAAAGCAATTTTTTCCCCCACCCATGTGAATAGTGCTCGCCTCCGCGAGAGGCGTCCACTGGGTGTGAACAGGGTATCCGTGCAACTTCACCTCGGGAAGGGGTACCCACAGGAAAGGTGCATCAGTGAATGCTCGTCGGAAAGGGGAAACTACTGATCGCTGGGTTTCTTGAAATCACCGAGGGCTTTTTTACGGGCTTCTTCAAACTCTTTGCGTCGTAGATCTTCGACCCTGCGAGTTCGAATCGCCATGCCGTATGGCTTTTCATACGGTTTCTCGATCTTCTCGCCACCTAGGCAGGCTTTAAGAGCGTCGTCGAGAAGAACCTTTCTCTCAAGGTCCTGTCCCCAGATGTCGTCGTCCAATGACCCATGGTAGGCGATTTTACCTTTGTGAATGATGATGAAGGTTGGGCTTACTTTGACTCCCAGAGCCTCAGCGAGTCGACCTTCTTTGTCGAGTAGGAATTGGTGTTTTAGAGAATACTTCTGTGCCCAGTCTCTCCACCTCTGTGGGTGAGCGAAAAACGAGGAATCGATGCTGTACCATTGGATCTCATCTCGATCCAATCTTCGAATCATCGGCTGAACTCTCTGTTGGATGTACAAACGCTGAGCAAATCGACAACTCGGGAGGGTGAACTCGAGAACCATCGTCTTATCGGAGAGCTCTGAGAGGTCTACTATACCTCCTTCGAGATCGGTGACTTCCACGGCTGGGACCGGTTGACCAATAGTGCTCTCTGGATCCACTTCCTTGTAAGGAGCTTCAGCTTTCTGATTGGGAGCCTCATCCCCGGAGCTGGATTCCACTTTATCGGTTGATTTAGGTATCTCGGGGTTAGGGTCCTGGAGAAACAAAAACAACGCTGCCAGTGTCATCAGCAATATCTGAATCATCGATCTTCTCCTTGGACGAGCTTTACAGAATCGATCGAGGGCCAAGTGTTCCTGGTGGAATCCCTCCCCCACACGAAAACCTTCTTGCCCTGCAACTTCTAATCAAAAGCAGCGGGTTCTCAAACTTCCAGATCCCACATCCCAGATTATCATCGATTGGCCATGTAGGCCTCAGAAGTGGAATTGATCGACTGTTTACGATTTGCTTCAACCCTGTGGTACTATGCAAGATATTGGAGCTGGAATCTCGGGGCCCTCCAGATTCCTTGATAGCGTCCAATTTTCTGATCCGCAGTGAGCGCAGGTAAATTTTACCTGCTTGGACATGAAAGGAACGAAAATCCATGTCCTTCCCAGATTTGGCTGGTGCGCAGATCCGCTGTTTGGCATTCGCCATCGGCCTACTTTTGGTGGTTCCATGTGCTGACCCTCTCATGGCCCAATCAGAGACTCCCCCAGAATCGAAAACCTCACCGAGTCCTGCTGTAACAGAGAACGTCGATGACACTCAAGAGGAGTCTGCCGAGCTCGCCAAAACTGTGCGTGAAAAATTGGCTGCGATTCCCGATCCCAGAACTCTCCGCAGGGAGGACCTGGCAGCGGTCTTCATCACTCTTGACGAGGGCATCGATGCCGGCCGGGATTACATCCGTCGATTCGCAGCAGAAGGGAAAGATCTCTCGAGAGTGGCCATCGACTTGGGAAGACTACTCATTCTGAATGTCGATCGCCACGTGGGCATGCTAGCCCAAGCCGCCAAAGAATCTGGAAGCCCATACACCGGTGATCAAAGATTGGCAGAACAGATCTATTACATTCAAGAGGTCGTCCAGCTGGCTCAGCTCGCCATTGCAAATGATGATCTCCCCCCAGAACAAGCCTCTCGTGCACAGGTGGTTCTGGGAGACGCTCTCATGAAGAGCCGAAAGCCAGGAGAAGCGGCTCAAGCTTTCCGCGTCGCACTAAACCTCGACACAAGCCAGATCGATGCCGATGAATTACGAATCAAAGAGGTGGAAGCCCTCGAACTCGCTGGTGAATACGAAGAGATGATGAAATCAGGCTTTTCATGCCTCGAAAATCATCCGCGATCCGCCTACCTTCCTCATCTGGTCTACTTCACTCACAAAGCTTGCAGACATCTCGGGAAGTTGACTCAAGGTCGTGATCTTTGGCGAAAATGGGGCCCAGTACTCACCGCAGGAAGCGTCGCAGGAGCCGCTGTCACTTTGCCCGGACGGGAAGAGGAGGAGCTATTCGTTATCCCCGAAGGAAAAGAGACCGATTTCGCGATGATGGCCGATAGGCAAAGATTCTACGAAGGCTTCTATCAGCTCGCCCTTGGCGAAAAGGAAGCCGCTTTGAAAGCCTTGCTCAAGTTCAATGATGAGATTTATGAACGGATCAATGGCGGTACCGACTTGGCGATGCCGACAAAGACTTATTTCGAATTCCAATCGATCCCCATGGCCCAGCGCATCGACGTCTTGCATGACAAACCAGCTCCATCACTGGAAGGGATGACTTGGATCCAAAAGAATCCAGCGGATTCCGAATCGAAGTTGGAGCTGCGCATCTTTTGCGATAGCAGTCGAGGCAAAAATCGCCAAGACCGCTTCCTGGATGTCGCCAAAGAACTTGAACAAGAATTTTCCTCGCAAGGGCTCTCGGTGGTTTGGATCAGCGGTATTCTCCGTGGCGATCGTGCTGATCGAGAAATCGAAGCGATGAAAAGCATCGCAGCCGCGAAAAACTTAGGCTGGACATACGGTATTCAAGCTGGACAAGACAAGGGCGTTCTTGACAGGCATTTGGTTTCCCACGGTGGAACACTCCTCGTTCTCATCGATGCAGACAAAAAAGTCCGCTGGGAACTGATCGATCCGATGTTCTGGGACAAGGGGCTCTATCGGACAGTCATCCGCAGATTGCTGGCTGAAGGATCCTGAATCGATGTCAGACGCCAGGCCCTACGAAAAACTGGTCTTTGTTTGCGTTCATGGGAAAAGCTGCCCTAGACAAGGGGCCATGGAAGTCTGCTCCGCTCTCCGTGAGAAAGTCTTCAAGGCGGGGCAAAAGGACCGTATCCGAGTCGTGAAATCGGGTTGCCTGGCACAATGTGGTCATGGTCCAGTGGTCGCCATCGAGCCGTCCGGGGAGTGGTTTAGCAGCCTGAATATCCAGGATGGAAGTCTCTTGGGCGATTTGCTGACTGCCGATTCGGATCTCCCGGGAGATGCATTGCCGAAAAATCGCTACCGACCGGCCCAAATGGGGAAAAACATACTTCCTGAGGAAAATTGGCGTATCCAGCCCGATTCGGGCCCATCGACCTGATTTTAGCCTTTCTGGCCCGACCAATTCCTTCCCCGGAAACCTGCTGAATCCTTCCAGAATCTGTCCACAGGACCATCCACTGACGATATCCTTGGAGCCTGATTTCAAGGGTATGGGTGACCTTTCCACCTTTGCCCAACATTATGCCGGGATAGATCCCGAGGAGAAGGCAGATGAGTCAAGACATCACGCAGATGCGCAACATCGGCATCAGCGCTCACATCGATAGCGGAAAGACGACCCTCACCGAGAGGATCCTCTTCTACACCGACCGCATTCATTCCATCCATGAAGTGCGAGGCAAGGACGGCGTCGGAGCAACCATGGACTCCATGGAGCTCGAACGGGAGCGTGGAATCACCATCCAGTCCGCAGCCACCTACTTGGAGTGGAAAGACAAGCACATCAACATCATCGACACCCCGGGCCACGTCGATTTCACCGTCGAGGTGGAGCGAGCTCTTCGAGTGCTCGATGGTGCGATTCTCGTACTCTGCTCCGTGTCCGGAGTTCAGAGTCAGTCGATCACCGTTGACCGCCAGATGCGCCGTTACAACGTTCCAAGATTGGCTTTCGTCAATAAGTGTGACCGTACCGGCGCCGACCCCCTTCGCGTCTGCGACCAGCTGCGTGAGAAACTTCGACTCAACTCTGTCATGTTCCAGCTGCCCATTGGACTGGAAAATGATCACCAAGGTGTCGTCGATCTGATCACCATGAAAGCGATCTACTTCGATGGCGACAACGGTGAAGATCTTCGCTACGAAGATATTCCCGCCGAAATGGCTGATGAAGCGGAAGAGCGTCGCGAAATGATGCTCGATGCCATCTCCATGTTCTCTGACGAGTTGACCGAAGCGATGCTCGAGGAGAATGTCACTGAGGAGTTGATCATGGATGCAACTCGTCGCGGTGTGATCTCTCTCGAGTTGTGCCCTGTGTTCTGTGGATCTGCATACAAGAACAAGGGTGTTCAGCCACTGATGGACGCGGTCAACGCATTCCTGCCCAGTCCGGTAGATATCAAGAATTACGCCATCAATCCCGAAAATGAGGAAGAGCGTCATGAGGTGACCAACAGCTCTGGCGATCCGCTCCTCAGCTACGCCTTCAAACTGGAAGACGGCGCATACGGGCAGCTGACCTACGTCCGCATTTACCAGGGTAAACTGGTCAAAGGTGAGTTCGTTTACAACGCTAGAACCGACAAGAAGGTCAAGGTCGGACGTATCGTCCGTATGCACTCTGACAATATGGACGATATCGACGAGGCCGGATCGGGAGACATCGTCGCCCTCTTTGGAATCGACTGTGCGTCCGGTGACACCTTCCGCTCAGATGACACCGAGCTGGTCCTCGATTCGATGCACGTTCCAGAACCGGTGATCCACCTCGCCATCAATCCAGTTGACCGCAAAGCTTCAGACAATATGTCCAAAGCGCTTCAACGCTTCACGAAAGAAGACCCCACCTTCCGAGTTCGTTTCGACGCAGTCAGTAGCGAAACGATCATCTCCGGAATGGGAGAACTTCACCTGGAAGTATACGTCGAGCGTATGAAGCGAGAGTTTAAAGCTGAAGTGGAAGTGGGAGCACCTCAGGTCGCTTACCGTGAGCGAATCACTAAGCTGACTGAGTTTGATTTTACCCACAAGAAGCAGACGGGTGGATCGGGTCAGTTCGGCCGTATCATCGGAACCATTGGCCCCAACGAAGAGGGCAACTTCGAGTTCGAGAGCAAGGTCACCGGTGGTAACGTTCCGCGCGAATACATTCCTTCCGTCGAAAAAGGTTTCAATGCCAGCATCGACAAAGGGCAGTTGATCGGAGCCCCCGTGGATGGTCTCTCCGTCGTGCTCAATGACGGTAACTACCACAACGTTGACTCCTCGGACATGGCCTTCCAGGCTGCAGCAAAAGGCTGCTTCCGTGAGTACTACATGCAGGGCAAGCCGGAAGTTCTCGAACCCCTGATGAAGGTCAGCCTCGAGGGCCCCAGCGAGTTCCAGGGAGACATGATTGGTACCCTCAATCAACGCCGTGGAATTCTCACTGACACCTTTGACGAGGACGGATTCGTGCGAATCGAAGCGGACGTTCCTCTTGCAGAGATGTTCGGCTACTCGACGACTCTTCGTTCAGCCACCCA
>NHDG01000053.1 GCA_002167285.1 Planctomycetia bacterium TMED53
ATGGAGCGCATGTAGATGTCGTGGGCCTCATCCAGCTTAGAGACCAGTTCCTGCAGCTCATCTATGTCCTTGCGTAGCTCGGCAGGCTTGGGCATGGGGGTGCCCCTTTCCACTTTCCGAGCGACTCTGCGGAAGCGATAGTTGAGGTCACGGCGCACACCGAACTTCTGGACATCACCGAGCACAGGCATGGTGACTTCCGCTTCAGGTAACGGGCTTCTGAGGTCGGCAGACTGGTCTTCGAGTACCTCAAAAAATACCACTGGGTGCAGTGGGGGCAGCGGTGCGAACAGGCCGTGATAGCCGCTAAGCATAGAGTCCACAAGATGATGACGACCGACGATGTATCACCGGCTATACAGCGAAAGTCAGTGATTAAAAATACAGGTAGAAAGGTAAGGAAATTTCTTCAGACGCGATGATGAATGTCAGAGAGCCAGCACAATATTCTTCTCGGATCGAAAGTTCAACTTAGCAAGTATAAGCAGCATAATTTTAAAAAGTTCTCGAACTGTCCAACAGATGTCACAACTCGCAAAGACACGAATTGAAACTATTATGTCTATTAAGCCTATTTCTTTGAGCAGTGTCAGAGTGTGGGAGACATAAGAATTGGCCCCGGTATAAATATAATTGTGACTTCTTTATCTGTATATTGCTGCTTACACTTTACGCTAAGTGAAACTAAACGAAGGACTTGGGATATCTATTTATTCATTCATTCACAAGTGACGTACACGCGGGGTAATCCGAGGCTTAGGGCGCAAGTAATATCCAGATGAAGTGTATCAGACTATAGAGTGTTTATGGGCGATGACCGACTGAAGGTGTTCGCTGGCTCTCTATTGTATGAGTGGCTCTGCAGGAGGGAGGTGCTCAGGCATGAGGTCCTCTAGCTTGACTGCAGCCGCCGATCTGGATATGGCTTTCGTCCCAAGTCCCGGCTCACACCACACTTGAAGACGACATCGAAGACGACTCGTTTCACTGTAACATAAACATCATGCTTATATTGCAGTCTAGAAAATTACATAACAAATTCTACATTATGACCTAGCGCCATCTGTAGTGACTCTGAGAACTAATGCTTTAATGTCATGATACTATAGCTATACATCACATGACGTCACTGTATTTTATATATGATTGAGAAATGAAACAATTAGCATTACAGCACAAGTAATTACTAAATCATAACATTTGAATGATAGGCTAAAACAGTTGTTGCTCAATTACTGATTCGTGCGCTATATAATTTTGACCATCCCAAAACACTTATCACCCAAGCCATCGCCCTGTTTCCCATAGACTCTAACGGCCGGTGAGGGCAGGTCCTATTAGTCAACCCTAAGTCAATCATTTATAAACACTGAACATAGCCATACAAAATAAGCATAGAATCAATCAGATAAATTTTCCTATATGCAACAATCCCATATTTTCAAGTTATATAGCGCACCTCAGTTACATTCAAGATCTACTTACATTCGTGGTGATTATACCCGATTTTACCAAACTGCTCCTTTCATTCCGTTCCGCATTCATTCAGCACAGACCGCCTTAAATACAAATAAAATTCTTTTTTACTAATCGCGACATGGCAACAACTCAGTAATCAGTTACAATCTTTTACTAATACCAGACGTGGGCCCAAAAAGTATTTACGATCTTAAAGACCCCCGCCCTGGACTTTAACCAATAAGTATAAGGTCAATATGAAATCCAAAAGAGCACGAGTTCTAATATGAGTGTACGATTAGGTCCAAAAGCTGAATATCCGTTGATTGAATCACATTTTATTTTGTACTTACATTCATACAATAACATCCATACAATTATCCTATGTGACAGCACATATTTAGCTGTGTACGGTCCAGCGTAACAGTACGCTGTTATACGGCGCTATGATCACCCTGGCGCGCCGCAGGTATATATAGGCAAGCCAAAATTTAGGTCTATTTCAGGGCCAAGCCCAGTTTCATTTTCAGTTTGGGCTAGGGTGATCAACGCGGCCGGTAACCAGGCTAAACAATAACAAATCTCCCGGATACAGAAATATACGTGATCACATGCAATCAATAAATTGGAAAAGTAGGAGTGTACAGAAGTATACGTGATCACATGTAATCAATAAATTGGAAAAGTACCCTGGTTGCAACTAACATGATTACCTGACTATCAAAAACTATCACGTACATTTCAATCAGTCACTCTACCAATCAAGCTATCAACGAAACCGATCTAACTGCATACTGTCAAAGGCCTCAGCCAATTCAATGCTCAACCGTGCGAGGCATCCTGGCACTCAGGTGCTCAGCCGTGCGCATCGGAATCCTTGCAGAAACACAGCCTTACTCAAATTAAGTATAAACACTATGTAAGCATGCTAAGAGCTGCAAAAACCAACTCTCTCTCTATACTAGCAGCTTAGAAAACTTGGTGAATTTAATTCACAAAAATAAGGAGGGAGCTCTGACGACTTGCAAGTCGCATCCAGAGTGACACCCATTTCCTTTTCTCCATTTCCTTAACTAAATATATTATAACATATGCCTATCTTGAAACCTATACATTTCTCTAAAACTTGGGTTTTATGCATACATTTAAAACTAGGGACTAACTAATACTAAATACAACAAAGTGACTAGCTCTGATGAATTCAAAAGTCCTCCGTATTGCTAACTAATAAACACAGTATATCTTTCAATACATAAATAGCAATACTTCCAATCTGACATCTTGGGGTCTAGATGGCCTGATGAGCAACAGGGGTGATCAGGATTTTCTTCATGTGGGCTTGGCTTGACAGCTGTGTATAACATGTAGATACAATCCACAAGCTTCATTTGTATCTAACACTCCCCTCATGGAAACGTGCAACGTTTACATCACACGTATCTTTCTTGGACAGGAAACAGTATAGGTGAGCCATTTCTCTGCGCCGCTCCGTGGTCCACTATTCAGGCGCCAAATCTTCAGATGTAGAAGAACTGTAGTTGATCAAACTTGTTACCCAGCTACTCAAATGAGGACGAACTACTTGTGGAAACTTCTGTAGACGAACGTGATAGCTCAGGACGTCACCGCGCTGCTTGAAAACACGGCAAGCTGGGTCCTCTTCTTTAGACTTACATTGTGTCGTTGCAGTCAAGCTCCAACTTGACAAGCTTTCCTAACGGACGATCGTAGGTGGAAGCTGCAGTCCGCACGGATACACTTCTGATTAGACCATCTGAGCTAGGCTTCAATTTCTCAATGATACCCAGAGGCCACTGTCCGCGGGCTAGATTTGGTTCTACCAGCATCACCAACTCACCAACTTTGATGTTAGGAAGCTTTCTATTCCACTTCTGACGTTGCTGTAGCGTGTGTAAGTACTCCGCATGCCATCTGCGCCAGAAGTTCTCCGTTAGCTGAGTAACCTGTTTCCACTGCGAGCGCACTATCTTGCTGTCATCATATCCCACCAGGCTATGAGGTGAATTTCCTTGCATCACCAGAAGATGGTTAGGGGTAAGTGCGTCTACGAGCGGCTCATCTGATACTCTGGTTATGGGCCGACTATTTATCAGGTTCTCTGCTTCAGTGAGGTAGGTTTGAAGTATTTCATCAGTTAAGGTCACATTTGGGTCCAATACACCGAGGAGCGTCTTTCTAATGGTACGTATCTGTCTCTCCCATACTCCGCCAGCTTCACTATTCTTAGGAGTGTTGAATTGCCACTGCACATTATTTCTCTTAGTAAAATCAGTGATTTTCTTTACATCTATATTTATCCAGGCCTTACGCATATCCTCTGTAGCACCGACGATGTTGGTCCCCCGATCGCTCTTGCATGAAACCGGAGTTCCCCGCCGCGCGCAGAAACGTTGAAACGCCATGATGAACGATTGAGCTTCTAAAGAATGCACGACTTCTATATGCACCGCCCGAGAGGCCATACATGTAAATATGACGCCGTACCTCTTATGCCTAGCTCTGCCGATTTTGACGTAGAAGTTTCCGAATAAATCCAAGCCGGCGTGAGCGAACGCGAAGATACCTGGCTGCAACCTTTCAGGAGGGAGCTCTGCCATGAGTTGATGCTGAGGCTGGCTGAAATATCTGTTGCAGCGAACGCATGTCTTACGAATGGATCTGAGCATGGAACGTGCTCCAGGTATGTGATACTTCTCTTTCACCTGCGTAAGTACCCAGTCGCTACCTAAATGGGCTCTTCTATGATAATGTGATAAGATGGCTTTTGACAACAGATGCTTCTTGGGAATAATAATAGGATGCTTTTGACTTTCAGGTATGAGCGCATGCTGAAGACGTCCGCCAACAACTATGACGTCATTACGTAACTGCGGGTTGAGTTTCAACAACGAACTGCTTTTCTTGATGCTGGTACCATTCTTCAGTGCGTTCAACTCATCTTCATAGGCTACGCTTTGCACCCAACGGATTATGGTGAGTTCTGCATCTATAAGCTCTTCTCTGGTGAGAGGGCCAGTAATGCTACCTAGCTTCTTTTTACACCTGGCGGCTAATCTGTTCAGCCACGCCATGCTTCTCCTTAGCTTCTCATAGTCTTCATGGTAGTAGACTAATAATCTCATAATTGGGTGATTTTCCACTAGAGATACTTGATTCAGATTCAGTTTAGGGGAAATTACTTCTGCTTGAAATAATTCATCAGTAGATTCTTCTTTTTGATTTAACATCATACCTTCTACAGGCCACAGATTTTCTGGTGAATGGAGGAAGTCAGGACCCTTATTCCACATCTCCGGGAGAGCATCAACGGCGGAACCTCTGCTAAGGATGTCCGCTGGATTCATCTTCGTAGGTACGTGCCTCCATTGGAGTTTGTTGGAGTGAGTGACTATCAGTGCAATGCGATTAGCTACGTATATTTTCAAACGCAGCGTTTCATTACGGATCCATTTCAAAACTATCTCACTATCACACCAGAATGTTGATTTATCTATCTTTAACGTCATTTCTCTTCTTAATTCTTGATCTAGTTCTACGGCTGCCACTGCGCCACACAGCTCAAGACGTGGTATCGAGGTTGTCTTGACGGGTGCGACTCTTCCGCGGCTTCTTATCAAACACACGTGGACTCTGCCGTCGGATGACGTCACGCGTACGTAGGCAGCAGCGCCGTAGGCACGTTCGCTAGCGTCGCAGAAATGATGCAGATCACATGAGGTGGCGTCGTAGAGTTCACCGAGCATGCAGCGAGGAAATATGATGGTAGGCAACAGGTCCAACGTCTGCCACCACTTCAGCCACCGGCCGGCTAACTCCTCAGGAAGAGGGTTGTCCCAGCCTAGGCCCAGACGTGAGGCTTCTTGGAACAGAAGGCGACCTACTATCACGATAGGCAGGATGTATCCCGGGGGGTCCCATATGGAAGCGGAGCCGCTCAACATGAGGCGTAACGTCATCTTCTCAGCGACGAAGCAATCTTTCTCCCGCTTCCTGTAGAATAGGGTATCATTCTTAGTATCCCACCTGATTCCTAGTGCAGCTGTCTCAGGATCCAGCTCAAATTCTTTGACGTCTTTTGCTCTGAGTTCCTTAGGTACGTAACGTATAACGCTCTGAGGATAACCAGCGAACTTGCACATGGTGAATTTCTTTGAGTCTAGTACTTTGATCATCTTAGGAGGTAACTTGGCAGCGTTTCCCTCCCCTCGTAGGCTGTTAATGGTATCGTCTACATATGTGTTATCCACTATGGCTTTATTGACATCTCCGTCTGCGTTTCCATCTTTCAGGGCTCGTCGCAATGCGTACGTTGTGGAGGCGGCGCACCATATTCCTCCGAAAATATGCCGAGTCCAGCGGTAGGCGGTGAGCTTCCCGGCTGAATTATACCAGAAGAAACGTAGAACGTCACGTTCCTGCTCTGGAATGAGGACTTGATGGTACATAGCCTTGATGTCACCGGTGAGTGCAGAATCATATTCTCTGAAACGAATGAGAATGTCAATTAGCTTATTATTCAGATCTGGGCCTTGCAAACAATTACTATTCAAACTGACTCCGTTATATTTGCATTTAGCATCCATTACAGGCCTGGTTTTATCTGGTTTATCAGGATGATACACAGGGAAATGCGGTAAATACCATACTAGGCCATCATTTCTTTCTAACGCCATAGATGGCACTGTCTCTACATAATCATTTTCAACTAACTTTCTCATTTCTATATCATATGTCTCATACGTACCTTTTTTCTTCAGGTTGGTGACTGTCTGGTTCAAACGAGCCAAGGCCTGCGCACGATTGTTCGGGAAGTACGGGTGCTCGTCTTTAAAGGGTATGGGCACTTCATATCGCCCCCCCACGATTCTGGTCTCTTTTTCCCAGTAATCGTACACTTTCTGATCTTCCCGCGACCAAGCTAAAGAAGTCTCATCTGTTTTCTCTTGGGACCATAAATTGGTTATGTCATCTAATACACTTTGGGGTACAGTTGTAGCTTGAATCATATTTAACTCGACTCTTTTGGGCAACCCAACATTACTGATAGGACCCTGAATAGCCCACCCCAAAGCAGTATGTGTAGCATGTGGCTCCCCTACGTTACCCCTCCTTATCTCGTCTGGTATCAGCAGGTGATTATGCGACTGACCAATGAGGACCTCGACCTTGCCATGGTTACCGTTACGTTTAATACCGCGTAGATGAGCGTAGCGCGACAGGTCTGCTGTGCCGGATGAGTTGCGGGCGGGGATGCCAGGAACTGTCAAAACAGAATGCATATGATAACATTTCATGGTTTCAGTATTCTGAATATCAAAAGAAACTACTTTAGACTGATACATGCTAGACTTATTAATCGTGTCCATGGTTACATTAACATTTCTGCCTGTTAGCTTCAATCTTTTAACCAAACCTTCATCAATTAAACTGTTAGTACTGCCTTCATCTAATAATGCCAATACAGGGCAATCATTAATTTTTACTTTCACTATGGGCAGTAAAACATTAGATTCAATATGACATGGTACATCTGAGGACACTGTATTTGCCTTGATTACATTAGTCTTTACCTGGATAGGCTTACTTTTACTTGGGTCATGAATGAGCGTGTGATGCCGCATATTACAGCCTTCAACGTCACAGCTCAGCTTAACTTTACACTTACTTGACTGATGACCAATCAGTAAACATCTGAAGCAAGCTCTGGCTTCCTTTATAGCTTCAATTTTCTTTTCATAAGACAAAGTTTTAAATTTCAAGCAGTCACTTAACTTGTGTGAACTTTGGTTGCACACTACACATGGATCTCTATGATTTGATCCCCTTGCACTTATGTGGTTGCTCTTGACACCTATAGCTATCGCCAATGGATCCCCTAAACCACTACCGGCGCCCACAGAGGGACAATTCAAACGTTCAGCACGGTAAGTGATATATTTAAGAAAATCAGCAAACTTACAACGGTCCTCACTGTCTTTTTCTTTCTTATTCTTATTCTCTTTAAACTGATAGTCGCGCCACCTTTCGGCTTCGCGTAGCTCTAAGCGCATGCTGATAGCACGCAAAAATTCCTCAGTATCAATTTGTTGAGTAAACTTCAAATCTGTGCAAAGGCTATTTAATCTCTGCATTTCAGTGGCAAAAGCGGACCATTGTGATGCTGTTTTGATTTTGGAACCATTGAGAGCCTGGCGAGCAAGAGTACCTCCCACGCGCTCCTTGAGCGCAAACTTAACCCTTAACATTTCTTTCACACTTTCATACGTATACTTTTCAGGGTTATAACAAATATGTTCAGTATGATCAGCTGCATCACCTTTCAAATACGGCAGCAATTTCACTATCTTTTCTAAATCATTCGAGCAATAAGTGGCAATGCTATTTTCAAACATGCTAAAGAACTTGTAATACAATAAGGGACTGCCGTCCCATTCTATGATATCTCTACATGGTGTTTGGATGGCCTGAGATAATGAGGCACTTAAATTTTCCAAAGTAGTTACTGTTTTATGAGTGGCTTTCTGAGATTCAACAACAGCTTCATCTTTTCTACTACATACATCTAATTTCTCTAACGCTGCTGAAGCAGCAGTAACATTTTTTAAACAAAGATCATGAGCTTCTTCCATTACCTTTTCTTCTTTCTCATATTTTCCTTGGTCGTCGGCTTCCAGCTTTTCCAGGTCGATGGAGCGCATGTAGATGTCGTGGGCCTCGTCCAGCTTAGAGACCAGTTCCTGCATCTCATCTAGGTCCTTACGTAGCTCGACAGGTTTGGGCATGGGGGTGCCCCTCTCCACTTTCCGAGC
>NHDG01000054.1 GCA_002167285.1 Planctomycetia bacterium TMED53
AGCGTAATCATCAAAAGGTGATCGAAGAAAGCCCATCCCCAGCTGTCGATGAGGAACTGCGAAAGCGATTCCGTGCGGCAGCAGTTTCAGGTGCAGCAGCAATGAACTATCGCGGCGCAGGAACGATGGAGTTCCTCTATGAAGAGGCCAGGGGCGAATTTTACTTTCTTGAGATGAACACTCGACTACAGGTAGAACATCCCGTCACCGAAATGGTGACCGGAATCGATCTCGTGGGCATGCAATTGGAAGTCGCAGCCGGTAAAACCCTCGATCATGATCCCGATATTCCAATGCGCGGATGGTCCTTGGAATTTCGAGTGTGTGCAGAAGATCCTTATCGAGACTTTATCCCGTCCACAGGGCAGATTTTAGGATTGCGAATACCTCATGCTCCGTTCTGCAGACTCGACGGCGCGTTGAGGGAAGGACTCGAGGTCACTCCCTATTACGATCCGATGCTAGCAAAGGCGATCGTCTGGGCAGAGAACCGGGATTTGGCTTCCCAGAGACTTTCTTCTCTCCTTTCTCGTTTACGGATCGGTGGAATCCACACCAATGTCCCTCTTGGAATTGAACTTTGCCAACAGCCATGGTTCCTGGCCGGTGACTTTGACACCACAACACTAGAGACGTGGTTAAAGAAGAAGCGTGAAGAAGCTGTAGATCCTGACGCGATTCAAATGGTCGCAGCAATCATCGCCCGACATGCTCTAGCTTCTTCATTCAGCCAATCGACTCCTGTAGATCATGCAGGAGGAGCGTGGGGCCAAGCTGCCCGACGAGAAGGAACGGGGAACTCTCACCGATGAAATATCAAATTGAATGGAATGATCAACACGCCAACTTGGAAGCCCACTCGGATCCCACCGGTAGGGAGTGGACCTTCCATCTTCCAAATGGATCAAAACTGGCAGCTCGGGTTGACGTCATCGAAGAAGGCACTGTTCTCAGGATGATCTCTCGCGGGGAAACCCGAACGATCACCCTGCTACCAGGAAATCAAATCGGATCACCCCTTCGATTCCTACTCGACCATGAACCCATCGAATTAGGAGTTCTCGACCCTGTCGATTTGATCACTAGAGAGGTTTCTGACTCTGGCGCTAGCAGCGGAATCCACTCTGTTGAGAGTGTCATGCCTGGGATCGTACGTAAGATATTGGTCGCAGAGGGTGATCAGGTAGAGGTGGGGCAACCACTGTTACTGCTGGAAGCGATGAAGATGGAAAATGAAATCGGAGCCCCGGAATCTGGGACCGTTTCTTTGATCAAAGTCGAAGAAGGTGAAACAGTTGCAGCAGGTTCACTACTGATTCAAATCACGAAGTCCCAGTAGAGCTTATCCAAAAGGGTTCTTCTTGATCACAGGCTTTTTCTCTGGGGTATCCTTCTTTGGGGCCCCCTCTTTGCCTTTATCCTGATCTTTTTCCAACTTAGGAGGAGCCTTCTTCTCAGGGTTTCCTTTTACCCCTGAAGCCTCGCAAAGCTGACAGAGGAGCATTTTCTTACCGCTGCAATCATCACATTCAGTTCCAGTGCCCCCCTTTCCTTTGCAATCTTCACAACGTGCTTTTTGCTTCCCCTTACAGGTAGGACACTCAATTTTCCCTTTTCCACTGCAGGTACTGCATCGCGTTTTGACCTTTTTCCCTTTTGAAGGATCAAAGCGCTCATAAACCCCTGCGCCTCCACAACGCCGACAATCGAGGCTTCCCTCCTTTTTTCGAGAACAAGCCCGACAGCCAATCTCTCCATTTCCCGCACAGCGAGAACATGGAGCAATCTTCTCTCCTTTGCCTTCACAACCTGCACAATTCAATGTTCCGGTTGCGCCACAAGGCCGGCACCATAGATCTGGGTACTTGTCTTTGAGAAGAGCAAGTTTCTCCTTCTCAATTCTTTGTCGAACCTGAACTGCCTGGGTTTTCAATCCTTCGTCAAGGCACCACTGAAGCAAACTTTCCAAAGCGGAAACGTCTTTTGGTTTTAATGCAGACCAACGCTTTCGAAACTCTTCATTGAGGCCCTTGCCCTGCTCAATTCTCTCAACGTCTTCAACCTTAATGGTGATTTTGGCTTTCGATTTACCAACGGCCATCTCGACTTCAAGAACTTCAGCAGTTCTATTGAGAATTTTCCCAGTAATCGTCCTACCGCTTTTTAAAACGATGACATCTTCAGCCCTCGCTTGAGGATCTAGGCCTGGTGATAACAAAACAGCTAAAACCAGAATAATCGTCCGAAACCCAAGCCTCATTTCGTCTCCTCTTGTAAATCTGGCTTTTGATTTTTCAAATCGGTAACTGGACTGACATCAGCAATCTCAGCAGGAAGATCCAAGAGCAACCCGGCATCCGATTCACTTTCGAGGGAAAGAAGTGGTTTCTTATTTCTCAATGAGACAAAACAACCGAGCCCGGTAAACACGCCAATTTGTAGGAGATTAAACAGAGTATCCATTCGGATAGAGGATTCAAAATAGGCTTCAAATCCACGCTGAAAACTTCTCGCCGATGAAGATCCCAAAATTTGAAATAGATTAAATGGAGTGGAGATCATTGCAAAGTTAGGAGAGAAAACAGGCCAAAAGTAATCAAATCGAACAGAGAGAACTGTCATCGCCAAAAGAGCGATCAAGTGTACGGTGAACGCCACCGACGCACTCAAAATGCTGCTACAACCACATTGCCCCAAGAACCAAGCGAATGACAAAACCGCTGCAACCCAGAACAGAACTGAAAAATACAGCCCCTGCGAAAAAGCGACGTCCGCCTCAACTCGGGAAACATCCAAATTCGCGCTTCGTGCTGTAGACGGCTCGATCTCAACAAGTCCTAATGGAATAAAGAGGCACAAGATCAGAAAACAAAACAATAGATTTCTCAATCCGCCAGGCAAAAACATCGCCAGCATACGAGCAGGAAAGGGATGATCTCTTCCAAACTGCCTTACACTGAGAGGGACCTGTGGCTCGCCTCCGGCGATGCGAAGCAACGGTAGACCGGCCCCCCCGACAAACATTGCTACAACCCAATAATAATCAAACCAAGAGGGGATATTCGAATTGACGTAGTACAGAAAAGCCGCGGAGGCATAAAAATATAACGCGAAGATTCCGAACCGCGTTGGAAGGCTCCGCAAAGAATTGACCGGCGATATCAAATGAATCGCTCCAACGAGAGCGGCGACACCAGACAAGACAAATGCAGATACAGAGATGAAACCTGCAAGTGCATCCAAGGTAAAAAACTGCTCAATTTGACCTAGCAGCATGGATTGATTTCCGAGGTAAGTTTCGCCAGCTAATGCGATCACAAACATCATCGGAAAAAAGAAGAATAAGGGAGTTCCCAGGATTGCTCCTACCCCTTTTCTCGCCAAAGCAGAACTCAACACTCCCACCGCGCAGATCCAGGCCACCAAACAGATGTGCAACAAATATTCCCAAATCACAGCACCAAGAGAGACTCCACCCAGGAGTGTTGTCATCACTAACAATGGCGCAGTGAGCAGCATCACGTACAAACATTGACTCACCAAAGCGAAATACTTGCCTCGAATGAGCTCCCCAGGGGTCATTGCTGTCGTCTTCAATAGGGACCATGTCTTTTCAGACCGCTCCCTAGAGATGGAGCTCCCCGCCAAAAATGGAAAGATGACGCATATCACCAAAACCTGGCAAAAAAGGTAGGTGCTCACTACCGTTGCGGTATCAGCAGTGCTCCAAAGGCTACTTCCGTTACTGATATCCGAGTCCCAAGCGACGATAGCAACCGCTAACACAAACCCCATGACCAGCAGGTAGAGCAATTGAATGATCATCCAAGAGGTTCTCTTCATCGCAAGGAAGAGATCTTTTTGGATCATCGATACACCCAATACCCGATAGAGGATTTCCTTCTTCATTGAACCTCCCCTGTCGTTAACGACATGAAGATATTCTCCAAATCGTCTTCTTTCTTACTGATACTGGAGATCACAAACCCATTCACGGACAACAGCTCCCAAACCTTTGCGACTCCTTCGACTTCCCCATTCCACTCAAATCGGAATTTCCGTCCTTGGATCATTTTCAAGGACAAGGAAGGAAGCTGACTTAAAAGCGCCTCAACATCCTCATTCGGGTCTTTAAGTAAGGTTACTTCAAATGAAGTTACTCCTTTTGACATACGATCTTGAATTTCTTCAAGAGGGCCATGAGCGACGATATTACCAGTTTCAATAATACTGACAGAATCGCAGATCGGAGATAGCTCAGACAAAATATGACTCGAAAGGAAAACTGTTTTCCCAAGTCGTCTTAACTCGAGAATTAATTCTCGAAACTCGATTCTTGCTCTGGGATCCAATCCACTTGCCGGCTCATCCAAAATCAACAAATCTGGCTCGTGGAGCAATGTTTGCGCTAAGCACAATCTTTGACGCATTCCCTTTGATAGGGATTCCACTTCTCGATCAAGCAAGTCACCAAGACCCGTCAATTCGACGACATCAGAGATCACGGATTGCTTTTTTGATCCGAAAATCCGACGCGCCAGAGCAAAGAAGTCCAAATACTCAAGAACACTCAGCCCTGAATAAACTCCAACGTGATCAGGCATGTAACCAAGCTTGGATCGGATTTCATTGGGGTGAGTTAAGACATTCATTCCTCCAACCCAGACGCCACCAGAGTCAGGAACCTGAAGAGTGGAAATCACCCGTATCGTCGTCGTTTTCCCGGCTCCGTTGGGTCCTATGAATCCATGAATCACACCCCGATTTACATCGAAGCTAATATTATCGACAGCCTTCAGCTTTCCAAAGCTGACCGACAAATTCCTAACCTGCAATATTGCGGAGGAGAGAGACATTACTTCCTGCCCTCCATCCCGATCACACGTATTCCATTTTCGAGAGCAAGCCTATCCATGACTTCAGCATCGGCAAGATCTTCCACCATGTCAGAGAGCAAACCGGAATCGATTCTTTGGGAATCAACAGCCCAACGAACCAAAGGGATTTTCAACATCGAGGAATCTCCCAAGGAGACGGAACGAACCGTAAAATACAGACTGCGTGGAAATGACTCTATCGACTCGGTCAATACACCGTCTTCTCCTTCGGAGTAAACCACCGATTTATAATTAATGACCGAAGAGTAATCCATGACCAACTGTTCATTAACGGGAATTGTACGCACCGATTTAGAACCCAAAGGATCGAAGACTCCTTCAATAATCTGCAATTCCCTCGCTTCGTTAGCGAGGTGATACAGTCCTACTATTTTCTTCGTCTCCTTCGTCACTCCATAGTGCGAAACACCAATGATGGTCACGGTCACGACGGAGGCCAAGAAGATTGTCGGAATCATCCAAAGCAATGCGATTTGTTTGCGCTTTGCTCTCAGGGAAAAGAAGAGGCCGGGAATCAACAAGACCACATAACCTGCCAATAAAACTAACGCCAGATTACTCGGATTGCCTGGTCTCAATTCACTATCGAGAATTCGAATCCCTTGCTTCACTAGATTCCTGGCGGCGTTCCCTTCTCCATCTTGACCTCTTCCATTGGAAGCCTGCAAAATTCTGTGATCGAGATCGGAGCCAGCTCGTTCCATATCCATGAACTCTTTTCCCCATTCGTCTCCTTGACCTGCTGGAGATGGGAACAAGTGGACTTCCAAACCACTCTCGATCGCAGCCATTACCGCATCTCTTTGGCCTTTACTGAGATCTGCCGGAGTCACTCCAAATAAAACGAGTTTGTTCAATGCCAATAATGGCCGACAAGATTGGGGAAGAGATTCAACAGGCCACGATTTGTTGACATTGTACCTGTCGACGATGTCGCCAATTGTCTTTCGATTAGCAAGAGTGGTTGGGCATATCAGCAACACTCGATTCCCTTTTGCATTTTTTCTGACTTCGCTCCTTGTGAAACCACTACCGGCCCAATAATTATCGAGATCAAACTGAAGGTAAGTATCAAAATCACTTTGAACATTCTCAGAAAGAAGCTTTCCACGAATCATATATCCATTGTTACGAAGAATCCCCGCGTGACGATCATTAGCAGACAACGTAGCAAGCATCGCTAAAGGGATCCCGCGTAATCGAGAAACCTCTGCATTTGCTGGAATCATGAAGTCGGCAAGATATTTTATTGGCCGATCACCTTCTCTGCGGTACCCAGAGGATTCTGTAAACTCGAGCCTTAAATTGATTTCTCTATCCAAAGGATTCTTCAACAAGATCATCAGCGGGTAACAAAGACTACCGTCTCGAAGAATGTTCCAGTCGTCGAAACCCTCATTAAGAGTTTGGATACCCACTCGTACAGTCTCTTTTAATTTAGGAATCTTTATGGTGAGGGCGGTTGAGTTGGGCCCTCCCCCTACCTGCGCAAGCACTAATGCTGGAGACAAACAGAGGAACGCAAGAAGAGAAAGGAATATGTAAAGACGATTATTAATTTCGCTCATCACTTTTAACCCACCCTTAAGAGCATCAGTGCGCAGGAGATTTAAAAGCTCCAGAGCCGCCGAATTCTCCACGACCCTCGACCGCATCTCGAAGTATGCTCTGATTCATGTATTCAATTTGGCCACCACTTGGAAGCCCACGAGCTAAACGCGTCACCGACACCGGTTGATCCGCAAGGCTTTCTGTAATCAAGAGGGTCGTCCCATCTCCTTCAAAATCAGGATTTAGGGCCAAAATGACCTCTTTAACTTGGCCGCTCCTGCAACGCTCTAGCAACCGGTCGAGGGACAGGTGTTCTGGTCCCCTCTCATCCATCGGGGAAAAGGTGGCCCCCAGGACATGATATTTTCCTTGGTATGCCCCACTACCCTCGATCGCTCTCAAATCCTTTGGTTGCTCCACCACCAAGACGGTACTCGAATCTCGCGAATCGTCCTCGCATATCTCACAAAGCTCACGCTCGCAGATATTCAAGCACTCTGAACAGCGCCGTAGATCGTCTTTAACCCGGCGAATCGCCTCAGCCAACTCCATCGCTTCGGAGCGAGAGATCTTGAGCACATGGTAAGCGAGGCGCTCCGCACTCTTTGCTCCGATCCCAGGTAACTTAGAAAATGCGGTGATCAATTCACCCAAAATCACATCTTCTGCCATCAGACCTCTACATCATTCCCGGAAGGTTCATCCCTCCGGTGACTCGAGACGTCTCGGAATCGGCCAATTCCTTCGCCTTTTCCAATGCTTGTTGGACGGCAACGAGCAAGAGGTCTTCCAACATTTCAGTATCCTCAGGATCCACTACGGTTGGCTCAATCTCGATCTTCAGGACCTCTTGAGCACCACTGGCATAAACTTTGACCGCTCCGCTGCCCGACTCTCCCAATACAGTTCGCTGCTTGAGATCCTCTTGGACTGCTTTCAATTCCTTTTGCATCTTTTGGGCCTGTTGAAACAGTCCACCCAAATCTCCACCGACCATCTTCGACTCCTTTGTACCTGATCACTGCTGCGAGATTGCTAAGTTACTGATTTTGTTTTCTGTGAGCCTTTGCGCGAAAAATTTCTTCCGCTTCACGGATCACTTGAGGAGCTTCCACTCCCTCACCGGAATCGGTCTCTATAGAAGGACGAGGCCGATCCCCTTGCTCGATCGTGATTTCACCATGGACCTTTTGCCACTCATTCAGCACTTTGGTGACCTCTGGAGAATCGATGACCTTTTCCAGGGACTCTGAGACGATGAAGCGCCAGCCGGAGGTTGCTCGCAACAAATGGCCATCGTTGCTCAAATGCCTGGCAGTCAACGATGAGATCTTTGCCACACGTGCAACCAGATCCTCGAAGGCATCCGTCCCTTGAGAATCACTGGGCTCTGAACTGACCACCGCTGGTTCAGAGTAATCCTCCGGCGAAATTTTAGATTTGATGTCATGGTCCTCGGAGGCCGCTGCAGGCTTCGCCTTCAATGCGTCGAGCGCAGCTTGTGCACGACTCTTACCAGTGGCGACGACGCTTTCCGCTTCATCAGCGGTTTCTTCCCCAGAAGAATAACTCGCAGCCAAATCTGCAACTGCAGCATGCTCAGCTGGAGCTTCTTCAGTGACCGTGACGGGTGAGGGTTCCATCTCTCTGGCCACTTCACTCTTGGAAGAAGCGCCCTCCTCACTCTTTGCATTGTCACTTTGCTTGCCACTGCCACTCTGCTCGGAAGAGACGATGACGGTCGAAGTGCCCGCACTTGCAGTGACAGACGAGTTTGCCGAAGAGTGACTCCCGGTGCGAACCAAAGCAGGAAGCGTGCCGATACGCAAAAGTGCCAACTCCAAGACAAGATCACCGCGATCCTGCTGACGCAATCTTTGACGTGTTTCTTGAAGGATTTCCTGGGCCAGAAGATTGGCTTCAATCTTTTCTGGTGTCCAGCCGCTGGCAACTCCCAGGTGTAGTTGATCTCGCATCACAGCGATCAACTGATCGGTTAAAACCGATGGCTCGGTTCCCGAGTCGAGGATTGGAGTCAGTTGCTGAATCGCTGCTGCCAAATCGCCTGTCTCGAGGATTGAAATTAATTGTTCGAGCTCTTCAGAAGAAACTCGCCCAGTGATCCGCAAAAGATCCTCGAGTTGCGGTTCTTTACCCGCAAAAGCCAGGATTTGATCGAGCAGCGATTGAGCATCGCGCATTCCTCCGCGCGCCAGTGTCGCGACTTCTTCCAAAAGTCCAGGCCCTGGCTCCGCACCTTCCTGTTGACACACCTGTTCAAGTCGACGGGCGATATCCTGATGCGAAATCGAAGAAAAATCACAGCGCTGGCAGCGACTCAATACCGTCGGCAGAATTCGCTCCGGTTCAGTCGTCGCAAACACAAATTTGACGTGGGCAGGCGGCTCCTCAAGGGTCTTCAGTAATGCATTGAAGGCATCCCGAGTGAGCATGTGAACCTCATCGAGAATGAAGACTCGATAGCGTCCTTGAGTCGGAGCGTATTGGACGTGCTCGATGAGCCCGCGAATATCATCGATGCCTCGATTCGACGCCCCGTCCATCTCGGTCACATCCGAGTCTTCACCACGGAAGATTCGTTCACAGGTGGCACACTTCCCGCATGGGATCGCATCCTTGGTATGCGGGCATTGAAGAGCCGCAGCAAAGATTCTCGCCATAGAGGTCTTGCCGACTCCCCGGGGCCCACAAAAGAGATATGCATGGGCCAATCGATTCTGCAAAATCGACTGCTTCAAGGCATCGGCGACCGCTTCCTGGCCAACCACTTCATCAAAGCTCCGTGGCCGGAAGCGACGGGCAATCACCTGGTATTCGTGGGTATTTTCACCGGATCCATACTCACTGGTCCGGTGATCAGGGGTCTGGGTACTCATGACCCCATCAGAACCCGCCACCCTCATTCAGGCAAGGCACAAAAACAGCTTAAATCTTGGGTAGCGGCCTCTATAAGGTGCTTTGGGAGTTATCTAGAGAACGTCGAGGAGCTTCAAAGAAGGGACTCACAAAAATGGCGCGCCTATAAAAAGACCGGAGCCCGAAGCACACCAGCGGACACCGTCATGGCTGCTCCCGTCAGGGCCTGACCAGATTCACGGGCCGGCGGTCGCCCGGACCCCGGAAATCAAAGTTAAATGTGGCGGAGAGGGAGGGATTCGAACCCTCGGTACGCGTAAACGCACACACGCTTTCCAAGCGTGCTCCTTAAGCCACTCGGACACCTCTCCGAATTGCGACTTTCTCGAGCAAAATGGACAAAACCTTCCATCAGAATCGAAGGATTCGGCCACAGACTTCGTAGTATCACAGTTTCCGCAAAAATTGCCAACAGATCGTCCTAGGATTCACTAAAGGCTTCGATCCCCTCTTTGCTTCGTCACTGAAAGTATTCAAGAAAAGCCCTGCATTTGAGGGCACCTTCCACACTTCCAACTTGAAACCTAAAGAAATCAAAATTGGCGGAGAGGGTGGGATTCGAACCCACGGTACCCGTAAAGGCACACCGGTTTTCGAAACCGGCCCATTCAACCACTCTGGCACCCCTCCGCTTAAAGATCTCTTCTACACTGGGAAGGAAGGCGGGATCAAGATCAGTCCGCCTCTTTCCCGTCATATCTCGATTGCCCCTCGCGGATCTCGCGGAAAAAGTCCTTCAGTAACCCCGCCGCTTCCCCTTCGAGAACTCCCCCCTGCCACACCACATCGTGGTTGAAGAGGCCCGGTTCGAAGAGGTTCATCTTGGTATCTACCGCACCCCAACGGGAGTCGCTAGCCCCAAAAACCACCCGCTCAATCCGCGATTGGAGAATTGCTCCGGCACACATTGGACACGGCTCAAGAGTGCTGAAAAGGGTGCAGTTTTCCAAACGCCAACTTCCCAGAGCTTCCGCCGCTTGACCGATGGCAAGGATTTCGGCATGGGCCGTCGGATCTTGCAAAGTTTCCTTGGCATTGCGAGCCCGTGCGACGAGACCGTGCTCGGGATGCACGATGATAGCTCCAACAGGAACTTCCCCTTGCTCAGCAGCGGCTCGGGCTTCTTCCAAGGCCTTTAACATCGAACGAAGATCCGCATCTTCATCCCTCAACCAGGAAATCCCCGAGAAATCCTCCACCGAACGTTCTCCTCTTTCAATGAATCAAATCAATGGTCGCACTTTGCCAATGGTCAAATTGACCTTTGAAATCTACCCACCGTAATAAGGGCATCGGCTGAAACGGTAATACAAGATTTGGAGCAACCAGATTTGGAGCGACGAAGGGTGACGAAAAAGTACGCCGGGGAGGATTCGAACCCCCAACCTCCTGATCCGTAGTCAGGTGCTCTATCCAATTGAGCTACCGGCGCACAAGCAGGAAATGGTAGCCCTATGACAGAAGCTGTCAAGGAGACCCGTCCTCCTCCTCGATCCAATCATCGCCGAGGAAGTCTGGGCTCTCTGCCGAATCTGCTCCTTGAACAGTCTCTTCGCCCTCGGAGAGGCGATCACGCTTTATCGGCGCAGCCTCCGGTGAATCCGCAGATTCCGCGTCTCCCGAATTTTCGGATTTCTCACTGTCAACGGCCTCAAAGCGATCATCGGCCTCTTCTCCTCCACGAATGATCTCATCGAGGATCTCAAGCCCCCGATCAGAGCCTTGATCTTTGAGGCGACTCGGTTCAGGGAGGCCATCCAGCTCCGACAAACCGAACAATTCCAGGAACTCGGTGGTCGTCCCGTACAACAATGGCCGACCGACACTCTCATCCTGGCCAGTGATGCGGATCAGATTCCACTCCATCAAGTTTTTGAGGATCGGACCACAGGAAACCCCGCGGATCTGTTCCAAATCCGATCTCTTCACCGGTTGCCGATAAGCGATCACTGCCAGGGTTTCGAACGCGGCAGAGCTCAGGCGGATTCGACGCCCCTCCCCGCGAAGTCGGGCTACGTATGGAGCAAAGTCGGGCTTGGAAAGGAGTCGGATTCCGGCGCCATCTTCATGGAGCAGAAAGCCTCTCGGTGAAGTCAAGTACTCCGCTTCCATCTCGAGCAGGGCTTCCCGTACGGCTCCCTTGGGGGCTTCCTTGAGCATCGCCTGCAGTCGACGTCGGCTCACAGGTTCTGGCGAGGCGAAGAGGATCGCTTCGATGGTGCTGCGTAGCTGATCCCCCTCCAAAGGAATGATTTCCACACCTTCTTCTTCGGAATCCACCTCCTGAGCCGCTGGATTCGTCTTCGCAGGGGCGCCCTCTTCTTCGCGGGAAATCATCTCGTGCCTCAATTTCTTCTCAGTTAAATCTGTTTTTCAGCAAACTCGAACATCCGAATCACCAGATCGGCAGTCGCCTCACAGCTTGCGGAAGGCATCCACTTCGACGGTGACGGGAATCCTTAAACGAAGGCTCTCCTCCACGGCCAAAACCTCTGCATCCGTCGGCGGAGCGTCTCGTAATTCAGCCAACAGCGAATCACGGACTTCAGAGTAGGGCTTCGGTTGCTTCCCCTCTACCACCCTGAAGAGATGCCAGCCAAAATTATCCTCCCGAATCGGGCCAAGAATTGCTCCTCGATCGATGTTAAACAGCTCATAAAAGAGTGGCTGGCCTGCCAGATCGCTCTCTTTCAACCATGCATCGCCGATGCGTGGCTCAAAGGATGGACGTAAGCCCGGAGGGCGTTCCAGAATCTCGCCGATTCCCATACCTTTTCGCCAGCGCTCTCCAACCCGTGCAACCCACTCACCGTGACGATCTAATTCGTCTTCGCGTAGATCACCAAATGGAAACGCCAAATGCTCGATTCTCCTTCGAGGCTCTTTCCAAGTCTGACGCCATAGTTCTAAAATCTCGTCTTCTAGAATTTCACGCTTTGCAGAGACCACTTTTTGAATCAGCAAAGCCTGACCGATTTCACTGACCAATTCACGCCTCAAGTCCAATTCGGTCAATCCTCGACGTTCCAGCTGTCGAATCGCTTCTCTTTTTTCTGCCGCAGTAGAGCCCAACATCGATTCGATTCGCCGATCCACTTCCGACAAAACTTCTTCTGCCTGAATCGATAAGCCAAGCCTTTCTGCTTCCGCGGAGAAGAGTGCCTCTCGGACCAATCCGTTCAACGCACGAGGGCCGTAGTAACGATCGAGAATTCGCCGTTCCAACTCCCCCGCAGTGATGTCAATTCGCCCAACCTTTGCGAGCAACTGGTCCGAGCCTCGCGAAGAATTTCCGGAATCTCGTCCACCGGAGGTGGTCTCACATGCAGAAAGGCCCAGCAGTGCTATGAGCAAAATGGCGGACAAAAACCTACAAACCTTCAAATTTCGACTCATCAACTCTCGTCCTCTTCGTAGTGGCGCAGGATTTCTACCAATTGGGTCGTTGAAATCAACCCCATCTCAACCATGCAAAGCCCCATCATCTTATGACCACGTCCCTCTGTACGAATTCGTTCCTGCTCGACGAGAACTCTTTCCACATCTTGCTCGGTAACAAAGCCGAGCTTTACTGCGAGTTCGCCGAAGCGACTCTTGACGCCGGGCATTTGACTGAAATCACTGCCATAACCGCTCGGGTGAGTCCTGTGCCAGCGCCACGCCGTCTCCATGATAAATTCAAGATCACTGTTTTCAGGTGTCCACCCCAGCAACTCGGAGGCTTTCGAATTCGAAGCTAAAAGGGTCGCGGGATCCCCATCCCTTCTGCCTTCTTCCTTCACTTCAAAATCACAA
>NHDG01000055.1 GCA_002167285.1 Planctomycetia bacterium TMED53
CCTCTTGGGACAATTCTACTTCCTGTGCCGGCAGAACCGCCACTGAGCAGAGATGAACTGGCACAACGAGGAGGAGCAGCATCGGAAAAGAAAAGATTCGATTCATCGGTTCTCCAGAATAGGGTTGTTCAGATGATCGTCCCGGAGAGGGAATGCAAGGTCAAGAGAGTGATCACCCAACGAACTCGGCATGCAGATCTGGGCAAACCGATTTACCGATTCACGCCAAACAGAACCGCCATTGCGAATGAATCAGCGTCGAACAGGAGGGGGCTTCGGTCGGGTGAAGACCATCACGTCATCGGTGCTGTCGCCGGCATGAAAACGATACCCTTGAGAATCAAAGCCTTGCAGGTCTTTGAGGTTCTTGGGGCGGTGGTCTGACATCCAGCGCGCCAGCAAGCCACGGGCCTGTTTACCAAAGAGGGTGATGAACTTCGCTTTGCCCTTGTCCACCTGCAGGAACTTGACATCGACGACGGGGCAACCGAGATCGCCAATGTGGGCCGCCTTTGAATACTCGGCACTCGCCAGGTTCACCAGAATCTCTGCGCCCGATTCTTTCATGTCCTTTTTCAGGAGCTTGTGTATCTGATCTCCCCAGAAGTCATAAAGGTTTTTGCCTTCCTTCGTCTTCAGGGAAGTCCCCATCTCCAAGCGGTAAGGCTGAATGACATCGAGGGGTCGCAGCATTCCATAAAGACCGCTGAGGATGCGCACATGATCCTGTGCCCAAGCCAAGGCCTTCTTGTTCATCGTCCAAGCTTCAAAACCTTGAAAAACGTCGCCACGGAAGCAGATCGCTGCAGGCCCCTTGGGGTTTGAGCGACTGCCAAAAGAGGACCAGCGCTCCCGATTCATCTCTGCCAACTTCGGAGAGATGGACATCAGCGATTCCAGTTGCCCTGTCGAGTAACCCTGCAATACCCCGACTAGCTCCTTTGAGCGGGAGGCCATGCGCGGGCGAGTGATGGTTGGAGCCCCCTTTGGAAGCTCGGCTTCCATATCGAGGGTCTTAGCGGGAGAGAGGATGGCGAGAAGTTTTGACATGCTTGAAAATTAACCGAGGTCGCCGCGCCAGTCACCCCCTGTTGCAGGACCGATTACGGATCCGTGATCAAATTTTTGCGCTGACACCTTCGCCCAGCCCCCCTATCTCTGATCAGCGAAAGGAGTCCCATGATGGCGGCCTCAGTCACCCTGCTTTGCTTTCTCGGGGTCAGCATCTGCGATTCCCTCGACTGCACTCACGACGGCCCTCATGAATGCTCACCGGCACCCCGAATCCTCCTCTCCAGGCCCCCCTTCATGATCAACCTCGCTCCCCACCCCAATGCTCGTCTGCAGCAGAAAATGGAAGGTGGTGAGGAAAATCTGACGCTGTTGCTGCATGCCGGAGCAGGAATGGATACTTCAGGTGGGGGCTTTCATCCGCGGGTTGCCCTCCGTGCTGCCGCAAAATTGTTCACTCCTTCATCGATCGGCCCATCTCCCATCATCGCAACGGCGGCAATTGGGGGATCTTGCAGCGTGATCCAGCTGCGATATCCCCCCCCATGGCGTCGCAAAGTATTGAGGTCGATTCGGCAACTGACCACCGAAGGCCCCGATCTGATCGATATCAAAGAGGCACTTGCCGCAGAAACTGCCGATGCCGAGTCAAGCTGCCGCTGCCTCTCTGACTGCTGCTGCAGCGCCATCGACAGGAGCATCTATCAAGCGATTGAAGCTTTCGATCCTCTACCCCACGGGGCCACACGATCAGGAAATCGTTTGCGCCTTCATCGGGTGAGTGAAATCACCGTTAAAGAATGGTCACGTGAATTCTTCACGGGTGGCTGGATTCACATCAATATCGATCAACCGCACGTCCATCAAAGTTATCGCGCCATCATCATCGCGGACATCATTCATGGACTTGGAGAGATCCGTTTCAATGAAAGGCCTCCTTTGAGGCCCAGCTTGCGATCGATACTTCGTGCACCCACCTCACTCCAAGGAGAGGCCCCTGGTCACTCTCATCATCATCAAAAGAATCTCATCGAAATCTCAGTTAGACCGGCTCCGCTCTTCGATCGTTCTTCAAAGGCACGGTCGGCAAGCTACTTGGAAGAGAAGATCGAGGTCACAATTCTGCCGATTCCAAGGACGGCAACTCTGCGACAGGCGCAACTGCTGCTTCACTCTCTTCGACTGAAAAACCATTGGATCCGCCGAAAATTGATGGCTCCGCAACCCCCCCATTACTTATCGGAATTACCCACATCGGCATTTCATTGGTATTCGCGCTTCAGGGCATGGGAATCGAGGGTTTCCGAACCCATCGACAAGACGCCATTACGCTTTAAATATCCCCGATAAGAGGGCATCTCGACATAGAAAAGGACCATGATCTATGCAAAGATGAAGGCTTCTGTATTTATAAATTTTTCTGAAGTGATGGCAGCAATGTTCAAGGTAACAGATTCCCCAGAGCCGGATCCTGATTCTGTGGATCCTGATCGCGTAGATCCTGAGGAATCTGATCCCCCCAAAAAGCTACTGGTCTGGCTGACACAAGCGCTTCTGCTTCTGGGATTCATCATTGGTTGCGGTTGCATCTTGGCATTGCTACTCGGCTTTCTCGCTGCGGCCTTACTCTCCCTATACTTCGTCATCGAGAAACTTTGGCTCTTCGCTACCGCCGAGGCCCCCGTATCTGACATGGGTTGGGTTTGGCTGGGAATCCTCTCGGTCGGCTTTTTTGTCGGAATGTTCTTCTTATTGCTCAGCCGGGCTCAAGCTGAATATGCGAAGGTTGTGGGGAAGACCGAGAATGACTCTGATATGAGTGATGATTTAGACGAAGAAGACGTCGATTCCAACATGGGAGAAGAGTTTGAAATCTATGGAGTGCAGATCTATGAGCACCCCTACGAGCGGTTTAAAAACAGGTTAAAAGAATCCGGCAAAGAATCAGAGCTGAGAGAAATCGCCTATGATCTGAATGATTATGCGGAGAGCACTGCAGCACTGGCCGTCTTGGGAGATGACGAATTCATCGGCATCCCCGTCAAAGCCGATGCACAGATTTTTGTCTCGGATGATCAACCGTATGAATTCAATATTTTGGCAGCACGAATTATGCTGCGAAGATCGGAATCGCTCACACTCTTTTGGGTGATCACCAACTGGTCCTGGGAAGATGAAAACTTCATCAAGCTGATTTGCGATCACCGACATATTCTCGAAGATCGAGTCGCCTTCGACGAAGAACTTCCACAATACGTCGAGGTCATCCGGGAGATCCCTGAAAAGGATGATGCACTCGAAAGCATCGCAAAAATTCTCAATGAAGAAGAAGTAAGTAGACTCAGAGAGGCGTTAACGATGAATGAGCTCGAAGGAGTTTTCGAGTGGTGGGCTGATAAAACCACCGAAGAACAAAATAATCTGCGAAAGTCGCCTTTAGTCGGCTGTCAAAACGATCGCCTCCTTTCGATCACCGAACGTTTCGAAATGGATAACCCAAGATCTCTGCTTATCGGCGGAGAAGCTGGGGTAGGCAAGAAAACCATCGCTCAAGCAGTACTTTGTCACCTCCAGGATCAGGGCTGGGCAGTGATGGAATCGACCGCTCAGGATTTGATCTCCGGCACGATGTTCGTCGGCCAAATGGAAGAGCGCTGGCTGAAGATTCTATCAAAACTTCAAGAACCAAAAACGGTGCTCTACATTCCAGATTTTGCTGGGCTCGAACATGCCGGCAAACATATGCAAAACCCTGTGGGCCTCTTGGATCGGCTCAACATCGAAGTGAATCGAAATCGAATCACCGTCTTGGGCGCACTCGAAGATACCGATATGGAGAGGATGCTGCGGAATAATGCCTCTTTGAGAAAGTACTACGATATCGAAAAGGTGACCGCTCCAGCTGCTGAGGAGGCCGCTGAAATTCTTCGCAACCATTCTCAACAGGTTCAAGGAGAAACGGGAATTCAAACTGGCGATGATGTCATCAAGATGATTGTCGAACTCAGCAGTCAGTTCATGCCATTTCAAGCCGCTCTTGGGGGATCCTTCGACCTTCACGCAGCAATGGTTCGCAAGAAGCAAAAGAACAAAGAGAAAGATACGATCGTCGATCTGAGCCGCGAAGATGCGATCGAAGAATTGTGCAGATTCTCGGGACTCCCAAAAGTTCTCGTCGATGAAAAAGAAATCCTCGATACAGACGATGTAGAAAACTTTTTCAAAGACCACCTCATCGGTCAGGAAGAGGCGATCCAGTGCATGGTTGATCGGATCACCCTACTCAAAGCGGGGCTTACCGATTCAACTCGTCCACTGGGAGTGTTTTTCTTCGCCGGTCCCACCGGAACCGGAAAAACCGAGAGCGCAAAAGTTCTCGCCCAGTATCTGTTTGGCTCCAAAGAACGCTTATTGCGAATCGATATGAGTGAGCTGCAATCCTACGATGATCTCAGTCGCCTCTTTGGCTCTAATCGCGGATTAGAAGGACACCATCAACGCAGCCTCCTCGATGGCATCCGTAACCAACCTTTCAGCGTGGTGCTTCTCGACGAATTTGAAAAAGCGCACCCCAATGTTTGGGATCTTTTCTTGCAAGCCTTCGACGACGCCCGCATGACCGATGCCAATGGTCACACCGTTTGTCTGAAGCACGTCGTGTTTATTCTGACCAGTAATGTTGGAGCCCGAGAAGCCTCCCAGGGTTCATTCGGATTCAAAAGTGCTGGTGGCCCCGAGAACCCTTACGAAATCGCCCTGAAAGAAACATTCCGACCGGAGTTCCTCAATCGCATCGATCAGATCGTGACCTTCCGCCCCTTCTCACGTGCGGAACAACGGGCACTTCTGGAGATGGAATTGAAGCGGGTCCTTTCAAGACGAGGATTAAAAGATCGGCCCTGGGCGGTCGAGTGGGAAGAGTCGGCCATCGACTTGCTCCTTTCCCACGGCCTGACCGCAGACCTCGGAGCACGCCCCCTGCGTCGTGCGGTCGAGCGATTCGCCTTGACTCCCATCGCCAAAGAGATGTTGGTTCACGACAATCCACAAGAGGATCAATTCCTCTTTGTTCGTGGTGAATACGGCAAGATCGTTGTCGATTTTGTCGATCCGGATGCTGCGGAACAGGAAGCCGCTGAGGCAGAGCTCACAGAGGTTCCAAGAATGTCGCTGGATTCAGAGGCAGATCGGGCACCTCGATTGCAAGTTCCATACATCGCGATGCGAGGATCCGGTCGACTTGAGGAAGTGATGGTTCTCGCCGACAAGGTCGAACTGCTCGAACAGCGCCTTGAATCAGAAGAATGGGCCACGTCGCGACAGTCAGATCTCAAGAGTATGGAAGTCGCCGGCTTCTGGGAAGATCCTCAACGTCTACCAGTTCTCGCTCGAACAGAGCTTCGTGATCGAATCGACAACGGAACATCCACGGCACGATCTCTCCTCGATCGATTGTCGGGCAATGCTGAAACTTCCCGAGATCACTACCCACAGGGATTGATTCAACGCTTGGCGCAACAGATCTATCTCCTTGACCATGCGGTCGAAGTTCTCGAAAAGGATCTTCCTCAAGATGCTTACTTGCGCATTCAACCGGTGCAGCGCAATAAGGAATCTGCAGCCGAGCAAATTGAATGGTGCTCTCGACTGAGAAAAATGATCGTCGAGTGGGCAGAGATGCGAAACATGCATTTGGAAGAACTCTCTCATGATTCGTCGGGGAACTGGCTCGTCGCTGTGACCGGCTACGGCTCATGGTTGTTCTTGAACCCCCTCGATGGCCTCCATGAATTGGAACAACCGGAAGCGCACCATAAGGATCGCAAGATTCATGCGCGGATTTCTGTCGCTTCTCAGCCGCTGGGGTTACCGCCTGCAGTTCGAGAAGATCGAATTCGAAGGGCAACGACTCTTCTGGATGAGTCTGCGAGAGCCGATGAAGTCATCCAGCGCTACCGATTGGACCCTGAGCCGAAATTGGTTAATCTGCAAAACGGGTGGCGCTTTGCGCAGCCAGAAGATGCCCTGAATGGCAATTTTGACCTGGTCGCCAGCTGGGCTTCGACACGACATCCTTCGGAAAGTCGCTAAGAGCTTCATAGGTCTGCCCAACTCTTGTTGATCTCCAGGGCGATTTTTCGTCAGATGGGGAGATCGAAGGGGAATGCAGCGTGATGAATCCTAATCTGGGAACTCCAAACCTCAGTAATAATCCAAGCCGCAGTAATCCAAGCCGCAGCAATCCAAGCCGCAGTAATCCAAGCCAAGGACAAGGCGGATGGAAAGCTTGCTTCCTCCTGCTTGCTTTTGGTTTGCTCTGCTTTGCAGGGAGCTGGGCGTTGGGATTCAGGGCTGCTGCCAAGGGGTCACCGGCGATCGCAGCCGCGGAAGTGAAACCCACAGTCCTACGGCAATCTCCTCGCCAAGTTTGGTATCCCTTAGATAACGGATTGCAGTTTGGGTCTCTGCCTCTTCCCTCCTTCCTTCCCGAAGAAGAACAACGCGCCATCATCATTACCAGTTGGAATGTCGGCTCTCTTCACGATCGAGAAGGAGGTTCCGGAAGAACCCACTTGTTGGCGGAACTACTCCGAAGATCACACAACACTCCTTCTGCAGAAGGAGAGGTGCTGGTTGGAACTCATCGAACCTGGTTCATCGAAAAAGTGCCGCCAAAAGATGTCACGGAGCACCTAAAAAAGATCCTCGATCGAATCGAGTTTCAACAGACGGATGCTTCCCTTTTGGGAAGGGTTCGAGGCGACCTGCTGGCGCAGCAAAAGAAACAACGCGCAGAGCTCGTTACTGGTTTGCAAGATCGTGTCCTGGATCGTCTCAGCGCACTTCAGTCTGGGCCTCGAGGGCAATATCAACTGGGTGACTTCAATTTGGATAACCTGGATCAAGTTCGGCGCGAACTGTTCACTCCCGCAAATTTACACATCGCCATCGTCGGGCCCCACGACCCGGCTCCCACCCTTGAAATTGCTAAAACCAGATTCGGCAAGATTACTGCAGGAAAGCCCAATCAAAAGATCCCCAACGCAAAACTCCTCAATGGAGAAATCGGCGTCAAAAGAAACAAAAGCGGCATTCCAGGCGCCATCATTCGTAGCTGGCGAGTGCCGGCTCCCGGATCAGAGCAATCGCTGGCTCTTGGATTGTTGATTCCGCGATTGATCCGCTTCCTTGATTCAGAGGGTGCGAAAATTATTTGGGAGCCGAAAATCGAGCCTGAACAGTTGAGCGTTTTGATTCCCATTCAACCCGGAGAACTGGATGCAAAAACAGCGCTCCTCGCCGCAAGAGCTCGAATGGATGCTGCTGTCGCCTATGCCTTAAGGCCAGACGTCGAGATGAGCGACATGCAGTATGCCCGCAAAACCATGGGTGGAATCTTGGGGATCTCCAGGGTCCATGACGAAACTTCGATGTACGACCCCATGCCCGCAGCAGAAGCATTGATGATTCAAAGATTGCAGAATGTCGATGAGCGTAAGCTGGTGAATCAATTTGGCAGAAACGTCGCTGAACAATTGAATCAATTGGAAACGAATTACATCTCGCCAAAATTGTCGGTCACAGGCATTGTGATCCCTACTCAACCTGCGAAGAATTCGAAGCCTTAATCAAAGATTTACTTCCCGGCTGAAACTAACGCTTCCCAGGCTGCTTCGACGTGCTCCCAGCGTGTTTGAGTTCCTCCGAAACAAAATCGAATGATTCTCTGATCTTCAACTGTCGTTGCGGTCACTGACACTCGCCCTGAATCATTGAGCTCTTTTGCGATTTGGTCAGTTCGATCATTTCCATCTTTATGTGCAACGCAAACCAGATTCATCGTCCTCCGGTGGGTTACCTGCCAATCGGGGTGAGACTGCGCTTGATCTTCAAACCAGCTCGCCCACTGTAAGTGTTCGTCGATCAGAGATCTCAATCCCTCTGAACCATAGCTGCGCATCACGAACCACAACTTTAGAGCCCGGAATCTTCTCCCCAATGGAATGTGCCAATCTCTGTAATCGATCACCTTCACCGATTCAGTGGCTTCATTGCGCAGATATTCAGGGAGCACACTAAGCGCTTTGACGAGGACCTGCCGATCCTTGACCCAAAATGCATTGCAGTCAAAACCCACAAACATCCACTTGTGAGGGTTAAAAGTGAAGGAATCAGCTTCTTCAACTCCTTCGTGAATCCAGCGCATCTCGGGGACGATCGCCGCTGTACCAGCATGAGCAGAATCGACATGCAGCCAAACACCATGTTTGCGACACACCTTCGCGATTTCTGCAACAGGATCCACTGCGGTTGTAGCGGTCGTGCCTACCGTCGCCACGACCATCGTCGGCACCATTCCAGCGGCAAGGTCAGCTGTGATCTGGCTGTCGAGATCTGCCGGATCGATTTGCAGATCCGCATCGGTCGCCACCTGCCGAAACTGCTGACTTCCCAAACCTGCAATGCGCACTGCTTTCTCAATGGATGAATGAGTCTGCCCAGAGGCGTAAACCGTCATCTTTGAAGAAACCCCGGATCGATCGACCTGAAATTCGGTCACCCTCTCCCTTGCCGCGATGAGTGCGCAGAGAGTCGAGCTGGAAGCAGTATCTTGGATAACTCCTCCACCTTCACCGCTGGAGTGAAAGACCTGGGGAAGTCCTAAAAGATCGAGCAACCAATCCATCATTCGAGTCTCTACTTCAGTGCACGCAGGGCTCGTCTGCCAAAGCATCCCTTGGACAGCCAAGCCAGAGCTAAGAATATCTGCCGCCAGTGAAGGCCCGGAAGTATTTGAGTTAAAGAAGGCAAACCAGGAAGGATGCTGCCAATGGGTTAAACCTGGGAGCACGATTTGATCGAGGTCTGCAAGAATTGAATCGAAGTCTTCCCCACTCTCTGGTGGTGAAGCCGGGAGTTGATTGAAGATAGATCCGGGTTCTACATCCGAATAGACCTTCTTCGTCTCAACCTTCTTCAGATAATCGACAACCCAATCAACGGCCTTGTAGGCGTTTTTGCGAACCTTTTCCGGGTCCCAGTGCAGATCTTCAGAAGCAGATGCCATTCCAGCCCCGATTCCTTTAAAGAGGTCCTTTGATTGAAAACCCGGCAAGGTTCTATCGCCATGAAGATTTGACGAATTTATCCACCTCATCGTTCTTGTCATGAACAATCGGTGCAAGGGAAGAAAGATTTGGCTAAACTGCCATGCGTGGCAGAAGGAGGAAGATCCAAATGGCTGATCGAACTACATTCCCAGACCCGATGGAGATCTGGAACTATCTGGAGCAACAAGTCCGCGGCCAAGAGCACGCAAAGCGGGAGCTCTCGGTTGCAGTCTACAATCACTATCTGAATCACCATCTTTTCAGCGACACCAAACCTCAGGGGCAACACCTTCTTCTCGCTGGTCCAGAAGGTGTGGGAAAGACATATCTGGTACAGAAAACTGCTGAGTTTTTGGGAGTCCCATGGATCCAGGTTGACGCCTCTTCGCTGGTTCAACCCGCACTCTCAGGGCAAGCCTTAGAGGGAATTACAGACGCCCTCCTTCACCGATCTGGTGGAGATCTCAATCTCGCCCAACTCGGGATCGTATTGGTAGACCGACTAGACCATTGCCTACGAACGAGCACCTCTCCAGGCGATCCAGGCTTGGCAGTTCAGGAAGCTCTTATCACTCTCATGGATGGGGTCATCTTGCGGCACAAAGAGGATCCGCAAAATCAGCTCGATACATCAGGGTTGCTTTTCATCTGCTGCGGAGCATTCCCATGGATTCAGGATGCCGTTGAAGAGCGACTTGAAGAAGGCACTCGAATCGGATTTCAAATTGACGAACAACCGAGTGACTCGGTTCAAATGCGTGACTTGATTCAAAAGAGCGATCTCGTGACCCTTGGCCTGAGTGATGAACTGGCATCTCGATTCAATAAGGTGTCGCTACTGAGCCAGCTGACCTCTTCAGACTTCGTTCATCTGTTAAAAGATATGGATAATGGAATCCTCGGGCAGAAAAAACTCTTCTGGAAAGCCCATGGGATTGAACTCGCATTTACAGATGCCGCTCTTCAAGCCATCGCAGAGATTGCGACCCAAATGGGAGATGGCGCCCGCGCTTTAAATAGTCTCGTCGAAAAAGTGCTCGATCCGATCGATCATCGAATCGCTGAGCTCTCCAGAAAAGGTGTGTGCAGAATCGAGTTTGATCGTGAACATATCGAATCAGGTACCCTTCCTAAACTTGAAGAAGGTGGGGTCGATTCTCCCCTGGAAAATCTCCTACAAAGTGTTTGGTCAGAGTTCCAATACGACGCCCAGGAAGAATCGAACGACATAATTCCCATCGAGCCTGCAATTATGGCGATGCCGATTTCCAATGTTACAGCAGCCCTTGACCAGCTTGAGCTTTCCATGGGTCGACTCGCATTAACCTCAGATCAGGATAAAACCTGGAGGCAAATTCGTAGAGGGTACGGCGGCGAAGGCCAAAGAATCATTCTGCAGTTGCTGGCGAGAGCACAACAAGCGGGGGTTTCTCTTTCTTTCCTCTGTGAATCAATACAGCAGAGCGGGGGAGACCTGCTCACGGCACTGAAAAATATTGAAGGCTCCCAGCGCTGATCCCTCGATCCACTGAATGTAAAAAAATAGCCCACTCCCCAAAAAGGAAGTGGGCTATTTCAATTATTGGACAACTCTACAAATTGCAGTCGAGACCATCCGCAGTCGGATCAACCCCTGGATCAGGATATGGCGGCGGCGGAGGAGCACCCGAAGAGAAGAGGAACTGCAAGATAGCAACCGCGTCAGCGATGTCGTTACTACCATCATCATTGGTATCGAGCGCGTCGAGACAGTTAGAAGTGATTCCTCCGAAGAGGAAGTTCAGGACAAAGACCGCATCTGCAACATTGATGCTCAAATCATTGTTTCCATCTCCGCGCGTGAAAAATGCTCCAGAAACATTAATGAAGCCACCTTCGAGTAATGGAGGAACTGCATTGCCACCTGGATCTACCAAAAGATTTTCCGCCGGCGGATTTGAACCGCCCACTCCATTCACGACAGAAAGTGCAACCTGGGCCCCGATGGAAACCGTGGGTTGAACAATATACCTCGCTGTTGCGAGAACCGTCTGATCCGAAGGCGGTACAGTATTTCCACCGGTGAAACTCAGAATCACTCCCAAAGTCCACCACCCACCATTTGCAGTTAGATCATTATTGAAAGCGGGCTCAAAGAAATCCGCACCTACTGCAATACTGCTTTCATCTGTAATCGAGGAGACGATCACTTCGCTCGCATCGAAATCAACCGAGAGTGAGTATCCAGAGATCACCGTATCGTGATCAGCACTGACGGTAACCGGAATCTCTGCCCCCGGTGAACCATCCGCGCTGTCGTGGACGATAAACTCTTCTGTGTAAAGGAACCCGGGGTTGAGAATGTCACTTCCTGAAGCTTGGCTGGCAATCACTGCCACGAATCCTGGATTAGAGGAAGGCGGCACATTACCAATCAACTGGGTCGGACTGACAAAATCTAAGTTGTTGATCAGCGCGTTTCCAAGGAGTACCTGAACGTCTGAAGTGAAGTTCTGGCCCGTAATCGTGACAAATGCCCCACCGGCAGTGGAGCCATCCGGAGGATTAATGCCGGTGATTAACGGCGGATCCAAAGTTGGAGGCGGCCCGTCGGTAACACTGACGTCATCGATATACCAGTTGTCATTCGATTCGTTCGTATTGGTGATAAACCTTAAACGGAAATTATTATGCCGCGCATTGGGTGGCAGGTCGTATCCATGAACGGTGTAGGATCCGGGTGACCCACCCACAGAGACGATTCGATCCAACTCTGTCCAACTCAATCCAGCATTCAAATATTCAACGATCAACTCTTCGCCAGATTCAACACCAGAGTGATTGGTGTAAAACTGAAGTGTAGGGTTGGTGCCCGCCAAAAGCAGTTCATTGGTGCGAATCTCATCGTAATCATAAGTTCCACTACTGCCGCGGTTCAGCTGCAAGGAAGTGGGACCACTCGGCTCTCCGACTCCTTGGTTGCTGATAATTCCGCCCTCGTTGTAGATCCACTTATTTGTATCAACCGCGCCCGGTGGAAACTCATCAATAAATGGTAGAGCCAGTGCCGGTGGCTTGCTTGAGAGGCAGTTACGCGTGTTTCTGTATCCTGTGATTTGCCCGATCGGAACCCCTGTGAAAGTCAGTGGGTTAAGGCCATTACAGCCACTGAGCACTGAACACATAATTCGACAACTTGACTGGCTGTCGCAATGACTGGAGGCCCAGTTATGCCCCAACTCATGTGTAGTGAGTGCCGTTCTGCGGCTAAAGATGGAACTAAACCTTGATTCAGACAAACCATATGCGTTGTTTGTGCAAATATCTGCGAGGGCAGCAATCCCTATCGTGCCGCCATCGATGTTGATCCCCGTAAAGAAATGCGCCACATCCCTGGGAACCTGAGCCTCTGGTGCTGAACTCCAAACATTATCAAAGGTGTTCAACAGTTGGCCAGCATTCGAAATAGTTCCGTATGGATCAGCACTTGTCGTTCTGACGATGATGACTGAGATTTCGTATGTGATGAGAATTGCGACGTCTTCAAAAACAGCGCTGACAGCGTTCATCACATTTTCGATATCAGCCACGGTATTGTTGACGCTGCTGCCGTTTTCATTGAAAAATTCAAAATCGGCATCGATGCCAATCTCAGTCAAGAAATAGGTCGTGCCAAATGTTGGATTGGACGGCCCCGGATTAACTCTGGCCGCAGCTCCAGCGGTGTTTGTTCCGCAGAGTTCTCCATTATCGATCACATCCCGATCATCGATGACGACATGCCAGTCAGCGCTGCCGTCATATCCCCCTTCTGCGGCAGGAATGATGGAATAGATTTCCTCTCCGGAACGAATCATTCCAGTAAATGTGATTCCATCAAAACTACCTACAACCTTGGATCCCGGCAGTTGAAGAACCGAGCCTCTGCGTGTCAAAATTGGGGGCGCCGGGTGGGGTTGCAAACCGTTGCCATCATCCACCAGCACTTCAAAGCGATCACTCCGAACCGAGTGTGGGTACAAACTGAGAGTCACCACACCATGCTCAGGAAGATCGACCTCAAAAATCAGCTCTCCATCAGAAAACTCTGCAAACTCAAGTTTTTGAGGATGCACCTGAGTTGCGCCCAATTCGGCTGCCAAATTCGTTGGATTCGGTCCGGAGTCGGCAATCGAAGATTGTGCATAGAGACCCCCGATCCCACCGTGGAAGTTCACTATTAAAGCTAAGGCGACCAATAGTTGGACGAACCTAATCCGGCGGGATTTGTCGCTAATCTTGATCACTCTATCACCCTCTCATGAGCCCAAATCGACGATACGCGATATAAACACATCCCGTATCTTTCCTCAAAATACACACCCACTCCATTGCCAAAGCTGGCCTGCGGATAACCATTTCCTCATCTTCTTTGGATAGAACCAGTTACGATGCTATATCGCTTCTTAGGCATGCGCAAGTTTGACGAAGCCAAAGCAGGCACTAACGATGCGCACCAGGCCGCTCTATTTTGTGTCACTCCTACATAACCACTACTTTTTACAGGGTCTTATAGAGGTCTTTGAGAAGGCATGGTTTTGGTATCAACCCCTCCGCGCTGTCTGGAAATCCCCATCTAAACGGATCGATTTCACTTCCGCGACACATGAAAACCCTAATCCCGTTGGCGATTCTCACCAAATGCTTCTAGTGCTCTACGATCATCTTTGGGGGCATATTCTAGTCCAGTGTCACCAGATTAATGCTCTACCAGGCTCGGAAAGCTGCCGTCATTAGGCAAGCAGGGAAGCACTCATTGCTAAAGCTGCGAATAGATCAATAAGCTCGCGATTCGCCTGTGACGATGGCCCGAAATATTAGTGTTCGAGCTGTCCCGTCCAATTCTCAGAACAGCTCGATCACCGCTGCAGATCTTTGTTAACGAACTACTGCCTCAGCCCCGTCAAAAGCTGATCGATGACCGCTTTTGCGTCGCCAAAGAGCATTCGAGTGTTTTCTTTAAAGAAGAGAGGGTTTTGGACACCCGCATAACCAGTTCCCATGCTTCTCTTCATCACGATGGTCGTCTCTGACTTCCAAACCTCTAACACCGGCATCCCTGCGATGGGACTTGCCGGATCTTCGAGAGCATCAGGGTTAACGATGTCATTCGCACCGATCACGAGGACGAGATCGGTCTCTGGGAAATCTTCGTTGATCTCTTCCATCTCGAGAACGATGTTGTAATCAACATTCGCTTCAGCCAACAAGACATTCATATGCCCGGGCAAACGCCCAGCAACGGGGTGAATCGCAAAGCGAACCTCTTTGCCTTTTTCACGTAAGAAGTCAACAACTTGGCTCAATGAGTGTTGGGCTTGGGCAACCGCCATGCCGTATCCGGGAACAATGATGATGCTCGATGCTTCCTGCATCGCTTCAACGGCCTCACCAACCTCAAAAGTTTGAACCTCACCCTGATCTTGAGACTTGGTGGATCCCCCACCGCCCCCATCGGTACCGAAGCCGCCCAGAATGACGCTGATAAATGAGCGATTCATCGCACGACACATGATGTAACTGAGGATCGCTCCAGAAGAGCCCACCAGTGCACCTGTGATAATTAGCAAATCGTTCTTGAGCATGAACCCTGCTGCAGCGGCTGCCCAACCGGAGTAACTGTTGAGCATCGAGACCACCACCGGCATATCCGCGCCACCGATGGCCGCCACCATGTGAAAGCCGATCACGCAAGCGATCAGAGTCATCCACAGCAAGGGTTCCCAATTGCTGTTCACATCAGAGGGAACAAAGTCGATAGCTAGCCAAACGCAAGCAGCCACCATCAGAATATTGATGAGGTGTCGGCCAGGAAGAGTCAGCGGCTTACCGGAAACACTGCCTCTCAATTTGAGGAATGCGAGCACAGATCCGGTAAAGGTGATGGCGCCGATGAAAACATCGAGGTAGATCTCAATATTGAGGACAAAAGATCCTTTTTCAGCTACATCGACGCTGGGGTTGCTGTACATGGAGAGTCCCACGAGCACTGCCGCAAGTCCGACAAAGCTGTGCAAAATCGCCACCAACTCGGGCATGGATGTCATGCCGACCCGCGCGGCCATGATGCCTCCGATGAGAGCACCAACACCGATCGCTGCGGCAAAGGCTGTTTTGGTATTCGAATCACTGAGCAAAGCCTCTGCATTAAGGCCTTCTGCATTTCCTGTGATCCACAAGGTGGTCGCACCAATCGCCAACAACATTCCGATGATGCCGTAGAGGTTTCCACGCTTGGCAGTCTTCTGGGCAGAGAGCCCACCCAGACTGAGAATGAAGAGTACTCCGGCGACGAGGTAAGAGGCGATAATCGCTCCTGCTGGTATCATCTTGGCCCCCTAACCCTGGAACATTTTCAGCATGCGCTGGGTAACGAGGAAGCCCCCGGCGATGTTAATGGTGGCAAACAAAACAGCGACAACCCCGAGAATTGTTGCAGGCTCATCCAGCGGACCACCCAACTGGAGCATTCCGCCAACGATGATGATTCCACTGATGGCATTGGTCACACTCATCAGCGGAGTATGCAACGAAGCACTGACATTCCAGATCACCTGGTAGCCCACGAAACAGGAAAGCACAAAGACAGTGACCTGATGAAGGAAGCCTTCACTTCCGGTCCAGCCGACAGCGATCAGGGCGAGGCCGATTAACATCAGCACCCATGGTCCCCGGTCTTTCTGTTCTTTTGGCTCTGCAGAAGCAACAGGTGCGGCCTCAGCCTTGGCCGGTTCCGGCTTTTTCAACTCTTCAGCCAATTTCTTGACCGGTGCGGGCCACTTCATTTCACCGTCGCGGAGTACCAGCGCACCACGGACGACTTCATCCTCTTCGTCGATACGGTATTCCTCAGCCTTGCCCATGTCGTCGAGGAGGTGGCAGATGTTGTTTCCGTAAAGATCGCTGGAGACATTGGCCATGCGGCTCGGAAGATCGGTGTAACCGACGATTTTGACGCCATGGCTTTCCACCACTTCGTCAGCAACGGCACCGGCGGTGTTGCCACCCCTCTCCGCGGCCAGATCGACGATGACAGAACCCTGCTTCATGTTCTTGACCGCTTGCTCGGTGATCAACAGCGGAGCCGGCTTTCCGGGGATCAACGCCGTGGTGACGATGATGTCGATCTCTTTCGCCTGCTCTTCAAAGAGAGCGTGTTCGGCATCGATGAACGCCTGGCTCATTTCCTTGGCATATCCACCGGAGCCGGTTCCATCTTCTTCGATCTCCACCGTCAGGAAATCAGCGCCCATCGACTGGACCTGTTCTTCCACCGCTGGGCGGGTGTCAAATGCACGAACGATCGCTCCAAGCCCGCGGGCAGCACCGATTGAAGCAAGCCCTGCCACCCCGGCGCCGACCACCAGCACCTTGGCAGGTGGCACCTTGCCGGCGGCGGTCATCTGTCCAGTGAAGAAGCTGCCAAACTCATTCGCTGCCTCAAGCACTGCCCGGTAACCGGCGATGTTTGCCATCGAAGAAAGCGCATCCATCTTTTGCGCTCGACTGATTCGAGGGATGCAATCCATGGAGAGGACTGTGGCCTTACGTGCAGAGAGACGATCGACCAGCTCTTTATTTTGACCTGGCCAGATGAAACTAATGAGCGTCCCACCTTCAGGAAGCAGCTCAGCTTCATGCACCTCGAGGTCAGCTCGCTCCATCGGCTCACGAACCTTGATGACCACATCCGACTGGCCCCATGCTGTTCGCGTATCACAGATGGATGCGCCGGCATCCTCGTAGGCTTGATCGGTGAAGCTGGCGGCAATTCCGGCCCCCGCTTCCACCTGCACATCAAAGCCCTGCTTGATAAGGCGCTGGACATTCTTGGGAGAAGCGGCCACTCGGCATTCACCGGGCCAGGCTTCTTTCACAACACCGATCTTCATGACCGATCCTTTCAGTGCAGATTCCTGCCTATGACCCTATGATCCCCGTTTTGTCTTTTCTTTGAAGTAATTCCACAGCATTCGCCAGAGCCAAGAAGGTTCCCCTATATACGCTGAATCGTTAAAATCAGAGGAGTAAGCTCGTTTCTTGGTCCGCCCGTCAGGAAATAGACTGGAGAGACCGTGAATAACTACCAAACCTCTAGAACAGATAATCCTGTACTAAACCGGGTACCTCATGCAATGAGATTGAAAGCGGCACTCTGCACCGGACTCTTGATCTGCATGCTTTCCGCCAACAGTCACGCCCAAACCGCATTCTCCGAATGTGGCACCTTTGATCTGGACCCACTTGGAACTTGTCTCGTCTTTTACCCTGACGATCCCTCCTGGGGCATGATCTCGGCAGACCTGGGCAACCTTCCGTTACCACTACCGGGAACCCCCGGTTTGTTGAGTGGCAACATCCTCCCATGTACCGGCATTTGCTTTCCAACTTGGTGTATCTCTGGGGCAACCTTCACGATCAATGCTTGTAATCCGCCAGCCCAACCGGAATTCATCCGTGGCGACTGTAATAATGACATGTCCTTCAACCTTGCAGATGTCATCTACCACCTCACTAGCCTCTTCGCTGCTGGCCCCCCCGCTCCCTGTCGCAGCGCGTGTGACATGGATGTCAACAATGCGGACAACATTGCTGACAGCATCATGATGCTCTCCATCTTGTTTCAAAATGGACCTCCGCCCCCAGCACCGTATCCCGATTGCGGTCCAGCAGCCCCAGGCAACCTCACCCTCGATTGCCTGAACCCGATCTGCCCCTGATGCAAAACTTCACCAGAAAAAAACTATCATGAACTACGATCAGGAATCCGACCTCGATGGAAACGACCTGGAAAAACAAACTCCTCAGCAGGAGCTTCTCAATAAATCGCAGAAGACCAGTAAGGTCTTCAATGGCTGCTTTGGGGTTTTCCTGATCCTGTTTTTCATCGCCTGGTATGTGGGAATCGGTTTCATATTTGAGGAAGCAAGCGAGGCCAAAGATGCGGCGAACTGGCCAACAACCTCGGGCAAGGTTGTCGAAACGAAAGTCACATCTCACACCTCCAGGGGAAGTGGCAATCGGAAATCAAGAACGAGCTACACTCCGTTGGTTCTCTATCGTTACAACGTCGCCGAGCAGGCACTCGAAAACGACGTCGTGCAGATGATGTCGTCCTATGACTCCCGAGCCGAGGCAAAGAAGGTGACAGCCCTGTATCCGGTCGGTTCCGAGGTCACCGTCTATTACAAGCTAGAGCAGCCAGGCACATCGGTGCTGGTACCTGGCATCTCGGATGAATCACAGCTGGTTCTAACCATCTTCACCTACGTACCCATCACCCTGCTCTCTCTCTTTGTCCTGTCCTCGATCATCAAGCGGATGAGAAAGTAGCCGCCGTAAACAGTCCTTGTTTGTGATTGACCAACCGCTACTCAGAATCTTTCTCACAACAAGCGAATAAGTTGAGCTTCTGCTCCTCATAGAGAATCTCGGTGCAATCTCGACCGAAGCTAGATTCTCTAAATAGACGATTCATGTCGTCTTCATCGCGATGAATCAATCTCCAGTCGAAGAGATGGTCCATCAGGGCCCTCGACCGATTTGACGTATGAAAATTGCCCAAGACAACACGCCCACCGGGTCTCAAGATCTGATGGATGTAATTCAGTAGTTTAACGACAAATCCATCGCTGAAGTAATCGATCAAACCAATGCTGTACACCAAGTCCTGAGGAGAAACGTCCATCTCCTGGCGACCGAGGGACAAGTAGACCAAATTCAAATTCCTCAGGGTCATCCGCGATTCTAATCCCAATTCCTTGCGCCACTGATCGACGAATTCTAATGCTTGCTCATCGATATCGATGAGATTGCAGTTCACTTTGGAATCACTCCCCTTCGCCACGAAATGATCGTAAAGCTCTCTCGCTGGTCCACAGGCTAGACTAGTAATCTCGATCTGCTCCCCCGGCCTCATTTCGCAAGCTCGATCAATCTGACTAGTCAACAATCCTCTACGATTCCTGACCGCCTGGCTGCAGCTTAGATTCAAAATCGCCTTGTCTAACAACGAACCCATCGACCCTACGCCTTCAGGATTATTTTGATAAATCCACTCGATGGTCAAAAAGTCTCCGGCATACCCCCGTGGCTTAGAGTAGGAACGTTCAGCGATTCTCGACAAGAAGAGGTACGGGAGCAACTCAGACATCAAGTGTCTGCCAATCTGATCGCAGCGAACTGTCCCTAGAGGACTCTCTGTGCCGATGAGGTCGTTGACAAATCCCTCTAGTTGATAAAAATCCTCAACAAACTGATTTGATTCTTCCTCCGTCAATCCTCCAACACGGGTTCTCTCCACCTCTTCCAAATGCAAAAACTTTTCTTTAAAGCCACTTAAAGCCGATTCCAACTGGGAGGTCACCTCTGAATCGACTGGCTGCTCTTTACCGAACTTCGGCTGCAAATGGCGTGAATTATTTCTCAGCCTGCTTGCCATCAACTTCGCCATGGCAGCGTGGAACCTGGCGGAGAATCGAATATCAGCTTCCAGCTTTTTTTCCAAATGCTGCGACGAAATCTCTAACAACAAACTGTTTTCCTTTGCTCGAACAGTTGCTGTCGCTGCTCGCCTCTCAATAAATGACAATTCTCCTATAAATTCGCCTGGGCCAATGAGGGACAGCTCGTGACCAGGGAACTCCTCGGTATGAACCGACAAAAGACCCTGCAATAAGATGTACAACTTCTCGAGATGCTCTCCCTGACCGATGATCTGAGTGTTCGCAATCACTTGGCGCTCAACACCTGAGCTCAAAATCCAATCTCTGTCTTCCTCAGTAAGATCCTGTAAAAACTCAATCGTTTCAAAAACGGCCATGCTTGATTCCTCCGTGGAAAACGCTAGCAAAAAGTAAATGGAAGTAATGTCAATCAAGGCTTAATAGCCTATGAGAACTCCAGTGAAAACCTAATGTGCTCTTACCCATTATTCGGAAACGTCTGTCCGAAGGACTCAGCAAATCGGATTTATTTCTCCTGCGCTGTTAGTCAGTAAATACCGCCAGAAGCTTCACTCATCAGAAATGCCGGAAAGAGCAAAAAAGTGGTACGATTCCTCAGAAAATCACTACCTCTGCTTTCTATAATACTTCTCAGCAATCCTGTTTCTTTGTTGATTCTCGGATTACTGAACCGCGCTTTATTAAAACCATTTCGATCATGTTTCATTATCTACCCTGCTGAAAAAAAATACGCTGATTATTACTGCTTTGATTTTATGCACCACTTCTTTAAACACAGGCCTGTTGTATGCGGAATATATTTCCAAGGTACATTTCCCGGACTGATACTCGGCATTTCAGCGACTGAAGAGGACTTCCAGCAGCCCGGATTCCTCAAAGATCTTAAAAACAAAACGGATCGAATCGGTTTGCTAATCGGAACTTCCACGATCAGATACGCCGGCCTCTTGTCCAGCGAGATGCACCGGCAAAAACTTTCTACTTCACCACAGCTAAAGAGCAGATCCGCATCCATCAGTATGGTGGTATTCCGCGCTGAGAAATTATTAAGAGAAGAATTAGCCCTCGATAAAAAGACCCCAGTAATCCTACTCGGAGGTGGAGGCAGCGTAGGCACCCCATTGAAACACCTACTCAATGCGGCTGGTCGTCGAATCTATATCGTGGACCGCAATGATTCTCTTCCCGCAGCCATTCAAGGAAAAAGAGCGATTCTCATCGATGTCGCCCATAAGGGCGCTCTAGAAGAACGCGTGTCGGAGTTATGGAGCGGCATCGTCATTCTCAATGAAGCTTACCCCAGCCCCACTCGCGCCATGCTGCAAAAGCTGGAAAGGTTAAAGATTCCGGTATTCCATCTCGCTGGGGTACGTGGCTTCGCACTCCCTACCTTCCCCCATGCCTACAATGGCGGAATCCCATGCTGCGGAATGAACGATAACGGTGACAGCGTACCGCTTATCAAGTACCTCACCTCTCCCTTACTGAGAGATCAAGTAATCGAGCTCATAGCGAAAGAGAATGCAGAAAACTGTTTTGATTCTGATTATCAAAGCATCGCAGCATGAGCTTTTTCTTCGCACTTAATCAGCATTCTAGATCATCACTGGTCTTTTAAAGGCATGGCTCAGCCTGGCTTTATCAATAACAGAACTTTCTGCAAAGACTTATTTTGATATGATAAATGATTGAGATGCTAATCTATGATTTCAAGATATGAGTTAAGTCGATGAAGATATTTCACAACTCCCACAGAAATTCTACCCAAAAGCTCCGTCACGCTTTTTTGGCCACAGCAATGACCTTGTCGTTGCTATTGGCTACGTCGAGTTATGGACATGCTTACGATGTCTACCTACTCAAGATGGAAACACCGGCTATTCCGCTTCCGTACGTCGAGTTGATTCTTGATAGTCAGTTTGGCAGTCCCATTTCTGGTTGGTCAATCACGATATGTCACGAAGCTGGCCAAGTAGAGTTAAGTGCGCTAAATCCCGGTACCGCGATCACCGATTTGTCCTCACCCCCAGATTTTGAAGCGATCACCCCTTTTGCAAATGGGTTCACCGTTGACTGTGTTATCGACACTTCATTCGTGACCACTTTGCCCGTTGATGCATATCACCAGCTATACACCATCGATTACGAGTGGGTTCCCAGCGGCTTCCAGTGGTCTGAATTAGACTTCTGCACGAGTCCCAGCGGCCCCAATGGAACACTGATTAATTCTGGCGGGAACTCGTACGCTCCCTTCACTTTTGATACGTTCATCTTTAATGGTGTTGTTGATCCTATCGCCTTCTACCAAATCCCTCTCTCATCGGGGACGTATGACGCTGGCAGCGGCGCCGGCGAAATCACCATCGAACCAAGAGTTTTCCCTGGTCTGATTCCAACTTTTGAGCTGGAAGGCTTGTCGATGGCGGTCTCCCATGACTCCATATTGCTGCAAGTCGATAGCGTTGAACCCGCAGGGGAATTCGCGCAGCTTTTTGGTGGCAGCGGGCCTGAAATTGTATTGGTGGAAATTTTTGACGACGGCTGGGTCATCGATATGACTGTCGATACTACGGGTTCCAATATCGTACTTCTAAACGACCTTGTCACACCTGTGCACGCAACTTACTCGACGATTCCGGCTGCAATCACTCCTGGCAGTTGCGTAGCGAGCTGGTTGCGATTTGATAACTCTATCGGAGTTGGCAACGAGTTGGATTTTGTTGGGTTCGGCAGTGAAGTACCGCTCTTCGAAGACAATGTACTGGTGCTGACTCCCGTAGCGGTCTCCTTCTTAAGAGGAGACGTTAATGACGATTCTACTTTGAATTTGGCAGATGGTATCACTCAACTAGGGGCGCTCTTCTCCGGAACCGGGCCACTCGATTGCACAGATGCCGCCGACACCAACGACGATGGTAACTTCAATATCGCTGACACCATCTATCTGTTGAGCTTCCTTTTTACGGCGGGGGCACCTCCGCCCGCACCATTTCCAGATTGCGGACTGGATCCGACGCCTGATTCCCTCGGCTGCTCCTCTTCAGCGTGCCCGTAGTATAAAAAAATTGGAAAAATCGGTCCGGACCTCCTGCTCTTCCTGATATAGGGGCAGGAGGTCCGCATGAATACCAGCGCGATATCGCCAAAAATGGGCCCCCACAATTTCCGCTGCTTGATGTTCGTAAAAGCGAGCATCACTGCCAAAAAACTGCGCTCTTTGCCCCCTCAAGCCACGCTGATCTTGGATCTTGAGGACAGTATTCCCACTGAAGAGAAAGCTCAACAAAGGCAGAAGGTTCGCCGTCTCTTCGAAATGGGTCTGTTCCGAGACCGCTCTGTCATCCTACGAATCAACGGCCCTGACCAACCGATTGAAATGCGCTCTGATTTATCGGAGTGCCTTCACAAAGACCTCAACGGCATCATGGTTCCGATGGTTCAAAGTGCGACTGAGCTGCGCTGCATTGGGGAGCTGCTGAAGCACCGTGAAGAGAACCTGAATTGGGGACAAGGCCACTTTTCTCTAATTCCCCTGATTGAGCGCCCAGGTGCGGTGCTCGCATTGGAAGAAATTTCCAGAAGCTCCAGCCGTATCGCTGCATTGGCATTTGGGCACGTTGATTACTGCGTGGAGATGCATTCAGAGATCGATGAGGAATGCTACGCCGATGCGCAGATGAAGGTCCTTCAAACAGCTCGAGCTTGCCGGCTTTCAGCAGTCTCAACCGTCTACCTGGATCTGGCCAATGATGAGGGTTTCAAACTGCAAAACAAACGCATGAAAAAACTGGGATTCGATGGTTGTTTTGCTCTCCACCCACGACAAGCAGAGATGGCTGCAAAGATCTTCTGCCACACTATGGAAGAGATTGAACATTCCAAGCGAGTAATCGCAGCTTGTCATGAACAAGGGACGATCGCCATTCTCGATGGTGAAATGATTGGCCCTCCTATGCTGAAGATCGCCGAGAGAATCTTACAAGAGCACGCTCTTGCAAAGAGAGAAGTCGCGTAATGCGTGGTGAAATCCCTAAATACGGCCTCGATCTGAAGACCGCTCGGACTGGTCAAATTCTCGAGAGCCCCTATGAGATCACCGTCGACGATTCTTGGCGCTGCCAATGGCAATCGGTATTTCCAACTGCAAGCAAATTGACCACTAGCCGAGAATACGCAAAAGCTTGTGGCTTCAACGCGATTCCGATTCCGCAAGCGATGCTACTCAATATGACTCTTTGCTTCTCAGTCGAGCCCTTCTCCCAAAGTTGCAGACTCCATCTGGGTTTAGAAAATGCTCGGCAGGAACTTCCGGCTAGTTTTGGAGATACATTCCGCAGCTTCACGAAAATTGAATCCTTGGCAAACACTTCAAGGGGTGATGCAAGTGTGATTCACACCACTCACATTCTGGTCAACCAGAGAGATGAAAGAGTTTTCTCGCTAAAGAAAAGATCTTATTACGAACCTCTCCCCAATAACGATGTGATAGAGCCGATTCAAGAAAGCGATGGGATGGCTTCTCACTTCGAAACTCCAACAAAATCTCTGATCGATCATTATGACGGAATCAAAGAATTTCCATCCGCTCAAATCGAGCCTCTGAAGGCGGGCCGCCTCATCATTCACCCAATGGTGCGCCCCTTGGGATGGTCTGAGAATCTCGCATTGTCCACGACTTACCGAAACACCCACCCAATCCATTGGGATTCAACAAGCTATGGCAGGGACGGCATCGTCGTCTGTGGAGGATTCGTTCAATCGTTGGTATTTGCTACTGGCGATCGAGAAATCCGCCAGGTTCTCGATGAAACCCTAATTCATTCTTCCCATATCAATACTGTCACTCCCGAAGATGGCATCGGTTCTATCTCCAAGATCTTGGAAATTGAAAATATTTCTGATCGCTTGGAAAGAGTGACACTGAAAACCCTTGGGCTAAAAAATGTTGACGTATCAAAAGAGCTCTCCTCATTGGAGATTCCAAACAAGCTCTTGAATTCAGATCCTTTAAAACCATCTGAAATTGAACTTACTTGCTCGGATCAGTGCCCTGAGCTTGCTGGAAAAATCGCCATGCAGGCAACCCGATCGATTTTACGACCCCGATATTAAACTTCGGGGAGGTGTGCAGGGTTGGGGAACCTGAAAGTGGATAGCGACGTTTATGCGAAAAGAAACAAAATGGAAGCCGCCCGGTTCATTGGAGACCCTATTGAACCAAGCACCGTTTTCGTCCAGCGGATTTGACTTGAACCAGTCATCTCCCGGTCAGATCTTAGAAAGTCCACACGAAATCACCGTTGAAGATCATTGGCGGAATCAGTGGGCCTCAATTTTTCCCGCTTCTCAAAGAATCCACACCAGCATCGAATACGCCAATAGCTGTGGTTTTCCCGAGATCCCAGTCCCTGCGGATTTACTTCTAAACATGGCTCTTAGCTTCTCGCTCGACCCGCTTTCTGACTACTGCCGTTATCAGCTTGATATCGAAAATGCACGGCAGGAGGCATTGGTTCAGGTTGGCGACACTTTAAAAAGCTATTCTCGAGTAGAAGAGGTCCGCAACACCAGCCGTGGTGATGCCAGCGTCGTATCGATGACTCACATTCTCGTTAATCAACGAGAGGAAAGAGTTTTTACTCTTCTGATGCGCTATTACTTTGATCCCGTAGAGGTCGAACCGAAAGCTCTGCAATCCGAGGAACCCCATCCAGCGATTCATCACTTCCAACGTGCTGCTGAATTTTCCAGTGCGCGGTTTAGCAAAGTTTCACAATTCCCTGTAGCACCACACTCACCCTTAAGAACGGGTGATTTAATTTTTCACAGGGGAAGCCGACCCATTGCATGGTCCGAAAATCTCTCGATTTCTACTCTGCTACAAGAGTCCCATCCGATTCATTGGGACACTCATCGCTACGGCCGAGAAGGCTTAATCATCTCTGGAGGATTGATCCACTCATTGGTATCAGCGATCAGCAATCGTGATTTCCGTCAAGTGATCGATGAGGTCGTCTTGCACTGTTCACATCTCCAGCCCGTCTCACCTGGTGACCAGGTAGGGGCCATTAGCCGAATTCTTTCGGCGGAACCCATCGATTCCAGATTGGAAGCGGTAAGAGTCAAAACCCTGGGGCTTAAAAATTTCTCCTCAATAAAGAATCTGGAGGATCGCTTTCCTTCACGATTACTCAAGGAAAAACAGCGCTCTCGAAGAGAGATCGATGAGATCTGTACACAGGAATCTCCCCAACTGAATGGAAAGATTGTCCTTCAGTCGGTTCGTACTTTGATTCGCCCGAGGATGAATTCCGACCTCAAAACCCAATCGCCAGATTGATGACAGGCCCGGGGTCATAGGTCCCCTCAGGCCCAGAAGAAGTCTCTACAGACAGAGGAAGAATCAGCGACAGGTTCCAGCTCTTCATCGCTTCATCGCGCCAACTGATCCCCAATTGCAGTGACAGATTCTGGAATCCTGTATTGGGATCTGCTTCGCCGTCCCAATACGCTTGATCCATGTCCTGCACAAACAGGCCCACCACTCCATTGAGATGATCCCAAGGGCCCACCTCCCCCAATGCCGTCACAACGCCCAATCCACCCTGGATCAGTTGAGACCCTTTGTAACCTTTACTGCTGGTGGAATTAGGAAAGCGACCCTGGCCATAAAGGCTGAAGACACTGCCCTCACCGAAGGGGCGAGAGTAGAAAAACTCGATGATGGGATCGAAGGTTCCACTGCCAAATTGAATGTGCTCATGACGCTCACCGGCATCACCCAGATCATACGGATTGTCTTCCGTTTTTCCCGTGGGCAACGTCGAGCCGACAGCAATCGCCAGATTGCCCATTTCGACCCCGAAATCACGTAACTGGTATCCAACCAGTAACTCCAGGTCCCCGAATCCGGTCAGAATTTCTGACGGATGATGGATTTGCAGATTTCGCTCCATCGCTTCAATCTGCTCCGGCGTTGCCGCCGGATCGATTTGTGCAAGGGAGGATGTGCGGGTTCTTCTCTCCAGGGGTAATCGGGCACGCAAACCCCAAGGCTCCTCAAAGGTGTAATCGAATTGCATCACCACCCGGAAGAGATCGAGGGTCACATCGTGAACGTGCCCTGGGACATCGATGACGTTGCCAAATTCATCTACCCCCTTCTCCTCGAAGTGGGTGCCATCGAAGCCAAATCCGCGACTGAAGGAGAGGCGTGTCTGAATTGTACCGGTGCCTTGATGGATGGAACCCAGACCGGATCCCAGGGCGCCCGGATCAGGTGCGCCCGGATTGGTTCAGGCAGGTCAGCCCTGAGCCCAAAGGGTAGGGCCGGCACAAAGCTGAATCAGAAAGAAAAAGCAAAAAAGCCCTAAGCGCAGCGGGTGTAGCAAAGGCCCTCCTCATGAATTCTCGATTCCTGACAGTAGAACAATCTACCACATTCCACTAAAAGGGGTAAAGAAAGGGATTCACAAGGGCCTACGCCTTCTTCTCAGCGGCAGTTCCCTCATTCAGACTAATTTTCTTCGATTTTTTGGGGGTCGCTGATTTACACCTCGCTGAGCAATATCTGACCTCATCCCAGTTTCTCTCCCATTTTTTTCGCCATGAAAATGGCCTCCCACAAGTGAGACAAACCTTTTGCTGAAAATCAGATTTCTTTCTCTGTTTAGCCATAACCCGAGAATAACCACTTAATTCCATCAGCTCTGCTAAGAAGCCCCTTATCTGAGAAAAGCATGATTAGTTTGAATCACCCCTCTCAACTCTTCAGCAAGGCTGGGAGTTCTGGTTTTCCGCCGACAACATCATCTTCACTCCTAATGGAGTTCCCTTTGAGGAGCTGAAACAAGCAATAGAGCTGGGCGCGCGAATTAACATTGAAAACTTGTCTTATCTGAAAAAGTTCGGAGAAACCTATCGCTCCGAAGCGCCCTGCACCTTGCGAATTCATCCAGGTCTCGTTTTGCCTGAATCAGATCGCGATGCGAGTGGTTGGTATCAAAGATCCAGATTCGGGATTGACCGCAATCAATTAGATGAAGTTCATCGTCTCGTCGATTTGTATCAAATCCGTGTTGAAGGATTACATGTTCACTCCAGTTCGATGATTCTCGATGAGTCGGTCTTCGGCAGCGCCGCTGAACTGCTGATGCAGCTCGCTCTTCAATTCCCGGATGTTCGCGTCCTTGACCTTGGTGGAGGAATTCGTCCTCCCTATCGTGAAGATGACGACCACCCCGACCTCGATGCACTCGCGAGTTCGATAAAAAAACCCTTGGAGCGCTTTGAAGAAAAAAGTGGTCGTAAGTTACAGCTCTGGTTTGAGCCTGTTAGATACCTGGTCGCTGAAAGTGGGATCTTGCTGACCCAGGTGAACGTCGTGAAGGAGGTGGGCGGTCGTATTGTTGCTGGTGTCGATACCGGCTTTCACCAACTGATACGCCCTAAACTTTATGACGCCTGGCACGAGATTCGAAATGTCTCAAATCCACAAGGCGACAAAATGCCCATCGATATCAGCGGTTGTCTCTGTGAAGAGGACGACTTAGCACGGCAACGTACACTGCCGGAGGTGCGTGAAGGCGATCTGCTCGCCATCCTCAATGCCGGAGCCTACGGCTATTCTATGGCCTCTACTTACAACTCTCGGCCGCTTCCGGGGGAGTTACTGCTCTAGCCTCATCGAACGAGCATTCTGCAATAGACCCCCAAAGCCGCTGTTGAGTTTTTCAATTTGATTCATCTTGTTAGCCCCGGTTCGCTTTCGCGAATTGCTTAGATCAGTATGATTTGCGATTCACGGCTCGGTCATGAGTCGGGCTGAATCTATTTGGAGAAACGAGATCGAAATGCAGGAACAGATCCGCAACGTGGCCATCATCGCCCACGTCGACCACGGAAAGACCACCTTGGTGGATCGCCTCCTGTATCAATCAGGGATGTTTCGTAATGAAGAACTCGACCGTCTCGCTGGTGGGCAGCACGGCCTAATCTTTGACAGCAATCCCCTTGAGCGAGAACGCGGAATCACCATTCTCGCCAAAAACTGTGCCATCGAAGTTCAGCGTGGTGAGATCACGTATCGTATCAATGTCATCGACACCCCCGGTCACGCCGACTTTGGTGGTGAAGTGGAGCGCGTGTTATCGATGGCGGACGGCGTCTTACTACTCGTGGATTCCTTTGATGGCCCGATGCCACAAACTCGCTTCGTATTGCAAAAGGCACTCGAGAACGGTCTGAAGCCGATGGTCATCATCAATAAAGCGGATCGACCTGATGGGCGCCCTTCTGAAGTCGTTGACGAAGTCTTCGATTTGCTGGTCAGCCTTGAAGCAGATGATGACACCCTCGACTTCCCCATCTTCTATTGCTCAGGTAGAGACGGCTGGTGCGAAGAGGAACTCGGGGGCGAACGCTACGACCTTCAACGCATCTTTGATGCCATCATCGAACACGTGCCACCCCCACCTGTCACACTCGACGCGGCACTTCAATTGCGCGTCAGTACTCTCGATCACTCAGAGTTCATCGGCCGTATCGCGATCGGACGTATCGCTGCAGGTAAAATATCGGTCAACGAAGAGATTCAGGTACTGAGCCCAAATGCAGAGCCCCGCAAGGCTCGCATCAAAGAGCTTCATCTTTTTGAAGGGCTCGGTCGCAAACAGGTCAAGTCCGCAGAGGCCGGAAACATCTGTGCGATCGTTGGCATCGAAAACATCGAAATCGGCGATACGATCGCTTGCCAAAAAAATCCCACTGCTCTCCCCGCAATCCTCGTCGACGAACCCACACTCCACATGACATTCCGTGTGAACGATGGCCCTTTCGTCGGGCGAGAAGGAAAATATGTGACCTCTCGTCAACTTAAAGATCGACTCGAAAAAGAGCTGGAACGCAACGTCGCCCTTAAAGTGGAGCAAGGAGAGCGACCTGAAGAATTCATGGTCTCCGGCAGAGGCTTGATGCATTTGGGCATTCTTCTCGAAAACATGCGCAGAGAAGGCTTCGAGATGTGCGTCGGCATGCCCCGGGTCATCGAGCGTCAAGTGGAAGGCAAGTGGCATGAACCCTTTGAGCATCTGGTGCTGGATTGCCCTGTCGATGCTCAAGGCCCGGTGATGATGCTAATTGGTGAACGACGTGCAGAAATGATGGATATGAGCACCCGTGCCACCGGCGATATGGTGCACATGGAGTTCAAAATCCCAGCTCGTGGCTTAATTGGCCTGCGGACCAAACTTTTAACCGCGACCGCTGGCAGGGTCATCATGCACCATAGCTATCTGGAGCACGGCCCAAAGGCAGGATCCATTCCGCGCAGAAATTCCGGTTCGCTGATCGCCGTCGAGAGTGGCCAAGCCACCCCATATAGCCTTGATGCCCTCTTCGATCGTGGGGTCTTTTTCGTCGAACCAGGTGATCAGGTGTACGAAGGCCAGATCGTCGGGGAACACAATCGTGATAATGATCTCGAAGTGAATGTGGTTCGAACTAAAAAGCTCACCAATATTCGCGCAGCGGGTAAAGATGACAACAGCAGTGTTCGCCCCCTCAAAAAACTAAAATTAGAGGAGGCCCTGGAGTTTGTCGTCGAGGGAGAAATGGTCGAAGTCACCCCTGAAAGCATCCGTGTAAGAAAAAATCTACTTAAAGAAGCAGACCGCCGCCGTGAAAAACGTAAAGCTAAGGGAAGCAAAGAATCGTAACTTTCAGAGATCTTTGTATGCCAATCCAATGCTGACGTAACCGATCATAGTCAAGCTTTACAAGGTTTTGCCCGGCCCACATTCTTGATCAATGTGTCCACTTCTTGCAAGATATCTCTTCAAATTAATCTACTTTATAGGAGGTGTATCTTGAGGCAGCGAGATTTGGGTGAATGGCGTGTTTGCAAACTCCCTGCCCGGCACGGCGACGAACTTCACCGTGGTCGCTGGATCTGGTCGGGATATTTGCGTCCGTGGGTTGATCGCGAATTGCTGGTCCGATCTGGTGTGCTGCAATAACACCGGAACACCACCGGGAATCGGCTCCATCAACTGCGACCCCAATGAGCCCAACTCTGAAGTGGTCGTCGTGTGGACTCCGCCGATCGTCTACGACACGGTGGAAATCTCGCTCAACGGCACTGTCGTTCAGACGATCTCTGGTACTGCCTCGCCCTTCGTGACCGTCACCGGAGTTGCGGGTATCCGGGAAATCTGTGTGACCGGCATCATCGGTGGTGTCGCCACCACGCCAGCCTGCTGTACCGTCGAGATCCCCAATTTCATTCGTGGAGACACCAACCATGACGGAGGTGTCGATATCGCCGATGCGATCCGTGCGCTTCAGGAATTGTTCTCTGGCGTGCCTTCACTGGGTTGTCCCGATGCCAACGACGCCAATGACGATGGCGGTGTCGATATCGGCGATGCGATCGGAATCCTACAATTCCTCTTCAGCAGCGGCTCGATACCGATGCCGTTCCCGAACTGCGGTCCCGATCCGACTTCAGACGGTCTTGGGCCTTGCACTCATGCAGCATGTCCCTGATTGAGCTGAGGTTTTGACAGCAAAGGGCTGGTACGCAATGCGTGCCAGCCCTTTTTTATTGCAGATTTTCATTCCGCCAATGGTTGTTGGGTACTTCCCAATCTCCATAATCAATTTAGGTCGAGAGAGGAACTGAAGGGAAATCACCGATGCGAGCCTTGATTCTCTCTGTGCTTTTCATCGGCATTTTGGCCGGCGTTTATCTCTTCATCCAAGACCACTTCAAATCGGACGCCAGATCCTACACTGAGCGCCTCGTGCGCATTCATCAGAGAAATCAACTAAACAACAATCAGGACGCGCGGCCGGTCTTCATCGAAGATTGCGCTCCTGAAGTTTTGATGTACTCAAATACACATTTCCCCGACATCGAATGGGAAAACGTTCGGCAGATTACAGCCTATAGCGGCGCTGCTAGCGGCGGGCCAAAAGAGACTAATTTAGAATCTGTCGAAGCTCCTTGGGGAGTCTCCTTTCAATCATTCTATTGTTTAAAGATGCTCGTCGAACTGACGATGAACAATGGCGATAAAGAGTATGGCGTGGCTTGCCTCAGGCCATCTGATGGAGACTGGCTATTACTACCTTCTGCCAACGAAGAATCTCCCGGTAAATCTGCCATCGCTGCCACCCTGAAACGATTAAAAAAGAGTCACGGTATCGAAGACTAGACCTTTAAACAGACCTCGGTCAACGCCGCGAAAATTTCCGCCTACAATCGAGGTTAAATTTTTACCCGCACAAACCCATCACGAACCCAACAAGTGCGACTTTCTAACGACTTGCACTCCCATGGGTTTTTGTCAAAACGTAAAGATGTGTTAGTCTGCCGTTGCCCTGGTTGACTTCCAACCCGGAACGAAAAACTGATCCATCTTTCTGAAAGAAAGCACATGAACCGCCATTCTCACCAAATGATCTGTGCGTTCCTCTGTTCACTCTTCCTACTTTCATCCTGTACTCATCTTCAAAACAAGAACTCTTCTATTGATCCTCCCCTGCTCAGTGATTCTTTTGAGGAGGATCTGCAGGCCCTTCAGGATTCCCTGATCGATGAGGAGATCACCGGCAGCAACTTTCTGATGATCGTCAGAGATGGGCAGGAGATTTATCGCTCCACCACCAACTCTGGCCGATCCGGCGACCGGGACATCACCGATGAAACTCTGTTTCCCATCTGGTCGATGTCCAAACCGATCACCATCGTCGCCATGCATCTGCTGCACGAGCAGGGTCTCTTCAATTGGGATGATCCGGTGTCCCGGTACATTCCCTGCTTTGAAAACCTGACTGTGGCTGAAGGAGAAACGGTTCGTCCGGCAAAGACGCCACTGCTGATCGAGCACCTGATGAACCATCGTTCAGGATATGGCTATTACACCCCGTGGCCCGGAATGCCGCCGATGGGCACCACCAACCCACCTTCCTACCATCATCCGCATACCACCCAGACCCGCTTCGATAACCTTCAGCAGTTTTGCGAGGTCGCTGCGGAGACCCCTTTGGCTTTTGACCCCGGCACCAGTTTTCTCTACGGCATCAACCAGGCAATCCTCGGACGACTGGTCGAGGTTTTGACGGGCAAGAGCTTTGCGGATTCTCTTCAGGAGCTAATCTTCACGCCGCTGGAAATGAACCGCACCAGTTTTGTTCTGGAGGAATCCGAGTTCGATCTCTTCCAGCCCCTCTTCATCAACTCCGGAGACCTATTCGGATACACCAATCTGCTGAACGAGTTGACCTACTCGCCCAAGAGTCAGGCCCACTTCGGTGGCGAAGGCCTCATCTCCTGTCCGGAAGATTACTCACGATTTTGTGAAATGCTCGCAGGTGGCGGGATGTTCCGAGGCCAACGCTTCCTCTCCGAAGAGAGCCTTCAAAGGATGACCACGATTTCCTCAGTGGCCCCCTTCGCCGATGTCACCCCGGCTTACGACATGGCTGACAGCGTCTTTGTTCTCAACAACCCGCAACTGGAAGGCAGCATGGCACCGGTCGGTTGCTTTGGCTGGTCCGGATATCACAACACCCATTTCTGGATCGATCCTACCAACCAGCTGTATGGACTCTTCTTTACCCGGGCCCGGGAATATAACTTTGATTTGCCCATCAATCTTCGCAAAGCTCTTTACGGCGAAGTCGAATAATCCGTAGGAAATGCACCTAGTTGGCAATTAAGCCATAAAAGGGCATCAGTCCGTTGATTCGCGCGGTAGATAACGACACCCGAATTCCGTACAATCGGGACATCATTTGCAGAGAAACCCGTCATTGCGATGACGATGGATCGAAAGAGCCAATATGGATCTCAAAAATCGTTGGGGACTGGTCACCAGTCTCGTGATTCTATTCACGATTTCCAGCGCCACCCTTCACGCTCAGTGATGAGGCGTGGGCCCTGCCACGGGAGTTTCCCGCGGCTCCACTCCTCCTGGAACTGCCGGCGGCGGCGGTTCTGGTCACGGCGGTGCGGCACCGTATGTCCCCGGTGAAAGCACCCTCCTCGACTGGAAAAAGGATCAAGGATTCCATCACGCCATGAACCGCGAAGCCGGTTCCAAGAAGCCGATGGTAGTCTTCCTCTACTCCAGCTCCATGAACAAAGATTGCTGCTGCGCCAACTTTGAACGCGCCCTTTTCCGCGACCGTGATTCGGTCAAGGAGTTCAAATCGTGGACGTGCTACAAACAGCTGATCGAAACCCTGAAGGATGAGGAGAAAGAACTCCTCGCCCCCTTCATGCTGAATATGAAGAAGCCAGCCCTGCTCTTCTTTGATTCAGAGGGGGGCTTGCTTCACAAGCAGCAGCTCTGCGTCGATCCGCCGAAATTCGTCAAAGTGATCCGCAGCACCAAGAAGCTCAGCGATATGCGCCTGAGACTGCGCAAGTCCCACCTGGCGGAGCGTGCCAAGGCTCGCAAGCACATGGATGCGGGACGCTACGGCAAGGCCATCGTCATGCTCGACAAGATGGTCGAAAACCGCAGGGTCATGAGTGGCTTCGTTTCCAAGTTGGTCGATCAAGATCTCGCTGAGCTCGAAAAGACCGGCAACGAGTTGCTGATCGAGGCCGCACGCCTCAAAGAAGAAAAGAAGATCGTCGATTCCTTCAAGCTCTACAAAGAGATTGAGGAGGAGTTCGAGAGACTCGAACAGCTCAGCAAGGAAGCGAGCAAGCACCGCAAGGAGCTGCTCAAGAAGCTGCGCGACATGGGTCTTTAGGGAGTTGGGTCTTTAGGGAGTTGGATCTCTAGGCTTCACTCAAGGCAAAAAAGAAACCCTCCGCTTTTCAGCCGAAAAGCGGAGGGTTTTTCAATTCCGGTGGAACTGTTACTTCGGAGCGGTCACGGCCTGAGTGGTGATCTTCCACTCACCATCAAAGAGCAGCACCTTGTACATCCCCCCACGGACCTTCGGCAGCATCACTTCGCCATCCTGATTGACCCGGCGGAAATGAATCTTCACCGTGGCCAGGGTGTCATTGACCACGTCAATCTCTTCGTCGATCAGTTCTGAGTGATCCCACCCCTCCGCCTTGATTCTCTCAAAGAGGGCAGCGTACATTTCCCCCACGTCATCAAGAGTCGCCAGTGACCGGTTCGCTTCACCATTGGAGGTCCACGCCGGTGCGTGCCAGCAGTCCTTTACTGCTTCGACATCGGCCGCGTTGAAGGCGTCGAAGTAACGCTGCATCAGCGCCTCGACCTGACCATCGGCTTCCACAGGGCGACGAATGTCGATGGAGAAGGAGCAGCCTGCGATCAGGGTCGCAAGCAGCAGAAGAACGGTAATGAATCCGGTCCTGTTCATGGTGCCAATCATGGTGCTAAGCCTCTCATGCATTTCAAAATTCAGAAAACGATCCGATGGAGGCAGGATATCGCAGTCTCTCCGCGGGCCGCAAGCGACTATGAACCGGCACTCTCCATCTCACAGAATCTTCATTCTTCAGGGCAGGATTTTCAGCTTCTCTTCTTCGCTGAGGGGAAGGAACGACTGGTGAAAGGCTTCCAGCATCGCCTTCGATGAAAGACCGAAGTTCTTTTGAAAAGACCCCTCAAACCCTTCCTTGTTCAGATCTCGATAAAAGCCCTTCAGATAGGCTTCCTCGCTGGTGCGGTCGATGAGATAGGCGATAAACCAGGTGCCCAGGTCATAGGCGATCATCGCCCTCTCACCGTAGGGGATGTCGGTGATGCTCTCCCCTTTTTTGAGGTCTTTCAGCGAACGCAGCTTCTGCCGCATCTTCTCTTTCAGATATCCGGGGCGGACTCCCTTCTGCCGGGAATACAGCAGTTGGGCCATGTACTCGGCCCCACCCTCCGCCCACCAGGGATTGACCTGGTTGCGACTGTTTCGTTCCGATTCCTTGCGACTGAAGATGTGGGCGTGCTGATAGATATGGAAGTATTCATGCAGGACGACTGCCTTGTAGTCTTCTTCCTCTGGCCCGGGATATTTGGCAGACATCGTGATGATAAAACCGGACCACTCTGAATGCTCACCCCGACGGGTATTCAGACCCGCACCCCCATCGCGCACATAATCCGCAAAACTGTGGCCCCTCCTCAGGCAATCCTTCAATCGCAGCTGAGGGTCCTTCTCCTTGCGAATCTCACAATACTTCCGGTTCAGCTCCTCCGCGGCCTCCGAACTCTTCCCCACCAGCCAAAACTCCGTCGGCCCATAATTACCCCACGCCTTGGCCCCTACTTCATACCACTTCCGAGTGAGATTCAGAGTCTCTTCAGAGACATCTGCGGCTTTGAAGAATTTAGGTGCCCCTTCAAGTA
>NHDG01000056.1 GCA_002167285.1 Planctomycetia bacterium TMED53
ATGCATATCGAGCCTATTCAATAACATGAAATGAGTAGAGCTCATTTCTAGAGTATTATTTTTAGAAGTATACGGAATATACCGTTGGTGTTATCGAGAAGACAAAAAACACTTTGTCATTTTCCGTGGGGGTGGATTGTTTGTTTTGTCTATGAATCAAGATATCTGCATTGCAGGATCTGGCGGTCTAATTGCTTTGGGCTAACTTGATTATATGAACATTCATGAATCTCCTTTAACGAGCTTCGAACTCTCTCCCCCGCGTTGGTCGGGGGATGCCCTGTCTTTACGTTTTGAGATGCGGGAGCAGGGGTTGACGGCGGTGCCGGCGGCTGGGGATGCGTTTGGTGCGATCACGGTGGATCTGGGTTCTGCTTCGGTGGAGCGGCGGGTGGCGCAGGGGCGTGGCGGGTTGCTGGCGAAGGCGCTGTTGCCGTCGGCGGATCAGCCGATGCCGTTGGTGTGGGATGTGACCGCCGGGCTCGGTCGCGATGCGATGACTTTGGCGCGGCTGGGGTGTGAAGTGGTGGCGTTTGAGCGCCATCCGTTTTTGGGGTTGCTGCTGCTGGACGGTCATCGACGGGCATTGCTGCGGGATGATGCCACCGGCGAAGCGGCACGGCGGCTGACGGTGCGCATCGAGGATGCGAGTGACGCCCTGTCACGGGTGGCTCAAGAAACGCCGGTGGACGATCAAGCGCGGCGCCCGGATGCGATTCTCATCGATCCGATGTTTCCCGAAGGGAAGAACAAGGCCGCTGTCAAAAAGGAAGCGGTGCTGTTGCGGATGCTCGTCGGCGAAGGAGCACGCCCGCATGAGGATGAAGCCCTGCTGAAAGCGGCTCTCGAAGCCGCCCGCTGGCGAGTGGCGGTCAAGCGTCCGCTGAAAGCCCCGAAGATCCTCGACACTCCCCCACCCCAGGCCACCTTCAAGGGCAAGAGCGTGCGCGTGGATCGGTATGCGTGTCAGGGTCGGTCGATCCCGAATTCCCGTTCCTGACCGGATCCTGAACTCCCCAAAGATTCACAATCCAGTCGGATGATTCTTCATGGAATCCGGGGAAGATTCCCTGTGTGAGACGGTGTGTTATTCAAAGAGGGGGGCCGGGATTTTCTGCTTTCCGGTCTCCCCCTCATCATGGAAAGTTTGTGTGGATCCTGCGGGCTTTACTTTGTTCCGGTTTGGGAGACACTGTCGCCATGAAAAACAAACTGCATCCCTATCTTGCTGAATTCCTCGGCTCTCTCGGCGATCAGGTTGATTGCCTGGCGAGCAATCCGGCGAAGACTCCATCGGCGGCGGCAAGCTCGGCGTAGGTACCCTTCTCAACGACCCGACCCTTATCGAGAACGTAGATGCAATTCGCTTCGCGAATCGAGCTGAGGCGGTGGGCGATGACGACGCGCGTCACATTCCTGCGATTGAGACTCTCGTTGACGATGTTTTGCGCCTTGTTATCGAGAGCGCTGGTGGCCTCATCGAGGAACAGGACTTTTGGCCGACGGATCAGGGCACGGGCGATCAACAACCTTTGCCTTTGTCCGCCAGAGAGATTGCTGCCCCCTTCACTGACCACGGTGTGAAGCTGCATCGGCATGTCGTAGATATCATCGGCGATCCCCGCTTCCTCGACCGCTTCCCAGGCTTCTTCCATGGTGTAAACGGAACCGACGGTGATATTTTCAAAGATGGTCCCCGCACTGATATGCCCCGATTGCAACACCACCCCCAACTGGCGGCGAACGGCGGTGGAATCGACGGAGTCGATGTTTTGGCCGTCGAAACGGATCTCGCCACTTTCAGGAGTTTCAAAGCCGAGCATCAAACGCAGCAGGGTGGACTTTCCGCAGCCGGAAGTGCCGGTCAATGCGATCATCTCGCCAGGCTTGGCATGGATGGAAACATCTTCGAGGATCTTGGGCCCGTCTGCTGAGTAACGGAAATGAATCCGGGAGAGTTCGATCTCGCCTTTGATTTTCCCGGGATCGATGCTGGCGGAGGTCGTCTCCATCTCGGCTTCGAGGAGTGGCTTCATGCGTTCTGCGAGAACGGTGGTATCGAGGAAATCGACGATGGTGCTGCTCAGTGTCAATGCCCCACCGAGGAAGACGCCGAGGGCGGTGTTGAAAGCCAGGAAGATACCGATCGAAAGAGCCGGTGCACCGGCAGCGGGCTCGGTGATCAACGGCATCGCCAACATGAAGAGGGCCAAGGTACTGAGCATGGGAATCGTGCGATTGAAGAGGGCCAGGTTATCGACGATGACCTGAACTCTGTTGGAAAGGTGCAACTGTTTGGCGATGCGATTCATCCACAGGGCGAAGGCGCGCCTTTCGGCACCGGCGACCCGGAGCTTGCTAACAGCACTGATCAACTGGACCTCGAAGCCGAAGAGCTCCCCCTCCTCTTCCATCAATTTGCGGGCATGCCTTCGGATGAGAACTCCGCCGAGGAAGGTGACGATGGCCACTATGGTGGCGATGGCGATGGCCACCAAGGCGAGTTTGGCATTGTAGATAAAGAGCAGTATCACATTGAGCAGCGCCATCAGTGAGGTCAACAGTGTCAGCATCGTCGGCCCGCTGAACTCTTGGCTGATGGCGTGGGCGGCGGAGATCCGTTGCAGGAGATCCCCGGTGGAGTAGTTCGAAAAGAAGGATGTTTTGAGCCGTAGAACCCGATCCCAAATCGCCGATTGGGATTCGAAATCGGTGTTCACTGAAAGGCGCAGTGAGACGAAGGATTGGAAGATGGAAAGGAGAGTCATTCCTAGGGTCACCGCCAACAGTGCCCCACCCAGCTCCAGGAGCAACCGAGAGTTGGAGTTGGGGATGGCGCTATCGAGGATGATGGCCATCGCTTGGGGGAAAAGCATTCCCATCACTGTCAGCACCACCGCAGCGGTGGCGAAAGCGGTGATATCTGGAAACTTGTTCTTCAAGCTGAAGGCGACCAGATCGACTGGCTTGTTTTTGTCTTCCCCCAAGGTACGGATCAGAACCAGCGCATGCCTTTTGAGACGCTGCTGGGTGGACCCATTGATGAGAGTCTTCGAGTCATCGCGGGGGTCGTGAATGTGATAACGCCCTTTGTTGTCGAGGAGGATGGCAACCGGGCGATCATCCTCTTGCAGGTAGCCGACCAAGGGGCCGACATCCCGCTTCCACCAATCACCTCGGAAGACGACCTTGCGATACTGAATGCGGGAGGCGCGGGTGATCGCTTCGGCAGGATCACTCAACTTTTCCAAATCGGTAGATTCTGCCATCGGCAAGATGGGGATCCCCTTGGCATTGCCGACCGTCTTCATCACCGAGTAGAGATCTTCGCCGGGGTTTTGCAAAGCCACCTGCGGGTTGAGCACGGAAGCCAGGGTTGCCAAAGCGTGCTGGGATCCCTTTTCTTCGATGGTTTCACGCCGCTTGACCCGTTGTAAGTTTCTTTCGCCCTCTTCGGAGCGGGTTGCATCGCGACGCTTTTGGATGAGGTCATTGAGTTGCTGTAGAGCATCGAGTGCAGGGTTTTGGTCGATGGCGGCTGGATCAGCGATTTCGAATGCGAGTTCTTCGGTGGCCTCGATCCAGCAGCCGCGTGGGAGCAGCAGTGGTGAATCTTCACTGCTGAGAGCCATTTCGCCACTGAGGAGTCCTGCCCCTGTCGAGATGTGGATCCAACAACTTTCCTGATGCGGCGTCGTCACCATGTGCCCCGGCGAGATGGAAGCGCTCGTATCGCTTTGCAGACGATCGCTATTGGCAGGCGCACCTCCGGCCTGCAAAAGCGGGCTGAGTTTCGATGCCCATGAACCGACGACATCGGCGATCGATTGTTGCAGCGCTGCTGCAACGAGATCGAGTTTATCGAGGGGCAGTTCGAGGATTTGCATCGAGTCATGGGAGCTGACCATGCAGCAATACTCACTGGTTGCGGCGTGGTGGGAGATGGAGAAGAGGCTATCGCCAAGTTGGATCTCCCCCAACGGCTTTCGGCGGCCGGATGATTGATCATCGATGACGTCGGTGGCCACCAACTCGCCGTGACCTTCGATCACCAACCAGAATTTATCCCGATCGCGGAGAAGCAGAGATTGATGGCCTGACGCATGGTGGATCTTGCCGTGCGACTCGAGGGATTCAAATCGCCGACTCATGATGCATCCGCCTCTGAAAATTCATCATCCAGCTTCAGCAGTTGGGCGTAGGAGCCGTCCTTTTCCCACAGTTCATCATGGTTGCCGCGCTCGACTACTTTGCCGTACTCAAGCACGATGATCTCTGTGCAATCACGGATGGTGCTCAAGCGGTGAGAAACGAAAATTGAGGAGCAGCCACGCATCCGCATCCGATCGAGAACGACCCGCTCCGTTTCGGTATCGAGGGCGCTGGTGGCTTCATCGAGGATCAGGATCGTCGGATTTGAGACCAGGGTTCTAGCGATTTCGAGGCGCTGCCTTTGGCCACCACTGAGGTTGTTTCCGCCTTCGAGTAGCTCGCAATCGAAGCCGCCCTGGAGACCGACGACCGTATCGAGGATCGCCGCATCTTCGCAGGCGTGAATGATGTCGTCATCGGGGACGGTCGAATCCCACAGGGTTAGATTTTCTTTGACGGTGCCACTGAAGAGTTGAATCTCTTGGCTGATGAAGCTGAAGGAGTTGACAAAGAGATTACGCGGTAGCTCGTCCATCGGAATGTCATCAAAGTAGATGGTGCCACTCCACGGCTTGAGTTCTCCGGAGATCAGTTTCGCTAAGGTTGATTTTCCGGAGCCACTGCCACCGACGAGGGCGATGCGGTCCCCGGGCTTGATGTGGATGTTGAGATCTTCCAGCAGTGGCGGCTCGAGGACGTTGTAACCAAAGGTGACATTCTCTAAACGGATGTCCCCCTTGAGGAAAACCTTCTCTTCATCGGGGTGACTTTCGGGGGCTCCGCTTTTTGGATCTTCGAAGGGATACTTGAGGACGTCATCGACTCGCTCCAAGTCACCGCGCATCTCTTGAATCTCAGAACCGAGATCGAGGAGGCTGTTGACCGGAGCGAGAAAGCTCGCCATCAACGATTGGAATGCGACGAGCATACCGATGGTCAATGCTCCATCGATGACACGGAAGCCACCGAGAATGATGACCAGGAGTGTCGCCAAGGTGCTCAGGAAGCTTGGGATGGCGACGAGGACGGTATTGCTGACTTGCAGGTTTTGTTGGGCGTTAACCGCCTTCGAGTAGTAACCGGACCACTTTTCATAAAAGCCCGATTCGAGGCCACTCGCCTTGATTGTTTCCATGCCCTGTAAACCCGCCATCGCTGTTCCATGGGCCTTGCCAAATTCTTGCAGAACTCGCATCGACGCTTCGATTCGACTTTCGGAAATCCACCTCAAGATCATGAAGTTGAGCACCGCCACACAGAGTCCGACCGCTGTCAGCAGGACGTCGTAGTAGAGCATCACGGCGAGGTACAACCCGGCCATCACCACATCGATAGCGGTTTGTGCCAAGCGCCCAGAGATATTGTTGGCGATATCCTGGTTCAGTTGGCTTCGATTGGCGACTTCACCGGCGAAGCGTTGCACGTAGAACTCGTTGGGAAGTTGCAAAAGGTGCCAGAAAAATTGGCTCGACAAACGAATCGTAAGATTGAGGCGCAATCGCCTCAGTGAATTCATCTGCAGATACTTGAGACCGAGATTCAAAATGATGGCAAAGAACATCGAAAAGATGATGGGCTTGGCCCAATTCGTTCTGTTCTCCAAAATGATCTCATCGAGGAAGACCTGCATCAGGACCGGAAACAAGATTCCAGGAATGACCAATAGGAACCCGATGAAGATGCAGAAAAGGATCGGCAGCTTAGCCCCGATCAATCGCTCCGAGATCGCCAGCAGCAAGCTGGGCTTGCGGCCACCTTTTTGAAACTCGTCGGTGGGTTTCATCGCCAATGCGACTCCGGTGAAGCTTCTTTCAAATTCATCCATCGGGATGACCCGGTGCCCCATCGCCGGGTCGTTGATGTACGCGTGATCGCCTTTGAAGCCTTCAAGGACGACGAAGTGGTTGAAATCCCAGAAGAGGATGCAAGGTAACTCTAGTGATCGAAGGGAGGCTGCATCCGACTTGATCCCGTGTGCCTCCATGCCGTATCGACGAGCGGCGCGCAGGACATTGGCGGCTTTACTTCCATCTCTGGAAACTCCGCACTCTGCGCGCAATTTTGCCAACGGTTCGATACGGCCGTAGTAACCCAAGACCATCGCCAGCGAGGCGGCACCACATTCGACCGCTTCCATCTGCAGGACCGTCGGGGTTTTGACCCGTTTATTGGAGGGCTTGGCCATGGAGGATCAGTTCCCCCCCAGCTCTTTGAGGAAGGGAAGCAAAAAGGTGATCGGCTTTCGATATTCGGTGGTCGCATCGATAGCGACCGTCATACCGGAGGTGACCTTGATTTCTGGCCCCTTACCTGAAGACCACTCGTAACCACTGCTCGTTTCATCGGAGCGTTTGAGGTTGCTGCGAACTTCAATCATCGATCCGCCGGTGCCCAAGCTTTGGGCAAGTTCCTTGTTGCCGATGGTGGCGGCGATGGAATCGGTCGAACGCGGAATTGAAGAAACGCTCGTCACCTGACCGAGGATGCTGCCGAAGCGTTCCTTTTTGACGGTGGTCGGAGTGACACGGGTAGGCATGCCTTCGGCGACTTTTTTACCGTCTTTGACTGGGAAGTAAGCGACGACTACGAGGGCATCTGTGCCCGCGTTGTTTTCCATCGATCCGATCTGCTGACCCGGGGCCAAAACCTGGCCGGGGGCTATGTTCAGTTCGATGACCTTGCCCGAATAAGGAGCTTTGATCACCGATTGATGACTCAAGTTTTGAGTCAGCCGCTGCACTCGGCCTTCGGCTTCTTTGATCAACATGTTTTGTTGTGAGTTCTCAGTCAGCTCTGCTTGGTCGAGTCGCGCAATCTGAACATCGAGTTCTTCCAGCTTGCGGTTCAGTTCTTCGATGTCGTCAAGACGTGTTTGGTGCTCGGCGAGGAACTGCAGTTTTTGATAATCGAGATCGTGTTTTTTCACTTGGAGTTCAGAGAGGGAGACTTTGTTGGTCAACAACTCCTGACGGGTGTCGTGAAGATCTTCATCGTACTCAGAGAAGATTTCATCTTTAGCTAAGTCTTCGTAGTTGGCGAGTTTTCCCTTTAGGTACTCCCCAAGTGATAACAAATCCTGTTCCAAGGTGTTGAGCTGTTCGACCTGCTTCTTCAGGTAAAGTTCTTTTTCGTCATGTCTGAGAGTCGCCAGGTCGGTGTGGATTTGAATCTGTTTTTGGTACCAGGCTTTTTTGGTTTCGATAAACGATTTTTCTGAACTGAGGGTTTGTAGGCGAAGCTCTTCATTGAGTTTGGTTTTGGCTTTGAGTTCTGCGAGCATCGCCTCTTCGACTGCCAGCTGCCCTTCCAGTTCTGGTTGGTATACCTCTGCGATGACCTGGTCGTATTGAACAGATTCACCTGGGCCTACCTTCAGCTTGAGCAGCTGACCTTGGGAGTGGCTGTGCAGGGGGACCACTTTTCCGGGGAAAACCATGATCCCGTTGGCTTTGACATTGACCGGTATTTGGCCAAAGAAGCACCAGAGGATGAAACAAGCCATCCCCAGCCCAACGACAAATACGGGCAGCCAATTGCGGCGCGGTAACACCTCGAGCATGGTGTCGAGCTGCTCTGGCGTGGAGATATGCTCCAGTGCTTTCTTTTGAAACAAGGAGGGCTTTTCGGCGGACAAAATTACTCCTGGCGGTTAACGGTTATATCAACAATCAATGTTTTCGGGATCGCTCGATCAGGTATTCGAATCGGCGACCGGCCAACGACACCGCTTCCAAAACATCCGGATCGACGATGCTGAGATCGTCATCCTCGTTTTGTGCTTCGGCAGCTTTGATATTCCCTGCTGTGAGTGTGGTTTGAGTCAGATGGATCAAACGTTGGGCTAGGCAAACGCCGATCGCTTTGTAAAAGCGACTGCCAAAGTTTGCATCGGTTCTCAACTTTGCAGATAGATCCCTGCGGGAAACTTTCAAAACATTTGTTTGCTCGAGGGCGATCAGGGTTACGGCGGGAGGTCTCGAATCAAGGAATGAAACTTCACCGACGATTTCGCCGGGGTAGAGGGTCGACAGGGATTTCTCAGGATTGGCGAGGGTGGTGACCTTGAGAGAGCCTTCAAGGATGATGCCGAGAGAGTCGAGGTGAACCCCCTCTTCGATGAGAGTCTCCCCCTCCTGGAGAGCTTGGGTCTTTCCAACCCTGGCGAACCAATCGATATCCAGGTCTTCAAGGACTCCTAGGATGATCAATGAATTACGCATCGCTGTTAAACCTGTTTCTACTATTCGACATTGACAATAGCGTCTGTTAAGAATCTATTTTGCACATAAAAAAAACCGATTGCCCCAACTAAATTAAGTGGTTGAGGCAATCGGTTTGAAGTTTGTAGTGCTTCTCTTGGTCTGGTTCGTTAAACCAGGCCTGAGTTACGACTACTTGCCCTTGGTATTGATCTTGGTCGGATCGGGCTTGGGATCAAAAGCGTCTCCACCACCGGGCATTGGCTTGTGATCGTCTCTGGCGCTGGCGGCAGTCTTCTTAGCTTTGAGCATTTCTTCTTTAGACATGCCTTTGGCTCCGCCTGCAACACCCTCAAGATCTGCGTCGGAAATTTTGTTCTCGTCACTCATGGTTTGACCCACCTTCTATCTTGGAGACCCAATAAACGGGGACACAGCATTCGCTGCAAACTATTGAAAACGGCGTTGTTGGATCTCCGCCTTCCAACGCCAACTTCCTTCACTGTCAATAAACTCCTAAAAAGCTAGGAAATCAATGACCCGAACTTCAGGTCCTCACAGTCGATTTCATAAAATCTGTATCAGATCCTATCGATCGATCAGACACCCCAATCTTACATTTTAGGAACTTCCGGGTAAAGGTCTCAGCTTGAGAGATTAAATATATGAGATTATTACAGTTATGAAATTTCAATGAATGATTCCCTCGTTGAGGGAGCCTTTAAGGGGTTGGGTTTTCCCGATATATCCCCCAATTTTCCAACATATGCGTTACAGGAACTCAAGAAGGTGCATCCGATAAATTTGAACCTTCAGGTCGGGAATTTGACGTCAGTTTATGCACGACGCGGTGATAGCAGTGACGGGTTTGAAGTTGTAAGTCGGAGGATTGATCGAAATGAGTTTCTGCCATCGACCTTGCTTTTACCTCCGAATCGATTTGCGATAACGGAGTGATTTCAAGTTGATCTTTACTCGTTTGCAATTTTGGAAATTTAGAGAGACTGTCACCCATGAAAATCTCGCTTCACCCCTACCTCGCGGAGTTTCTCGGGACTTTCGGTCTGGTGGTCAGTGCGACCAGTGCCGGAACTCTGGCCAGCCTTGGTTATTCCATCAGTCCGCTGGGAGATGGGCTCTTCTCAGGGGTGGCGGTGCTTTTGATGATTCTCCTCTTTGGCCCTGCTTCTGGGGCGCATATCAATCCGGCGGTATCGATAGCGATGGTGCGTGCTGGAAAGTTATCGAAGTCAAAGCTGCCCGGTTACCTGATTGCCCAGTTTTTCGGGGCTGTGCTGGCGAGTGTGGTGATGCGGCAGATTTTTGCTGAGGCCCCCTCTATTGGTGCTCATCAGCCGGGAAGCTTGGGGTTGATCGGCAGCTTGTGGATGGAAGTATTGCTGACCGCCATTCTCGTCGGCGTGATCTTCTGGATCATCGATCAGGATTGGGCGAAGGGGCCGATCCCCGCCGTGGTCATCGGTCTAACGGTCACGGTGGAGGTGGCCCTTGCCGGATCCTTGAGCGGGGCTTCGATGAATCCGGCGCGCAGTTTTGGTCCGGCGCTGGTTTCCGGCGAGCTGGCCTCGCTGTGGATCTACTTTGTGGGTCCATTTGCCGGTGGTTTGGTGGCGGTCACGCTGTGTCGGCTGCTGCGTCCGGGCCCCTGTTGCCAGACCTGCTGAGGGGTTGAGGTCGGTTCCTCATGACTGATGATCAGAGCGGTGTGTTTGCCGTTTTGATCGGAGGTGTGTGATGCGGACGATGGTTGGAACCCTTGTAGCAGGGCTGTTGTTGCTGGCCAGTTGTGCCGGCAGTCCGCAGCAAAGGGAGGTGGAAGCGACCACTCCCAATATCCTGTTTATCTTTACCGATGATCACGCCTCCCATGCCATCGGTGCCTATGGCAGCCGTTTTCCTGGCGATAACACCCCGCACCTCGATCAGCTGGCGGCAGAGGGGATGCGCTTTTCCCGTTGCGCGGTGACCAATTCGATTTGCGCACCGAGTCGGGCAGTCATCCTGACCGGCAAGTACAGCCATCTGAATGGGGTGCTCACCAATGCGGAGCGTTTCGATGGTGCACAGGTGACCTTCCCCAAATTGCTTCAGGAACAGGGATATCAGACGGCGCTCTTCGGAAAGTGGCATTTGAAGTCGGAGCCGACAGGTTTTGATCACTACGAACGACTGATTGGCCAGGGCCCCTACTACAACCCGAAGATGCGTTTCCCGGACGATTCGAAACAGGGTTTCGGTGAGCGGCTTCATGAGGGTTACACTACCGATGTGATCACCGATTTGGCCATCGATTGGTTGAAGGGGCGGGAAGAAGGATCTGGCCCATTTATGGCGATGGTTCAACACAAGGCACCCCATCGGCATTGGCAACCGGCGCCGCGACATCTGGATCTGTTTGCGGATATCGAGATAGCGGAGCCTTCGAATCTCTTTGACGATTACTCGACGCGGGGGACTGCCGCCCATATTCAGGATATGGAGATCGCCACCACGCTGACCCCCCACGATCTTAAATTGGCTCCTCAAGGACGCTTTAACGCTGATCAGCAGAAGTTGTGGGATGCGGCCTATGAACCCAGGAATGCCGCATTTCAACAAAAGAAGGCGGAGATGAGCGAGGAGGAGATCGTTCGTTGGAAGTATCAACGCTACCTCAAGGATTACCTGCGCTGTATCCGTGCGGTCGATGAAAATATCGGTCGCTTATTGGAGACCCTCGATGAACTCGATTTAAGTCGTGGCACCATCGTCATCTATTCATCGGATCAGGGGTTTTTCCTCGGGGAGCATGGGTGGTTCGATAAGCGCTTTATGTATGAGGAGTGTTATCGCACGCCGCTGATCGTGCGTTGGCCAGGGGTGACGGATCCGGGGCAGGTGAATGATCAACTGGTCAGCAACGTCGATTACGCGCAGACATTCCTCGATATTGCAGGATTCTCCGAAAACCGTGAGGAAGTGCAGCAGATGCAGGGAATTAGCCTAAAGCCGCTGCTTCAGGGAGAGGACGTTCCGGTCCGTAAGAGCCACTACTACCAGTATTACGAGTATCATCCGGATCGAAAAACCGCCCATATGGTTCGTAGGCATCGGGGAGTGGCCACCGGTCGCTACAAGCTGATTCACTTCTATAATCTCGATGAGTGGGAGCTGTACGACCTCAAAGAAGATCCCCATGAGATGGTCAATCGCATCGACGATGAGGAACTCTCGCACATCCGCAAAGATCTAGCGGCTGAGCTGGAGAGGCTCGCAAAAGAGCTCAAGGTTCCCGACGATCGAGGTAGTGTTTCCAGGGATCCTCACCGCCTTATCGAGGGTCTAAAGCAGCGATAAGAGCGCAATTTGGGCGAAGTTAGCCCTTGAATCTCATGGTTATTTCGTAAACATGTAGCGCTTACCAAAAATACAAAGAGATACGTATATAAAAATATAAACAAATGGTGACTGTGGCCTGTCGACCGTCTGTTGCATGCTTGTATTCTCGCGTGGGGCCCCTAGCTTGCAGAGAAACGAATTCTGGGGATCCGGGAGTATACGTTAATGATGTAAATGGAAGTAATTGCCCGGGATTACAGGCAGGATTGAGCGCAGTCGAGGGGGTCTGGCGTCAGATCTTGGGAACATTCAGGGAAGGGAGTCACGGGCGCTGGGCCGCCATTGAAGAGGAAGTATAGCCCGTAGATGGGGTCACTCAGATTGAAGCCTCCATCGTCATTCACATCTGCAGCTTTGCGGCAAAGGATGGGGCTGACCGTGTCTGGCTGAAACAGATTTCCTAAGCTGGTAATCACATCCGACATGTTGAAGGAGCTATCAACATTGACGTCTCCGCGCATGAAGTTCTGCTGAATCGGGGGGGTGATCCGCAGTACCAGATTCGTCAGGGCGATATTGTCGATGAGGATGGAATCCTGTTCCTTGAGGTTGATGAATAGAACTCCCCCACCGAAGGCGTCTTCTAGGGTAAAGCTCCCTGAATTGGGGAGATCGGCGGAATTCCACTGCAATAAGATAGGATTGGTTTGGTAGAAGTTCAGGCCGATGACGCAAACCAAATCTGTATTCGAAGGAGAACGCCGACAGGTTTTCCATTCTTGGCCATCGATGCTGATCCAGGAATGGAATGCAGAGTTGTTCGCTGGCGGTGTGCTGTATTCGTCTTCACCTTGGACAAATCCGTCGGAGGCGCCTTGCGCCTGGGAGAGGATGAGGGTGTTGATGCCACCTCCCGCTGCACCAAGGGATGAGCTGGCTTCTAGCTCAAGATAGAACTCTTGCGCTGAGGTAGCCGCCGGAAGCAACAGGCAGGTGGTTACGAGCGAGATAAATAATGTCTCGGTGAGTTTCATCACACGTCCATAGGTCAGATCTTTGCCGTTTTCGGCGAAGACCCTTTCAGGTTGAATAACGTTCGGAATGAAAACCAATTTGGGTCGAGAATATAAAAGGTGACCCTGGTCCCTATTCCGGGATAAACAGTCGAATAATACAGGTCTCATCTTATGGTGAGTTGGGACCGTGATGAAGCGCGAAGGACCTGAGTCACAAGTGGCAGTTCTGACACTCAGGGCACGTTTGCAAGGTCTTCAGGCTCTATCGGGCGATCTCAGAAGATGATCTCTGAAGAATTATCTCAATGGGCCTGGTTGCAGCAGGTCCTCCAGTTGAATGCCGTAATCCTTCAAGATCGTCCCGGTGGCATTGCGATAGCCGGTGATCGCTTTGCGCACGCGGATCTGCGCTTGCAGTTCCTGGACTTGGGCGGAGAGCAAACTGTTCTGCACCTGCAAGACTTGGTAGGCGGTGGAGACTCCTGCCTCGAGGCGACGGGTTTCCCCATCGAGCTCTTCGCGGCGCAAGCGTGTCGCTGCCTGGGTTGTTTCGACGGCCTGGCGTGCGCTCTCCAGTTCTCGGACCGCGCGGGTGACTTCTAGAATGATGCCATTGGAGAGCTGGTCCTTGTTGAGCTGAGCCAGCCTCAAATCTTCCCGGGCTTGCATTTGGCGGTTTTTGGCGGCCCTTTGCCCCAGCGGGATCTGCAAGTTGAGCCCGGCGCTCCAAGAGTAGTCGTCCCCCACATTGGACCAGGATTCGCTGAAACTGAGGCCATTCCCCGGTTGGCTGAAGCTGCCGGTCAAATCGAGGGTGGGCAGCAAATCGTTCTCTCTGACCCTCAGCAGGTCTTTGCTGCTAGCGATCTGTAGATCACTTTGGGCCAGCTCCAACCGACGGACGAGCGCCTCTTCGACGACCGCCTCCATCTCAGGTGTGAACTGAGTCGGATTGAGTGCAGAAGTGGGAATGATCTCCACATCCTTGAGCAGAGACGGAGCTCCTACCGAGCGGCGAAATTCAGGGGCATTGATGCTGTCGAGAAGGATGTCCTGGAGATCACGCAGGATGTTGAGGGCGGCGATGATGCTGGATTGCTGGGTGGCCACATTTGCCTCGGCGCTGATGACGTCGAGTCGTGTTCCCAATTGTACTTCGAGGCGACGACGATTGAGGTCTAAAAGCTCCTGTGCTTCTTGCAGTGCACTCCTCTGAACCTCGACGTTGCGGCGCGCGTAGACGAGATCCCAGTAGCTGCTTTCAACGCTGGCCACCGTAGTTTCCATCGATCTCACAGTCGCCAACTTTGAAGACTCAGCATTGCGCAAAGCTACGCGTAGATTGGTTTCGGTAATTTCCTTGCCGCGGCCGCGAAGAAGAGGCTGGGTCAGTGATAACTCGACCCCACTGCGATAGTTCAAAGGTAGGAAGAAAGGACTGCTGGAGGTGGTTTCAGAGCGGTTGCCATTGAGGCGGAATTGCCAACTGGTGCCGTATCGCATCAAGCCGGAAAGCCCCATGAAATAGCTGTCATTGGAGCGATTTGAGGTCTCTCCGACTTCGGCTCCATCGATGATGCTGGTCGACGTTGTTTCTGATTCGCTGAGGGAAAACCCGGTGCTGAAAAGGGGGTCGAATGCCGCTTCCGCGATGAGCGGATCGAGGTAGGCCCTACCCTGAGAAACGCGCTGAACTTGTAAGCCTAGGTTGTGTTCGAGGGCGAGTTGGATCGCCTCGGAGAGGCTCAGTTTACGAATCTCTCCCGATTCAAAGATGCGCTCTTCATCGCTGACGGGATTATTTTTCATCTCCAATGCGTGGGTGGCTGGAGTGATCAGCAGCACCACAACGGCAAAGAGAAACGCAGTGGAAAAGGGCACTGCAGAGTTGCGCAGAGATCGTGCAAACATGGTGGGCCTCCGGGATCTGCCCCCTTTAAGGGGTGCTTCCCATCATAGGCGAGTTGCCACTGCTACAGCAAGGAAAGCGGGCAGAACTCCCCCATGCCCACGACCTATTTTGATCGAAGTTTTCGGCTCGCCGATGGGCTTGTAGTCGGGCTTCCTGAGGCCTTGAGGGCAAGCTGTAAGTGCTTTATATGACTAGCTTTGTGTTAAAACGTGTCCGCGTGTAGAGACGGGTCTGGGGCGCAGTCTGCCGACGGATGCAGGCACCGCATAAAGCAGCATCAATGTGCCGGTGACTAGTAAAGAAAGTAGCGTGAGCACGATCAATGCTTTGCCAAATTCCGCTTCGTAGAAGCGCTGTAAAAACCAGCCGTTGCTGAAGACGCCGAGTCGAAAACCGATCCATTCGGCAAAGAAGAACACGCCGACTACACCGACTCCGGCAAGTGCACCCGCCATCGCTTCTCTGGTTCGAAGCCCGGCAGCGAGAACCATCGCAGCAAGAGCAACGACCACCAAAAGAGCTGGCATGTCGAGAGTTGCGACCCCTGAGAAGGAGTTACCCAGAGAGTGGAAAAACGCTCCAGGCCCCCTCTGGGCGGCGAATTCGAGGGATTCTGGGCTTGGAACCACTGCGCTCAACTGTGGAAATTTTAGGACGCAAAAGAGGCTCGCCCCCACCAAGGCAGAGAGTCTTAAGAAGCTGCCAAGGGGCAGTGCGAGTCTTTGGACTCGGCAATCTCCTTCGAGGAGGAGCGGTTCACCGTCTCTCCATGGAGACATTCCATTGATCGGAGTTGCGGTCGCCAGGCAGGTCAAGGTGCGTGCTAAGAGATCGGGGATCAGGGCTGGGAAGAGGATGCATTTCATCACGCCGCGGGATAACAGGTCTCCTCGAAGTTGACCGATGGCCCACGAGAGAATTGAGATCGTCACGATTAAGCTTGTCAGCAGTAGCATTATGAGTGCTCCGGATGGCTATCGGCGGCGGGAAGAGGAAGCCGTAAAAGGATTCCATCCCCCCGCTGATCTCGGCCACCCAACACTCAAGATTTTTTGACGATGAGGTCGGTGACGCGCTCGTAATCCTCAGTGGAGAAGAAGTCGATGGTGATCTTTCCACGGCCTTTTCGATCTGTTTGGACGACTGAAACCTTTGTCCCTAAAAATTGCCCAAGTCGCTCCTCTTCCTCTTTGACGTGGGTCGAGGCGGCATCGGGCTTGCTTTTGGCCTTTGTAGGGTGCGCTGATGGGGTGGATTCGTGGGAATCATCCCCACGGATAGAGTTGTCCAAGTCGCGCACTGTCCAGTTGTTGGACAGTAATTTTTGGTGCCATTCTTTGCGCTCTTGCCGACTTTGGACGCCGAGCAAAATCTTGGCATGGCCTGAGGAAATTTTGCGATCCATCAAGCTTTGCTGGATTTCCCGATCGAGCTCGAGGAAGCGAAGAGTGTTGGCAACACTGGAGCGTTTCTTTTGCACATTTTCAGCGAGTTGCTCCTGGGTCCAGTCGAAGGACTCTTGAAGGGCTTGGTAAGCACGAGCCAGCTCGATGGGGTTGAGATCTTCCCGCTGCAAGTTCTCAGTCAGTGCAAGAGCGAGCATGCGATCATTTTCAATCTCGCGGACGATGACAGGGATCTCCTTCAACTCAGCTACTCGGGAGGCGCGCAGCCGGCGTTCTCCGGCGATCAGCTCGTAGCCACCCTGTGGGCGTAGGCGAACCACCAGGGGTTGCAGAATGCCGTCGGCAGCCACGGAGCGGGAGAGCTCGTCGATGGCATGGGGGTCGAAGACGCTGCGGGGCTGGTCTGGATTGGCGTGGATCTCATCCGGAGAGACGAAGCGAATTTCAAGTCCCTTTGTGGATGAGGCGTCTTCAGCGCTGCTATCCACGGCAGCCGCTGGGGGAGGCGGAGTTTGTTCCGACCTGCGAATCAGGGCATCAAGCCCGCGTCCGAGTTTGCGATTCATGTCTCAGGATCTCCTTTGCCAAGTTCATGTAGGACCAGGCTCCGGGGGAGCGCGAGTCATACAGGGGGATCGGTTGGCCGTGGCTTGTGGCTTCGGCCAGGGTCGAATCTCTTAAAATGGGGGTCTCCAGGGTTTCCTTAGGGAAGAACCTTTTGACTTCCTGGGCGACATCCAGGCACAGCTCCACCTCGGGGCTGTAGAGGGTTAGGACCAGTCCCTGGATCTCAATCTCCCGCTGTAGATCTTGCTCTGCTTGACGAACTCGCGCCAGTACCTGGGCGAGGCCCTCCATGGCAAAGTACTCACATTGAACCGGGATGAGGACTGAATCCGCCAGGCCAAGGGCGAGGTCTGTCATCGGTCCAAGGCTGGGGGGGCAGTCGAGGATCACGAAATCGGGAGCCTCTTCGTGGGTGGACGACCATTCTTCGCGGAGGGTCGTGACTCCCGTTCCTCGGGCTTGTCTTTCGTCGATGGGGACTTGCAAGTGCAGTGAGCTGGGAAGGCATAGGAGGCCCTCCATGGCGGTTTGCTGGCAGGCTCTGTGCCACGCGAGGCGACCATCGAGGATGTCCGGCAGGAGTGATTTCTCGGGCCCCTCCAGGCCAAGGCCGCTCGTTGCATTGCTTTGGGGGTCGAGGTCTACCAGGAGAACCCGGGACCCTGCTTGTGCCAGGTAGGCGGCAAGGTTGATAGCGGTCGTGGTTTTGCCGACGCCACCTTTTTGACTGGTGACAGCGATGATTCGTGCCATTCCCTGAGTTCCCCTCTGATCGGACTAGCCCATGAGACTATCCGCGGAACGGTGGGGATCAAGCTCCCAGAGTGGCTCGATCTAAAATTGTTCCACGTAGAACAATTTCGTTTCTGGGGATACAAGCGGATTGTTCCACGTGGAACAATCGCAGAGTTTCCAGGATTTGTTCCGGTCGAGGCGACTTGGGGTTAACATGTAACTGACAAGGAGTAGGGGAAGTGCGAATCGCGATCATCTCAGACATTCATGCGAATCTCGAAGCCCTGGAGGCGGTGTATGCCTTCTTGGATGGCCAATCGGTGGATCGAGTGTTATGTCTTGGAGATGTGGTGGGGTATGGACCTGATCCTTCCAAGTGCCTTGGGTTGATCCAAGAACGCTGCGAAATCGTCGTTGCCGGAAATCATGAACATGCCGTCCTTGGTCTTCTCGATTTGGATTACTTCAATCCCGTGGCCAGGCATGCCACTCATTGGACTCGCGATGCCTTGTCAAAGGCTGAGCTCGAAGTCTTGCGAAGCTGGCCCCTGACTCACGTCGAGGACCCTTTGACTTTGGTGCATGGCAGCCTCGATCAGCCCGATCTCTTCGACTACATCCAAACCAGCTGGGAGGCCCACCTCTCCTTCCAGCAACTCAAAACGCCGGTGGGATTCATCGGTCACTCCCACGTGCCCATCACATTTCTACTCAGCGATGTCATCGACTACTCGACTGAGGACGAGTTGCTGCTCGACTTTGGCAACCAGGCCATCGTGAACGTTGGGAGTGTGGGTCAGCCGCGAGATGGCAATCCGGATGCCTCGGTGGTCATCTTTGACCCGGAGCAAGGAATGGTGCAGAGACATCGAATTCCTTACGACATCGAAGCGGTCCAAGCGAAGATTCTCGAATCAGGCTTGCCCGAGTTTTTGGCGCAGCGCCTGGCGGATGGGCGTTAGCGTAAGTCCTTATATTGTAAATACTTATGACGTCAGCCCCGAGTGTGTAGAAGCTTATTAGCAGGCACGAATTTGCAGGTATAAAGCGGGATCATCGACTCGATCCAAGCAGAATTGAAGCGCGAAAATTAAAGCCGTTGCGGGGCAGCTGGGTGAAGATTCTTTATCGATTGAGCAAGTCGAAATGAGACTCAGGATTGTGATGAATCATCCCTCGGCGGGTCGTCGTCGTCGTTTTCGATCGTTTGCTTAAGCTCGTTGCTGGAATCCTTGATGCCTCTTTTGAACTCGGTGATGCCGCGACCCATGTTGCGCATAACGTTCGGCAAGCGGCTGCCAAATAGCAACAGTGCGACCACCAAGATCACGACAAGCTCGACTGGGCCTGGAGTCCAGGCAAGTTGAATGAGATCGAGTTGGACAAAATTTTGAGTCAGTGCAAGCATCGGTTCCTCCAAAAAAAACAGCGCAGATCCCAAACTCAATCACTCAAAGAACGACTTCAAAGAATCGATTTCAATCGTCATTCGCAAAAGGTCAGCAAGCCGGTTGCTGTCGATGGATCTATCGACTGATTTAGAGCTCTATTATAGCCCCTAGGCAATCCTACGGGCAAGATCAGCAAAGGCTACGAAAACCGATAATTTGGGCGTTATTCGGCCTCTGCGCCACACAGAGAGAGTGTGATCAATTGGGACATCTGGGCCCTTAGGGCGGCCATCAGCTCTCTTTCAGAGGATTCAAAGGAGACGTAGATCTTCCCTGATTCCGGATCTTCCGGAACACGAACTCGGAACTCTTTGGAGGTGACGCGAGTGCCATCGCTGACTCGGAATACCCACCAGCGAACGACGAATCTTCCTTGCAACATTCCTGGCGTCCGCGGGTCACTGAAGCGAATACTTTCGATGCGTCCGGTGAGCACGTGAGTGGCATCGACTTCTCGACCAACAACATCCCATGGAACTTCATCGCTGTCGGTATGAAAAACCAGATCTTCCACACCGCGATCAGACAGTGGTGTGATGGGGGGGCAGTCACTACTCATCTGCATTTCGAGGTTTTGAGCGAGGCGGATGCCTTCTTCGGATTCGTAGTGCCAACGCAATGCAGAAACCGATCTGCCCTTCTCTTGAAAGGGGACGATGAGCAATCGTGATTCCCCGAGATCGACCTCTGGGGCGAGCCTCTCCTCGGTTCCAGAACAGCCTGTCGAGATGGGTAGAAGCAGCAATAAAAGCACTCTGAGGCTTAAATGCAGCAGATGAGCAGCAATCGATGAACACGGCGGGGTCATGGAAAACCTCTTCCTGGAACTGCGATGGAACTCCGCATCATAGGCGCAGATATCTTTATGAAAAGTCACCTGTTCAGGTCTTATCAAGGTCCCGGTCGGCGGTCGAGGCGACCCATGCGTCCGAGGCTCGATTCGATCTCTCGAAGAGACCAGCCCCCAGCGCTTGGGAGCGATTCGACACGGTAGCCATTTCTCCTCTGCGTCAACTTAACGGCGCGGGATGGGGGGAGACTGGAAACACCATCGCGGAAGACCTGAACTTGCTGCCTGCGACTTCCGGTCAGTTCGACGGTGCGATTGCGAGCCAGGATGCGAGCTCTCTCAGAGAGGATTCGGTAGGGCCCGCCGCGAAGATCGACCGATCCCCAGGCGAGTGCTTCGTGCGCTCGAATCGTCGGATCATTGGCATCTTCTCGCAGTACCAGAAGCAACTCATCGGACCTGAGATCCACCTTACCCGGGGTGTCACGGCGATCTCCTTCAAGATGGATCACTGCGCTCAAAACCGAAGAAAGGAGTGCTTCTAGACGCTCTGAAGAGTTTTTTCCCGGGTCGGTGGTTCTCACCAAGACGACCTCCCTGGCGACGATTTCGTCTTTGGGATCGTCCCCTCTATGGAAGGTTTGAAGGCCTTGGCCGTCTCCGGAGGAGAGGCTCAGGCGTTGCTGGGCGATATCCCAGTTGAACACATCTCCGCGGAATTCGAGGGCATTCTGAGGCTGTGCCAAAGTGATTCCGCCGCTTCCTGTCACCGCCTTCAGCGATGGGGGTTCACTCTCGAAATCGACTTCCGCCGTGATGTTTTTCGCATCGAGCTGCCATGCCATCGGCTGCTCTGAGAGTTCGCCCTGTTTTCCCGGTTGGCTTGCGAGGTAGATCTGCGCTTTCGCATCTCCATTGAGGGAGACGGTCGATTCGTTGCGATCGATGGTGATGGCATTCGCTTCGATGGAGCCGGGTGATTTTTCAGCAGAGGAAACTTCGACGCGTTGTTTACCGGGTCCTTGAAAGCGGAATCTGTTTTCGCCGACGTCCCACAAAAACTCTCGGCCTTCAGCGCGCAGGTTTTGATGGACGATTTTCACGGGGCGAGAGTCGCTACCAAGGGCTCGAGCTGCGGAGATCTCTCCCCAGCGGGGGGTGTCTAGCTCGGCCTCATCAGTGGGTTCGATCTGGTCAAATTGGACGACGACTTCAGAGCATTCCAGAGCTAGCTCATTGAGGCCGGATTCCCCCTCAGGGCCCCGTAGAACGCCATCTACGGCCCCTTTTCCGCGGGCTTGGCCCTCCAATGAAGAGAGCTCCAGAGCGTTGGCGGTCAGGCGGATGCGCTCACCCATCAAGATCTGCTGTCTTCCGGAGCCAGTCAATTCAAGGAGTCCATCCTGACCCCTCCAGAGCAGATTTTCTGCATTCACTGTGAGGGTGTCACTGCCTTCAATTTGCATGCGGATCGGTTCTTGGTCCCCGGTCGCTTGGAGGCTTTCAAGTCGCTGTCGGGCATCCCATGTGAGAACCAATTCGGCGGCATTCACTCTTCCCGAAGAGTCGGGACCCAACCAGTCACTTGATTTTTGAGTCGGTCCTTGGGGCCACTCTACCAATGCCGCATCGACTTCCCCGAGAAAAGTGAGCCTCGGTGAGTTGTCGATGAACGCCACCGTATCAGCCGAGATGCGATTCTCTCCTTCGGAGAAGGTGGCCCTGCTGCGCTCTCCGGAAACGATTTCCAACTGCTTCTTTGGGGCGTTCCAAATCAAAGCATCACCGTAGATGGCGGCGCCCTTTTCGCGCTGTTCTTTGACGACCACCGGTTGCCCCAATTTGCCGATGGCCCGCAAGGTTTCCAGACTGCCGTCACCAAAGTCAAAAGTGGCTGTTTCGGCTGATACTGCCCATTTCTGGCCACCTTCGGGCCCCAAGCGATCTGCTGAGCCGGTTGCTGGGCCTTGTAGAGAACCGCTAATTCCGCCCTCTAAAATGCAGCGGGAAGCGCCGGTTTGAACTCGCGCCCGGGCTGCTGAAAACCGACCTGCAGGATGGACGATGACGACATCGCCAGTGAGCTCGACATGGTCGGAGCCTTCATTCCATTTCAGCTCGCTACCTTCGATACGCGTTTCTTCATCGACGAAAACGGTGATCGGGTTTTCTCGAGCTTGCGAACGGATGCTCATCAACCGACGACTGACAGGGTCGAGTTCCATATCGAGATAGTCGGTTGCGATGTGTCTCAGTGGCACTTCGATTTGTGGATCCAAGTTTGCACTGCTAGCGACTTCAAAAATTTTCACACCCCCATCGAAGCGCGCGTTACGACCATCTCTTTCGAGCACCAGTGGACCTTGGCAAAGGATGCGCACTTGGTCATCGGAGTTCTCTCCGGAGCCCTCGATGAAGGGGCCGCTACCGTCGGCGGTGAGGCCCATCAAGATCGGTGGCGAGAGGGTAAATTGCTCCAAACCTGAACTTGATCCGACGTTTCCACGGAAGCCTGAATTTCCACGTAACTCTAGTTCTGGCCATATCATACGAACAGGGGAACGACCTTCTAGACTGACGTCTGCGCCATCTTTCCAGCGGATTTCGATGTCTCGGGTTTCAAGCCTTGGAGAACCTCCAGCACCGATGGCGAGGAGCTCTCCCTCAACGCGTGCGTTCTCGGAGTTTTGATCGGTGACGACTCGGTCTGCTTCGAGCAGGATGTTTTCATCCGCTTCTTGTTCATCACCGAAGTAGACGGGCAGCTCGATGACGGCATCGATGAGCGTGGTTTGGCTGACAAGGTTTTCTGCTGAAAGAACGACTCCCGAAGAGTTGTCCATGTGGCCTTTGAGAAGAAAGCGAAGACGTCCGCGAATCAAATCGTAAGAGCGGTAGGACATGCGGTTCTGTTCAACCGGCTCGAGATCGACTTCTTCAGTATCGGCGAATTCGCCATCTGTATCTTTACCTCCGAACTGGCCGGTCAGCGCAAGGAAGGCGACGAGGCCGACGGAGAAGATGCCAAGAAAGAAGGATAATCGCTTCATGCAGGGCTTTCCGGCAGGGACAGGATCCAGTCGCAAACTTGCCTGACAGCGCCAAATCCGCCTTTTTGCGCGGTGACGAGGTCTGCAGATTCGCGCACTTCGGCGGTCGCATCCGCGGGTGCTACAGAGAATCCGGCCACTGCAAATGCGGGCAGATCGATGAGGTCGTCGCCGATGTAGATCGTCTCTTCAGCACGGATCCCCAGCTCTTCGAGGACCACACGTAAGCAATCTGCCTTATCGCGGATCCCAGTGTGCAAAGAGGTGATTCCCAGCTCTTGGGCTCTAAGGTCGGTGCTGCCACTCGGGCGCCCGGAGATCCAAACGACGGCGATGCCGTTGTCGAGCAAACGGCGGATGCCGGCACCATCAGGGATGAAGAAGCCTTTCGACTCGTTGCCATCGGAGTGAATCGTCACCGTGTTGTCGGTGAGGACACCATCGACGTCGAGGGCGAGAAGCCGGGGTCGGGTGGTGGGGAAGTGATCGGGTCGTACGCTCATCATGAACATAGTCTGGCCTGCGATCTTCGGTGGGCAAGTCAGAATTCTAGCCTTCCTGCACCCTTCGCCTCTGCTTCTGATATCCTGCAGTGGGTTGTGGCAGCCTGGAGGCGTTGATTCGGCTCGGGCAGCAAACAGGAGAGGCGCGATGAAAGCAGAGAGAATGACGTTGGAAGAGCACGACGAAGCGGAAGCAGACACCCCGGACGAGCAGGTCAGCGGCGAGTCTGATTCTCCCGATTCCGCGCCTGATTCTGCACCCTGGGAAGATGGGTTCTGCGCCCAGCTAGAAGAGTATTCTGGCCCCCTTGAGTTGCTGCTTTACCTGATTCACAAGAACGAGATCGACATTCTCTATATTCCCATCGCGTCGGTTCTCGAGCAGTTTCTTGAGCATGTCCACGAGGCCCGAGAGCGCGGGCAGCTCGATCTACGAACCACCGGCGATTACCTGGTGATGTCTGCCCGTCTGATTGAGATCAAGGCGCGAATGCTTTCACCTCAGCTCCTCGATGAGGAGGATGATCTTCTCGAAGAAGAGCTTGAAGATCCGCGCAAAAACTTGGTCGAGCAGTTGCTGGAATACCGTGATTTCAAGGAGCGGGCGCTGCTACTACAAGAAGCCCATCGGCGGCGTTCCCTTGGCTACGAGCGGGTTCAGGATGGTATGCCGCCGCCGCCTCCGGGGACCCTCGATCTTTCGGAGGCTTCAGCCCTCGATCTGTCGGCAGCATTTCAGCGGGTTCTCGACATGCTTCGTGAGCGCAGTGCATTCAGTGTCATCCAAGGTGAGGAAGTTCCTGTCGAACAATCGATGGGGGAGATCCTCAACACATTGAAGTCACGGCCGGGCCAATCGGTACCCTTTGAGGATCTGTTCCCCGTCGAACGCGGAATGTCCGGAGCGATCAGCACCTTCCTCGCGCTTCTGGAATTGGCGCGCTTGCACCAACTCAACCTGGTTCAGGTCAATAGCTCTGATCCGCTGATGGTTCATCTTCGGTCGGAGGAGTGAGCAGATGCGGGGCCTCTTCCTCGGTTCTGGACCTTTTGGCATCCCTGCTTTGCGCAGGCTCCAAGAGGTTTGGCCAGACCTCGTTGTCGGTACTGTTCCTGACGCTCCGCAGGGGCGCCAACGCAAGTTGGCCCCATGTCCCCTCAAAAAGGCAGCCCTTGAGAGCGGCTTAGAGATCTTTGAAACCGATCGCCTGAAGGGCAAATCGGGCCGTGAGTTTTTACAACTCACCGGGGCAGAACTGGTGATGACTGCAGATATTCGGCTGATCCTCGGACGTTCATTTCTCGAGGGAGTGCCGCTGGGGTGTTTCAATTTGCACGGATCGATTCTTCCCCGCTGGCGTGGTGCTGCCCCGATCGTCAGGGCTCTGCTGGCCGGCGACGAGGAGATCGGCGTTTCCCTTTACCGCATGGTTCCGGCCCTCGACGCCGGCCCTGTCGTGGCAGTTCATCGCTGGGCTCCACCGGAAAACGTCACCGCGGATCAAGCGGAGGAATATCTGAGTGAGCGTGCGGCGGATCTGTTGATCGACAACTTGGCAGCGTTGCAATCGGGGCAGCCTCCCCTCCTGGATCAGGATGATGCCCTGGCCACTTTTGCGCCGAAGGTTGAGAAGTCAGAGGGTTGGATCCAATGGGGTGAATCTGCAGATCACATCGATCGGCAGATCCGAGCCCTCCAGCCGTGGCCAAAAACGCGCAGTTTGTGGTCTCCAGCGCAAATGGCGGATGAGGCTTCAGAGACCCTCATCTTGCACCAGGCTGCGGCTTTGGAATCTTCCTCTGATCGCCAGGAATCGGCCGTTGAATCACCAGGGACGGTGGTGGAAGTTTCGGAAGAAGGTATCGTAGTTGTATGTGGACACGGCTTGATCCGCATCGAGCGATTACAAAGAGCCGGCAAAAAGCCGCTGCAGGCGGTCGAGTTTCTTCGGGGCTTAAAAATTGCGCCTGGGGATAGTTTCCTTGATCCACCGCAGCAGACGAAGGGTGAGAGTGGGCGATGACGGGCCATAGAAGTAAAACTGGCCACAGGTCTGCAAAGGGCCCTTCACCGGAGGATTCACGGGGTTCTCAGCGTGATCCGAAGCGTGATTTTCGTAAGGAAGCACGGAAGGACCCACGTGAGGATCCACGGGAGGATGAACCCGAGGTCGAGGAGATTCTCGAGCCGCCGTATACCGCACCCCTGTTACAGGGAAGTGGTCATCGCGGTGGCGAGGTTTTCAGCGCTCGGGCTGCGGCGATTCACCTGCTGACTTTGTGGGAGCAATCCTCCTCAGCACCGATGGAGTCTTTGCTGGGGGAGTATCTGGAGTACACCGGTCTTGCCGATTCTGATCGTCGCTTTCTCGTCGAGTTGTGTTACGGCAGCGTTCGTATGCGCGGGACGGTTCGTCACCTCGCCGATCACTTTATGGATCGCGCGTTCACTGAAGCGGAACGCACGGTTCGTTCTGCCATCGCCATCGGCATCTACCAACGGGTCTACCTGAAAACAGCCGCTCATGCGGCGGTCTCTGCCACCGTTGACGGTTGGCGAGAGGTTGCTCGTTATCTTCCTGAAGTCGTTGGAGATCCGCCGGAGAGAAGGAATCCAAAAGCGGAAAGCGGCTACATCAATGCCGTTTTACGCAGTGCCTGCGATGGTCTCGAACATACTGATGAAGATCTCGGCGATCCAGGAGACGCGGTCAGAACCCGAGACGGTTGGGTACGAGTCAAGGATCTGCGACTCCCTTCCGGATCGAAGGGGCGCATCTTGCGCAGGGGATTGCAGTTCAGTCATCCCCCTGAGCTGATCCGACGCTGGCTCGAACGTTACCAGGAGGATCGGGTCGTCGAGATGCTGCAGCGCAACAATGAAGCCCCACCGTTGTTTATCGCTCTTCGAGGCTCCAGAGACCCTGAACACCAAATTCGTATGATGTCGACGATCGACCAAGAGGCTCGGATTGCTCGAGGGGCACCACGAACCATCGAGGTTCTCGGAGGCGGTCGCATCGAACGGATTCCAGGGTTCACCCAGGGCGATTTTTGGGTTCAGGATCTGACCGCTCGCCGCCTCGCCCTGCGCATGCCGAAGGGCCAGGATGTGGAACTCCTCGATCTGTGCAGTGCTCCCGGCGGCAAGCTGGCCACCCTTCTCGACCGTGGAGGCATCCGCAAGGCGCTCGCCTGCGATGTCTCGCAGGAGAAACTGCAGCTGATTCGCGAAAATCTGGACCGTCTCAACCTGCTCGATCTGCACCAGACCGAGTTTTCAGAAGTGCCAAAGGATCCCACTAATCTGCGATTTGATGATTCCTTCAATCAGATTCTCGTCGATGCCCCTTGCTCCAACAGTGGCGTGCTCAATCGAAGACAGGATGCACGCTGGCGTTTTCGTCCCGATGAAATTTCCGAGTTGGAGCAATTGCAGTCCGGTCTCCTGAAGACGGCGATTCGTCATCTTCGAAGGGGAGGGCATCTTTTGTATTCCACCTGTTCGGTTGAACCTCAGGAGAATCAGGATGTGATTCGCCGGGTGCTTGAGCAGAACACGGAGATCCGTCTTGTTGAAGAGATGGAAGTGCTTCCCGGTGACCTGGGGGGTGATGGCGGCTACGCCGCTTTACTCCAGCGGGTGGATCGCTGATTCCCTGATTCTCTTGCCTCTTTCCCCTGAAGCGGGGTTGTCCCCTTGGCCTACAATTGTAAAGATTTGATAAGCGAATTGAAAAGAGCCCGTGTAATTCAGGCCGTTTTCGTGTAGATTGACGGAGGCAGCGTAAAGGGGCGAGCGATGCAAGAGTCTGTAATTAAACAAGTTATGGGTCCTATCCCGATTCCCGCCCCGAGACTCTTCACGTTTTTGATGTTCAGTGTTCTGTGTTCTCCGCTGGTTTTCTCCGCTCCGGTTGGAGATGGTGCCGGGGCTGCTCGCAGGCCTCTCGATCTCCCTTCAGGCGGGGCGACCCATGCTGAAGAGGAGGAGCAAGAGGCGCCTGATCTGATCCACTTCTATGGCCATGATCACGAGGGAGACAACTTTGTTTGGGTCCTGGATATATCAGGCAGCATGGGCGACGAAACCGGTGGTGAACTGATCGATCAGTTGAAGATGGAGTTTTCCCAGGCGGTGACGTCCCTCAGCCGAACCAGTTCTTTCAGTGCCCTCGCTTTTGACAACAACCTTTATCCCTTCGATATGGTCAGTCGCATGGCCACTCCCTCGCGCAAGAATGCGGCGATCTCCTGGTGTAACGGGTTGATTGCAGAGGGTGCGACGTGCCTGACTGTGGCAGCGATCACCGGGCTGGAAATTTCCCGCACTCGCCAGACTGATTCCACGCGCCTGATCTTCGTCGGAGATGGGGTCCCATACTGTTATGGTGAGGTCGATCTTGAGCAGTCCATCGGTGATATTCAGAATGCCAACTGGGAACATACCCCCATTGATGCGGTGTATGTTGGAAACCAGGAACTGGGCCTTCAGTATTTCCAAATGCTCACCGAGAGTTGCAACGGTCGCCTGACGATCTGCCAGTAGCCGGGCCCTGCCGAGAGCGGGCTCTTCGAGGCGAGTGCTTGACCTCTCCACGGTTCTTCCGTCTGATGGAGTCATGCATAAAATCGACCTTCGAGGAACTCTCAGAATCTCTCAGCGCGTGCTTTTGGGGCTGTTCTGCGCCTTTTTGGCTCATTTCCCAGCCATCGAAGCCCAAGGTCAGCAGGGCCTCTCTGGGGATCCATTGGACCTCGCTATCGATCGGGAGCTGGACCGAGTCGGCCGTGAAGAAAAACAGGTGCGCTATCGGGGTCAATATCGGGCTCTGATCCCCCTCGGATCTGAAGGGGCTCGGCGGTTGCTGCACAGATTGCTCGATGAAGACCGACCCTTCGATCAGCGGCAATCTTGCGCCAATGCGTTGATGGATGTGGCAGGGCAAGAGTTGATTCCGCAAGTCGAAGAGACTTTGCGTGCCGATCTACTCCTCGAAGTTTGGGTCGAGAGAGAGCTGGTCCTGCTGTTGGCGAAACTCGGTCAAAGAGATCGTGTCGATCAGTGGATCAGAGAGTTGCAAAGTGTTGCAGGCCAGGTACCCAATACGGCCACATTGCCGGCGATCCTCGATGCTCTGGCCCGAATGGCGGATCTGCAGTTTCGCAGTGGACGGGTGCGGGAAGCTGCCGTGACCCACCAACAACGCATCGATTTATTGGGTGATATCGCAGCCAGGGTGCGCCCCGAATTGGGTGTCGGTCTGACCGATGAACAGAAAGCGATTCACTACAATCTCGCATGCTGTCACGCTCTTCTTGGCGAAACTGAGCAGGCACTCAAAGCTTTGGAGACGAGTCTAGAGGCGACCACTATCCGCCTGGAAATGGCTCTTGTCGATGGTGATTTGAAGTCACTACGAGAGTTGCCGCAGTGGAGAGTGTGGGTTGAGAAGAATACCCCTGCAGCTGGGCAAGAAGAGGCGTCGGAGGACGCCGATGGAGATCAGAGATGAGACTCCCGCTATCGATTCAATGCTGCTTGCTGTGGTTGTTTTTCACTTCACCTGGCGTTTTGCATGCACAGGATCAAACCTCTAAACAGGTGCCAGGCACGCCCCCAAACATTGTGTTTTTCATCGTCGATGATCTCGGCTGGCAGGACACAGCACTCTCTCTTCATCAGGAGAGCGCGCCGTTTCAACAGCATTATCGTACGCCGAATCTGCAGCGGCTGGCTCGCGAGGGGCTCGTCTTTTCAAATGCCTACGCATCTTCGCCAGTGTGTACGCCGACGCGCACCAGCATCATGACGGGGCGTTCACCGCAGGCGAACGGCATCACCTACTGGATTCTTCATAAGGATCGGGATACCGGAGGGCCGCGGGATGGGACCGTGACTCCTCGATGGAATGTGAATGGTTTGCAACCGGGGGATGTGACCTTACCCGGGATTTTGCAAAAGGGTGGATATCGCACTATCCACGCCGGAAAGGCCCATCTCGGTGCCCATGGCAGCGACGGCGCTGACCCGAAAAACCTCGGTTTCGAGGTCAATATTGCCGGGCATGCCGCCGGCGCCCCTTCAGACTTTCGGGGTCGCAGAAACTACTCCCGTGATCCTGAAAACCCGGGTGCTAAGGTTTGGGATGTCCCCGGTCTCGAAAAGTATCACGGTACCGATACCTATCTCACAGAAGCGTTGGCTCTCGAAGCGGCAACTGCGATTCACCAAGCCCATCAGGATGGAAAGAGTTTCTTTCTTCACTTTTCTCCTTATGCAGTGCACACGCCGATTATTGCCAATCAGAGACATCTCGAAAATTATCCAGACCTTTCCAAAGTCGAAGCTGCTTACGCGACGATGATCGAATCGGTGGATGAAGCGTTGGGGGTGTTGCTCAAAACCCTTGAGAAGTTAGAGATCCTCGATGAAACCTTCATCGTCTTCACCAGTGATAACGGAGGCTTGTCTGCCCACACGCGAGAGAAGCCGCATCATCGTCACAATCATCCCCTTTCCAGCGGTAAGGGTTCTGCTTTGGAGGGGGGAACTCGAATACCTCTTGTCATGCATTGGCCAGGTGTCATCGAAGGGGGTGCGAGAAGCTCTCTTCCGGTGATCAGTCACGATCACTTTCCGACACTTTTATCGATCGCTGGTTTGGTCGGTCCCGCGGATCACATGGAGCAGGTGGAGGGCCAAGACTTGACGCCTCTCTTTGAAAGCGGCACTGATCCAGAGTGGCAGGAAAGAGCTCTATATTGGCATATGCCACATTTTTGGGGCCCGCGGGGGCCGGGGATCCAGCCCTTCAGTTCGATTCGTCGAGGCGATTGGAAGATGATTTATTACCACCATCCAAAGCCGAAACGGGTGCTCTATAACCTGGCTGAGGATATCGGTGAAAAACGTGATTTGGCTGCTGAGAAAAAGAAGCTGCTTGAATTACTGTCGAAGGATTTGGCGGATCACCTGCGAAAAACAGCGGCGGCGATGCCGAGTCGGGATGGACAGACGATCCCCATGCCGGACCAGTTGTCGGGGTCCACTGAAAACTGATTCTGTCGTGGTGGGTGATCCTAGCTGGCGGGCTGGATCAGGCCAGCATCGAGAAGAGTGCGATACGCGCCCTTCTTGCTGATGGTTTTAAGAGCACGAGTACTCAGGCGAACGCGAATAAAACGGTTCAACTCAGGAACCCAGATGCGCTTGCTTTGAAGGTTGACCTTGAAGCGACGTTTCGTCACACCGGTGATCTTGATTCCGACGTGACCGGAGCGCTTGGATTTACCGCGGGTCTTCTTGCGATTTCCTGAGGCGGTGCGAGCTCCAGTGATCTGGCAACGGCGTGACATCGTTCGGTCCTGTTCTCAAGTCGGAGATTGATCTCCGTACTCGTCTCAAAGCGGTCTCAAAAATCTGCGACTGCACTGACAAGGCCGTGGATCCGATCAGTTCCTGATGCATTCAACAGGGCTCTGAGGATCGACAGGGACTTGCAGGAGTCCTCTACCAAAGAAGGAGCGTACCGATCTGGCCCCGAAGGGTCAACCAAACCCGCTGCTCTGGTGGCGATGATTTGGGTGCTATCAGAAGCTCCAAAAGTGACGAATTCGCAGGAATTTGGGCGAATAGTCGTCGATCGGACGTTCCGACTGATTTCCGGTATTACGCAGCGATTCTGTTTTCTTCACTGGACCCGGAGATATCCGACCACATCATGGCAACCTCAAAGACACGACCGAACGGAGAATGGGGATATGGGAATTTTGCGGTGTCCATCAGCATGGGTCCTGGCTGGCATATTGGCTACGGCCTTGGGTTGTATCGGTGAAGCTGAATGGATTCGCGATCCCGGGGATGGAGGAGTTGCGGTGACCGATGGAATCGTCGTCGAGCCCTGGGGCGAAATCGATGGTGAGGCTGTTCAGCGATACACCCTCGACAATGGAAGTATGCGGGTTCGCATCATCGATTACGGAGCCACTGTCACCGAATGCCTCGTGCCTTCAAAAAATGGTGACGAGTTGGTGGATGTCGTACTTGGATTTGATGATCTCGAAGGATACATGGAGCGCAGCCCATACTTCGGATGCATCGTTGGCCGCTGTGCCAATCGTATCGCCAATGGCAAGTTTGAATTAGGTGGAAGCACTTACACTCTCGCCACCAATAATGGGCCTCATCATCTTCATGGTGGAGACAAGGGTTTCGATAAGCGAATTTGGGAGTCTCGCCCGATTTCTTCAGAGAAGGGGATCGGCGTTGAAATGCGCCTGATCAGTCTTCCTGGGGATGAAGGGTATCCCGGTGAAGTGCGCGCTGCAGTTCGATACATCCTCACTCCTGATCAGCAATTGAGAGTAGAGATGGCCGCTGAAGCCGGGGTTTCGACACCTGTAAATTTGGCTCACCACTCCTACTGGAACCTGGCAGGTCACGGCTCGGGAAGCTGTCTCGATCAAGAGTTGCAACTGCAATGTTCGAAATACACTCCTGCGCAAGATTTGATTCCAACCGGAGAGATCGCTGCCGTATCAGGAACACCGATGGATTTCACCAAATCGCGCGCGATCGGATCACAATTGGATCAACTCCCCAAGCCTGGCGAGCCATTTTATGCCGGCGGTTACGATCACAACTACGTGATTGACGGTGAATGGGGAGTCTTGAGGCTTGCTGCCAAGGCGAGTTCAGCGAAGACCGGTATCGTGATGAACGTCTACGCCGACCAACCCGGATTGCAGTTTTATAGCGGTAACTTCCTCGACAACGTCTCAGGCAAAGGTGGAGCAACCTACCCTCAATACGGTGGGTTCTGCCTTGAGAGCCAGATATGGCCTGACGCGATTAACCGCCGGGATTTGAAAGATTGGCCCAATGTGGTCTTGAACCCTGGTGAGCTTTACACGCACACCATGGTCCACGAGTTTTCCGTGGTGGATTGAAGTTTGTTTTGATTCGCAATCTCCTCATCCTCATCTCGCTCTTCAATGTTGGGTTTGGCATCTGGGTCATGATCGACCCCGTGCAAGTGATGCTATGGATGTTGGAAATGCAAAACTCAGCGGTTCCACCTGTTGATGCGATTCAGCCGGCGACGAAGGGTGAGTTTAGAGCGGTTCTCGGGGGATTGGTGATGACTCTTGGCCTGGTGACACTCCGTTGCCTTTGGAGCCCTATCTATGCGGCTTGGTTACAGCCATTGGCATGGTGTTTCCTTGGGCTGGCCTTGGGGCGATTTTCCAGTTTGCTGCTGGATGGAATATCCAATTACACGATCATCGCCGCATCGGCCGAAGTTGGGACTTCCTGGATGTTGGGAGTTCATTCTCAAAGACTTCTTTCCGCTCAAGAGCATGAAGATGAGGAGCTGGAAGAAGAAGAGTTTGAGGAAGAGTTTTAAGCTCGATCCCCAGTCTTCAAATCGAGAGTTCTCGTCACATAATCTTGTGTCAGCTCTTACATGTCTAACGAGGCTCAGGAGGTCTCTCCAAAAGAGTTCTTCGTAGACATTTACGTCGCATTAATGGAGAATCAGGACGTAACTAACTCATTGGTCCTAAAAAGCGGGCATGCCGTAGATGGGATCCCTGAGCTCCTGAAGGGCATTTCATGAACAATTCCGATGCAGCATTTGCTGCCATCTTCGCCCGGTTTCTGGGCGCGCTGTGCATCATCTTCGCGGTGGTCACTTCGAGTCATGTGATTCAATTTTCCATCGCTCTTTCCCAAGATCCGCCGGCTCAGCAAGATCCCGTCGAAGATGACCTTCTTGGCGATGATTTACTCGAAGATGACCTTCTGGCAGGTGAAGAGGAACCGGTTGTGGCGGAGGAGCTGTCCTCGATCGAGGCCCATGAAAAGGTCTTTGCCAAAAGCAATTTCCCGTCGGCAGATGAGTGCGCTCTTTGCCACCCCAAGCAGTACAAGGAATGGTCTGTTTCTCAGCACGCCTACTCCCAGTTAAGCCCGTTGATGATGTCGATGCAGAATGCCATGAACGTGGGTACGAGCACGACCAACGGAGATTTTTGTCTCCGTTGCCATGCTCCTGTTGGTTCTGATATCGGCGAGCCCTTCAGTGCCTCCAACCTCGAACGCCATCCAGCCTCAAGGGAGGGGATCACATGCGTCACTTGTCACAGAATGAGTGCCGGTTACAGAAAAGTATCCGGGCGAATTGGCATCGATAAAGGTGACGTCTTCGACTCGGTGAAAGGCGCACTGGGGAACGAGGAGTTAGCGCGGGTTCTGGCAGATAAAAAACAGTTCAAAGTGAACACCGATCGCGATGGTGTGGGTCGTGCGATTCATACCGAGATCGAGCCCTTCTTTGAGCTCACCACTCCCGCGTTTTGTGGAACGTGCCATGAAGTTTTCGCACCCAACGGCCTGCGTGTGCACGAGTTGATGACTGAGTACCGTAATTCCCCTGCTGCGGCTGAGGGGATCACCTGCAATGATTGCCACATGGGTAAAGAGCAGGGAATTCCGGCAGGATATGAATGGGGCCCAGCTGCAGTGGTCGGTGGCCAAGAGACCGCTCCCCGCAAGCTGACCAACCACTTCTTTGCGGGCCCCGACTATTCGTTGATTCACGAGGGAATCTTTCCTGTGAATAAAAAGGCAAATGAGTTCAAGAGCCTATCTGAGTGGTTGAAGTTTGATGTCGAAGCGGGCTGGGGAACCGATGAGTTCGAAGACAACTGCCCTGAAGATCACCCATTCCCAGAATCTTGGGTATCCATCGACGATCGTTACGAGGCCCGTGAGATCATCGATGAGCAGCAAGAGTTATTGGCATGGGCAAAAGAGCAGCGAATCGCTGTTCTTAAACGCGGGTTTGGTCTCTCTGATATTCGCGTCACTAACCATGATGAAGACGGGCTCGATTTTGAAATTGACGTACGCAATTTGACTCGAGGTCATAACCTCCCGACGGGATTCGATGCCGAGCGAGTTTTCGTCGTGCAGATCGACGTTAAAAATGCTGCTGGCGAAGTCGTTTTTCAATCTGGAGATAGGGACCCGAATGGCGATTTGAGAGACACCTTTTCTCTCTATGTTCGCAACGGTGAAGTGCCTCTCGATGAGCAGCTGTTCAATTTGCAATCCAAGTTTATGTCGCGCAACATTCGCGGTGGTGATCAAGAGCAGGTGTTGACCATCAACACTTCTGTTTCAGCGCTTCCCTTTATCCGTCCTGCGTCACGGCCCAATAATATTTACGGCCACCCCAAGGGGATGCGAAAGCATCGCCGTGGGATCGAACCTTTGGGGCATCGAACCGCTGAGTATCACGTCAGTCCGGATCTTCTCAAGGGAGAGGGGCCCTTCACCATCGACGCTCGATTCGTTTCGCAATCGGTTCCTGTCAATCTGATTCATCAGACGATGCATGTCGGCTTTGACTACAACATGTCTCCGCGAGCGCTCGCAGAGAAGTTGGTCGATGGAGCTGTGGTAGTCGCGGAGAAAACAGCAGTGACCAGTGCAGAAGGGGAGGAGGGACGATGAGCAGGAACCCGGCGTTTTTACTGATCTTCATCTTGCTCTTTACTGTTCCAGTCGTAGCACAGGAGGAGGAGAGTCCGAGCCGCTTGCCGGATCACCCGATTCCACTTCTAGATGAATCGTTGATTGAACCGCATCCGCCATTGATTGAAATCGGCCCAGGATTGTTGTCTACCGGGCGCTTGGAGAGGGGCTTCGATGTTCCTGGAGGAGCGGTTTGGAGACCTTCTTTTTGGGTTTATGGAAATCTGCGTTCAGGAGTAAATCTGGTCGATCCAGGCGGCAGCGGTGATCGCATTGTTGAGTGGGCGCAACGACTCGACATCTTTGGCAATCTGCAATTGAACGGTACCGAGAGAATTTTGATCGGAATGCAACCGCTGCATCAGCGCGGAAGTTTCAGCCGCTACGTCTTTGAGCCTGAGAGTGAAGAAGGTTGGGTCGATGAGACCAATACTCGGCTTACCACGTTCTTCTTTGAAGGTGAACTTTCTGAGCTGATTCCAGCTCTCGATCCGGATGGCACTCGTAAACTCGATTACGGTTTTAGTGTTGGGCGATGGAAGGTTGATCTTCAGGACGGGCTTCTCGTCAACGACATGATGGATGCGGTAGGAATCACTCGGTTTGTTGCTGTTCCTGGAACTGCGACGACCCGAATGACACTGATCGCTGGCTGGGATGAAGTCAGCCGGGACAACAATTTGCTCTCTGAAGGATCCAGGTACCTGTCATTCTCAGCAGAGGCAGATACATACCAAAGCACCATCGATCTCGACTTGGTTCATGTTGAGGCTCCTGTTGAGGAGGGTGGATCCGGTTGGTTTTTGGGATGGGGCTCTTCTCAGAGACTCAAGTTTGGTGGCGAGAGCTACAACACGACCTTTCGCATTTGCAGCTCATTTGCGGATGAAGAGGACAATGCAGCAGTCAGTACGGGAACCCTCTTTTTTGCTGAGGCGTCAAAAACTCCTATCGGCACTTCCGACATGACTTATGCCACCTTCTTCCTTGGCATCGATGAGTTTGCTTCTGCTGCCAGGGGAGAAACGAATGGCGGACCACTTGGAAAAGCTGGGCTTCTCTTCGCTGCTGCTGGTTTGGGACGGTATCGACCTGCGTTGGGGAATCGTGCCGACGACTCCTATGGTGGTTCATATGGGTATCAATGGAGTTTTGATCGGGGGACTACCAATTTGGTATTCGAAATCGGTGCAAGATCTGCATTAGAGGGGGATGGGCCAGCAACCGGAGCTGTCGGCGGCCGCTACCAAAAGAAACTTAATGGAAGAACGATGTTTCAAATGGATACCTATGTAAAAAAAGAAGAGAGCGCAGACATCGGTCACGGCTTGAGGGCTGAAATTCTGGTGAGGTTCTAGGATACCCCGATGGAGATTGTCTACCTCCTAGGATTAGCTCTCATTGGATGGGTTGTTATCGAGGCAGCCATGGGAGCGATCTTGTCAGTGACTCGGTCGATCAAAAGGGCGAAGCGTCAAGCTTTACAGGCAGATCAATTGAATAGAGAGCTGGCAGAGGCGTCTACAGAATACTCAACGAAGGATTCCGATCGCTGGAAGGGTTTCCGGCGCTTCAGTGTCGTCAATAAAGTTTTGGAAGCTGAAGACATTTGCTCCTTTTATCTGAGTCCGGTCGATGGTGGATCGGTTTCTGCTTTCGAATCAGGTCAGCACATCGGTTTCAGATTTACGATTCCCGGAGATTCAAAGCCAACAATTCGGAGCTACTCTCTCAGCTCCGGTGCTATCGACGATAAAACTTATCGTGTCACTGTGAAGAAAGTACCCGCTCCCCCCGGGACTGATTTTCCTCCCGGAAAGGGCTCCAAGTATTTTCATGAAGAGCTCAATGCTGGATCGATCATTGAAGTCAGTGCGCCAAATGGAAAGTTTCTGCTCGATCGAGAAGATCGGCGCCCAGCTGTGCTGCTTGCTGGCGGAATTGGTATCACGCCGTTGTTGAGCATGCTGGAGACGATGAGCTCAGAAGGTAGCGATAGAGTATGTCACCTTTTCCATGCGGTCAGGAGCCACAGAGATCACGCCTTTGCGAATCGACTGATAGAGCTGGACCGGAGTATGGAAAATCTACACCTACACACGTTTTTCAGTAGCCCTGAAGCTGGCAGCGTACCGGAAGGTGTGCATACAGGATTTCTATCTGTTGACGTCATCCGTGAGACTGTGGGTACCCTTGATGCGCAAATTTACATTTGTGGGCCACCACCGATGATGCAGGCCTTGGTTCCCGCTCTCGAAGATGCGGGAGTTCCTGCTGAAGATTTGAAAATGGAAGCCTTTGGCCCGGCGTCAGTAAAAAAGAAAAAATCTTCACAGGCGCTGAAAAGCAAAGAGGGATCTCGCTCTGGGCCGGTGATCAAGTACGGCAGTAGCAACATGGAAGTGCAGTGGGATGGAGAATCGAGCATTCTCGAGATGGCAGAGGAGAATGATGTCGATATCGATAGCAGTTGCAGAGCCGGAAGTTGTGGAACTTGCCAGGTGCGATTGCTTTCTGGAAAAGTAAAATATGAGGACAAGCCGGCTTTCGATCCGGAGGAGGGGCATTGTTTGACCTGTATCAGCATCCCCGATGGGGATGTCGAACTGGATGCATGACGAAGCCACGCAGTGAACTGAGAATGATTGAAAGAGGAATCTGATGATTCAACAACTCACTTTGCTTTTCTTAACGACGATGATCATCATCGGTGTGGGTCAAGATGCGCAAGACTCACAAGTAGCACCTCTACCCGTGGGACCAGGATTTGATCCGAAAGCGATCGTTGGAGCCTCAGAGTGCACTGAATGCCATACCCATTCAGCGGCGATTTGGGAGAAGTCCGTTCACCACGGAACGATTACCGATATGCCTCGCAGCGAAAAGGGTAGAGAGATCGCCAAGAAGATGGGCATTCGGCGAATTAAGAGTGAGAGCTTGTGCCTCGATTGCCATTCCACAAGTCATTGGGAAGATGAGAAGTTGAAACCGTCTTCTGGGGTTTCTTGTGAATCATGCCATGGCGCTGGAATGGGTTGGGTCAAGCTGCATGGCGAATTCAGTGGCAAGGAAGAGGGCCAGGAAACAGCGGATGAGATTGCTCGCCGGTGGCGCGCTTCTGAAGCAGCTGGGATGTTACGGCCAACTATGATTGCCGATATTGCACGAAATTGCGTCAGCTGCCACGTGGTTCCCCACGAGGAACTTGTCAATGTTGGTGGGCATCCTGCAGGGTCAGATTTTGAATTGGTGGCGTGGAGTCAGGGGAATATCCGTCACAATAATTTTTACACCAAAGGTAAAGAGAACAAAGTGGCCTCTATTGAGCGCCAACGATTGTTGTTTGCTGTTGGAATGTTGGCTGAAATGGAGTTGCTCCTCAAGGCGGTGGGTACCGCAGAAAAAATGGGGGATTACGCCAAGGCAAATGCACGCAGATTCGCTGCGTTGCGCAAGAAGTTGGCCGCTGCTGCCAAGGCCACTAGCCAACCTGATTTAATCAAAGCGCTCGAGGCAGTGGCTAGTTTGAAACTCAGCCTGAAAAATCAAGAAGCTATTTTGGCAGCCTCGGAGTCCATCACGGCATCATTGGATGGATTAGCTGCTACTTCTAATGGGTCAGATCTTAAAGGGATTGATTCGATGCTTCCTGAAGAAGCGGATTACAAATAGGGGTTAACTGAATGAGTTCGGATACTGGGCTGGACCATCTAGGTTCTGAAGAAAACTCCCGGGGAAACTGCTTCAGTAAGGAGCCGCTTTCCCGGGAGATTCTTGATTGGCTCCGCGTGAACTCTGTACTTTCGATTGCATGGGATGAGTGTAAATCTAGGGGCAAATCCCCTGAGTCAATATTGCAGCTGGATGCTCGTGTTGTTGAATACCACAAATCAGAGATCATTTTGCGAAAAGGAGATTACGGCGGGTCGGTGCTGATCCCGTTAAATGGATCTGTTCGTGTGAATCTTGAAGAGTCAGGTGAAAAGCATTTTGCCCGCAAAGAGTTATCTAAAAGACGCAGTTGGTTCTCTGCGTTGGGTCAGTTGTTCAGAAGGAAATCTCCTGTAGAGACTTTGCTGACTAATTCAGGCACAGCGAATGGCTACAACTCAAGAGTCTCTGTTCCCAGGCTTCACATCGATCTTGAGGCATACATCCAAAAAAATCTTACGCGAAGAATCGAAATCGGCGACATATGCGGGGAGATAGCGGCTCTGAGAAGAAGTCCAAGAACAGCATCCATATTTGCAGAAACCGACTGCAGTTTACTTGAGATTCGTTGGCAGGGCGTGCGGGAGATCTTGAAGAACTCAAAAGAGTTCAGCTGGTATTTAGAAGATTTGATTGGCGACCGTCGACATCAAATCTTTTCTGGAATGAATGCTTTCAAAGATTTGACAGAAGGAACACAGCGTGCGCTTACTTCGAAGAGTATCTTTGAACGATGGGGTTCTGAGCACTGGAATCGAAACTTTAGAAATATTCTCCAATCCCATTCTTCAATGATCGACCGGGAGCACCTGATATTGCCTCAGGGGCATCATGTCGATGGCCTATACGTATTATTGAGTGGCTTCGCAAGGGTGACCCATTTGGAGGCAGGAGAAGAGAAAACAATCGGCTACTTGAGGCCAGGTGATATTTATGGATTCAAAGAGTTGATGCAATTTGTTCAAAGTGGAAAAAGATCCCCCGCGCTGCGAAGTATCCGCGCTGTCGGAGCTATCGATTTAGTGGTGATCCCCGTTGACGATTTCGTTGAGCATGTGTTGCCAGAGTTAAAAGAAAAAGACATCAAGGCTTTGAGGTCAGAAAGGGGTTTGATCTCAACCGAGATGCTGAACTTCTTCCTCGATCATAGAATCATCAATGGTAATCAGACGATGTTGATCGATATGAATCGGTGTACCGATTGCGATGATTGTGTGAAAGCTTGTGCGGTGACCCATGACGGAAACCCTAGGTTTATTAGAGAAGGTTATCGGCATGCCAGTTTGATGGTGGCAACTGCTTGTATGCACTGTATCGACCCTGTGTGCCTCGTTGGTTGCCCAACTGGTGCGATTCACCGAGAACCGGAATCAGGAAGTGTGGTCATCACGCGATCCGAGTGTATCGGTTGTGCGTCTTGTGTTGAATCTTGTCCATACAACAATATTCGAACAGTAGAAGTGCACGATGCAAATGGAGAGCCTGTCATCGATTTTGAAACAGGAAAGCCCGTCTTGAAGGCGACGAAGTGCGACCTTTGCGTTGATCAGCCATCTGGGCCAGCTTGTGTGAATGCTTGTCCCCATGATGCACTTCACCGCGTGAACTTTTCCGATGTATCTGAGCTCTCAAAGGTGATCGGGAGAATCACAGGATGAATTTGCGTCCGCCCCACATGGGTATTTTGTTACTAGTTTTAATGATCTTGATCATCTTCCAATGGTTTTATGAGGATGCTGAGTCAAGGTTAGTGAACTCTGCGTTCACCAGCGGTTGGTTTCTTTTCGGTAGCTTCGTTGCGTTAGCAATATATGGAGCACGAAAGAGAGTGCCTTTTTTGCCGATCGGTAAAACTTCATATTGGTTACAATTGCATTTAGGGTTGGGCCTAGTCAGCGCATATATGTTTTTGGTCCATATTGAGTTCAGGATTCCGAGCGGGAATTTTGAGGGTCAGTTATTCGTTCTTTACTCATTAATTCTTGGATCTGGATTTATGGGTTGGTTACTTATGCGGGCAATTCCTTCTCAAATGCGATCTGACGGGATGGAATCAAATCGATCACGAATACCAGATGAGCTGGATCTACTGAGGGAAATGAGTGATCGAGGTGTGAAAGAAATTGCCTCTACGGAAACGAGTTCAGACATACTCAACACCTACTTCGAGGTCATAAGGCCCTATCTCCATACCAGTTGTGGTTTGATTCCTTCGAGGATTCATCCTGATTACGGAGTTCCCCGCAGTCTCGTTGATAAGATTCAAGATTATGTATCTCCTGCCGTTTTATTTTCATCGGAGCAGTTCACTGCGATTCATAAATTGGTACAGAAAAAGGCGATGTTAGACCGTCATGCGGTATTCCAACGCTGGCTTAGAGGTTGGCTGTTCATTCACGTACCACTTACGGGCGTAATGGCGATGCTGATCTGTTTTCACGTGCTTTTGATCTTCGGCTTCAGTGTAGGGGAGGCGAAGTGAGTAACGAATCGAGAGGCCGCTTCGATTCAAAGACCACTCATTACCTGAGGCCTGACAGGCCTTATGTATGTGGAAGGAGTGGATCTCCATGCTCCAATGGCCCCACCGTTGTGGGAACTTGTCCTCACCGCGATGATCGTTGTGAGCCAAGAATTAATGAGGGGCATCTACGTAAAAAAGTTCATCGATGGGTAATTTTGCTATTTTTGGGTGGAGTCATGGTGACCCTTGCTTCTGCCGATGAGGATGGCAAACCATTTCAACAAAAACTGATTGATCCTGGCCCCTTATCACATGTTCACGCAAGATTTGATTGCAGGGATTGCCATTCTGAGGAGATAAACTCATGGTCAGCGCTGCTCGCGAGCGCATGGCATGGTGGCAAAGATACAGTAGGCAGCGAAGGCTGCCTTGAGTGTCACCAACAGGGTGAGCATGCGAAGTATGCCCATGGCGTTTCGCCAAAAGAGTTGCGCTCAAGAAGTAGTTTCAACGATGTTGAGCCCTTTGAGGACCAAACTGAATGCACGGTGTGCCATTCTGAACATGGACATGGCAACTCGCAGCAAATTTTATCCGATTCACGCTGCCAAGCTTGCCATCAACAAGATTACGACAGTTTTAGATCGGGTCATCCGGAGTTTTCAGACAGCTATGGAAACAGGGATCGGGTCATTTCGTTCAGTCACTCAGATCATTTTTTGAGGCATTTCAAGAATGATTCAAGCTTTTCACCCAATACATGTTCTGCATGTCATGAGCTAGAACCCGCCACTGGATCTATGAGTGTAAAACCTTTCGAGGTTTCATGTGGGCAATGCCATTCAGAAGACATTTACAAGAGTGAGCCATTTCAATTTTTTGCTTTCCCGTCAATTTTTGGAATGGAGTTATTGGAAGAAGAAGGAATGGGGGCAGGTTCATGGCCCGAATACATCGACGCAGTTGAGCTAACCCCATGGACTCGTCGCTGGTATCAAAATAGTGAAATGCCTGAAGAGTTTGCGGGCCTCATGGAGAGTGCTGAGATCGAAGCTGAACCTGGTAACCCTGTCAGGGCGAAGCAACTGCAAAACTTTGCCATGGAAGTCAAAAGAGCATTCATTGTTGACATGGCGAATGATCTCGCCGATTGGATTCGAAAACTACTCCCGCAAAAATCACGAGATTTAAACAAGCAGGAACTCGCGAAGCTGTCAGGGCAGTTTCCTATCGCCTTGTTGTTGCAGATGCAGCAGCAATGGTTTCCCGAGTTGGATGTGGAGTTGAATCGCTTCACTAAAGGGCTGGCAATCAATGTCATGCCGGAAGATGAGCTGGCAGGGTCGAGTGTTGAAGAAGACCAAATTGAGAAGAAAGATAATTCTTCCGAGGATTCGCCAGTTGAAGAAGGCGACTTGCTAGCGGAAGAAGATGATTTGTTGACGGAAGAAGATGACCTGCTTGCTGAGGAAGACGACTTACTACTCAATGATGAAGATGTGATTGATGAAGAACTTGTAATTAGTTCAGAGGCCGAAGTTAAAGACGAGTACTCTTTGCAAGAGATTGCGACAGGGAAAAAGTGGGCCTCTCTGGGGGGGTGGTATGAGCAGGATGGCGTAATTTGGTTCAAAACCGTTCAGCATGCGGATCCCTTTTTGATGGCTTGGATCCACGCGGAGCTGACGCATGGCGGTGAAGATGATGAATCGTCAAAGATATTATCAATACTCCTCGATGAGAAAGGTCCGGGGCGCTGCACCAAGTGCCACACTGGCGTTTCCAAGGATTCAACGCAGGCGCATTGGGGAATAAAGGATGATCCTTTGGAAGAGAAATACACTCACTTCAGTCATGCTGCTCATGTGTTCAATGATGATGACTTTTTATGCACCAGCTGTCATACGCCAAGAGAGACCCCTTCTCCAAAGGGTCATGATTGGTTTCCGGTACGGATGGACGCCTGTACTAACTGCCATGGTGTCGAGGTGGCGGATGGCTGCACACTTTGTCATCAATATCATGCGTCTCCGCAAATTCGCCAGTTGAAGGCTTCGAAGTTAAATATTTTTGGAAGCAAAGAAGAGTGATCGTTAGCGCGCTAATAGGAAAAGGCGTTTTCCCGAGTTTGACGAAGCGCATGATTTTTTCTACCCCTGCGAAATCGTGAGTTTAATAGTGGCCGGCGTTCACGGGTAAAGGTCGTCAGGCAAGTGTCCATCGTCGGAAAGAAACCGCGATCGAGTCCATCGATCAAATCTCCGAGTAGCAAAGCGTCTTCAAGGTCTGAATCAGTTCCTTTTGTCAGTGAAGGAAGCGTTGGATGTGCAGCTTCTCCTATCAAGATGACATTGTCTTTGTGGATAAACTCCGGAAGCTTTCGATCTGAGCAATGGTTTAGTCTGCTAGAAACAAATCGCCCCTCAGCAAATAGAGTTTTCAGTTCCACGGGTAATCTTTCGCAAAATTTATCTACGAGTTTTGGGATAGGGAGTTTTTGGTTACTCAAAGAGTAACTCTTGTCTTCAAATTGTAGAATCCATGAGCAAAGCGTTTTTGTAGTAGGATAGATTAAGATTTGAGTCCCATTCTCTGGGTCAACAAAGACTCTGATGAGCTTGTTTAGAAGAGTGGAGTTTTTGGTGACTCTCGATATTCCACTGACTTGTATGAGATTTATGTTTCTTAACTCAGATCCTTGTACATGTTTTTCTCTGACAACGGATTGGGCTCCATCTGCTCCAACAAATAAATCGGCGATCACTTCTGTGCCATCATGAAAAACTGCTGATTCAACGTGAACATTGTGGGGTGGTTCAAAGTGACAGAATCTTTTGTTCAGTAGGAATCTGTCTGCCCCGATACTGCGATAGAGCTCTTTGTGAAGGTCGGCTCGATGAACCGAATACAATAACCCCATTGCATTCGTCGCTGACTCGCCGAAATAGTCATTGGCAGAATCACCCTCCAATGGGGTTACTGCTGAATCAATTTGAAGATTGAGAGAGCGTAAAGAGTTTAATGTCACTGAATTGATTAAATAAGCGGCCCCAGCATCATTCAAATCCTGGTGAGGACTCAAAAGAATAACTTCATGACCAGAGTTCAGAAGGCGCAAGCCCAAGGACATGCCGGAGAGGCATGATCCGATGATGGCAACTTTCATAGGTTGAATCGCTATTTCTTAATAAGGAAGCCGACCTCAGGGGTATAAAGTTAACAAAGCTATGCAAATACATGACTGGTATGTTCGTAATAATAGTCAGGTAAGTAATCTTAGTGATTTAGTGTACAGATTCAATGGGCATCAGCTTGTTACCTAGAGTGTTTGTTCATCGCCATTTACAGATCTAAGTGGCTGATTAAGACTGTTGGCCCCAAAGTGCTGACAGGCGTTCCAGCGCTGCATCCACCACGGAGCGTGAAGTCGCTACGGACAATCTGAGATGCCCTTTTGCCCGAGAACCAAACCATCGTTCAGCACCAGGGACTACAGCTACTCTTGCCTCTGTAAGAATGAATTCCGCCAGGGATTCACAATCCATATCAAATGCTGAAACACTTGGAAACAAGAGGAAGGTTCCTTCTGGTTTTGGACAATCAACACCGGCAAGTTGGGATAGTTGATCTGCCGTATAAGGAACAAGTGATTTTAAATGTTCCACAAAGGAGCTTCTCCAGGGGCCACCCTCTTTTAGTGCCGCCTCAGCTGCGACTTGTGAAAGTGCCGTAGCGCCACTTGTGGTATCGAGGACTCCTGAAAAATCGACAATCTTATTAAAGATGGTTTCATTTTCACAATGAAGGTATCCAACACGCATCCCTGAAAGCCCATCACTTTTTGAAAAACCGGAGATGGTGATAGTTCTTTTACGTATTTCATCAGAGAGGGAAGCGATCGAAGTCATCGGGATCGTTCCTATGATAATTTCGGACCAAACTTCGTCGCTGATGATGGTCAGGTTATGTTTTTCCGCAAGATTGGCCATCGCTGAAAGCTCTTCTTTGCGAAGAACCCTGCCTGTTGGATTATGGGGGTTACAAATTAAGAGTGCTTTCGTTTTGGAAGAGATCAGCGATTCCAAAGCTTCAAAATTGATCGAACCATCTATTGGAGAGACCGGGCAACGAAGAACTTTTGCGCCGGCAAGTTCACTACAATGCGGCAATAAGAAATCTACGGGATCAAATGTGACCGCTTCGTCCCCAGGATTAAGGATCGCCCGACATGCAGCTTTGAGTGCGGCTGCTGCACCGTCTAAAACCAGGATTCGATCTGGGGAGGCGGAGATTGACCTATTACTCAGATCTTCACAAATGGCTTCACGTAAAGTTTCAAACCCCAGTTTAGGACAATATCCCAAGTAACCTTCTCGAGCATGTCTTTGGATCGCTTCGGAAACCGGTTCAGCAATCGGGAAGTCCATTTCGCCAGCAGTGAGAGGAATCACATCTTCTTCAACGGTTGCCCAACGCAGATTAAAGGCTGTTTTGCGTAGTTGAGATCGGTCAATTTGAGTGTCATCGAATATGAACGGTCTCGTTGGGGGGGCCATATCAGATGTTCTTTCCAGAGAAGTTGTGAATACATTATCTGCTTAAAACTCATGCACAGATGGGAATGGTCATACTAAATTGCGAATCACGATTTAAAAAATTGTTTTGCAACTCTCTTCCTGCCAAAAGCCTGTTCTTTAGTACAGGCAGTCTTAGCTGTGCGTAGGTATCCATTTTCTGGCCGAGTTCTTTTTCGGCAGTGCTTGAAGTCTTGTCGATTAAATCGCCAAGTACTAGTGCGTCTTCTAAGGCAGATCCAACTCCTTGGCTGGTGAAAGTAAGCAAAGGATGAGCAGCATCCCCCACTAGGACGATGTTTCCTCGGTGGAACTGATTAGGGAGTTCTTTATCAGTGGTTCTACAAAGGTGAGTGTTTGCTAGATTCGCTTTTTTGATGACTTCAAGTGCCAATTTAGGCCATGAGCGCACTTCTTTGATTAGCCATGCGTTTCGGATTTCAGGTTTAGAAAAAACTTGAGGCCAGCGTTTGGCATCCCATTGGAAGTACCAAACTACTTTTTGATCACTAGTCGGAACCATACCCATGGCTGCGCCTTGAGAAGGATGGAGGTATTTTCGAAAACAATTATTCAATTCTGTTGGGAGGGCATTGAAAGAGCTAAAGCCAACAAGCTCTACCGTTTTTACTGGTGATAACGCTGAATCTATAAAGTACGTCTCTCTTACTTTTGAGCGAATTCCATCCGCTGCGATGAACATGTCAGCTTCTATTTTTTTGCCACTGAGGAAAACGGCGCGGTTTGCAATGGAGAGGTCGTTAGGGAACTCAAAATGATCGAACTCTTCTTCAAAGTGTAGTGTTCCAGGTTTGAGCAGCGCTTGTAGTTTTTGAGTGATTTGGGATCTTTCGACTCCATGGCAGAGATCGATATTCTCTCTGTGAACGAGCCCCGATTCGCAATCGTGGGCTAAGTAGGACTGGATCGGTTGGGTACAAAGATCTGCAGAGACACCAAGTTTCTTCAGCAGGTTTACTGATGAGGATTTCAAGATCATTCCGTATCCGCCTTGATGTGAGGAATGTCGTTTTTCCCAAACGGTGACATGGTGCCCACTCTTTTGGAGGCGGACAGCAGTAGCCAAACCTGCGATACTCCCGCCGATGACGGCTATCTTCATTGATTTACCTCAATTACCTCAAGCGCCTCAAGATTAGTTCCAATGCTATAAAATCCGGATTTATATCGAGTCGGGACAGCCTGAAGTGTTTTTGTAAATTGCGCTGTAGAGCCTGAAAAACGCAGTTTTGAAAGGGTTTGGGGAAACATCCCAAAACGGAACTGAAGATCCTCTGAAGGCGTTTACTACCGACAAGGATATAGGGATCGATGTTTGTGAGTGGCGGGTGGATGGATGCAGTCAGAGCCGGTGGTCAGTCTATTTAATCCGGTGGAGAAGCTGTCCGGGTTGATCCAATCGATTCGATTGGAACCCAATCAATATACGGATCTGTTTTCCCTGATCTACATTGCCCAGGCTTTCGTCATGCTTGTGACGGCCGGGATTTTTCTTCACTACTCGATTAAAGGTCGGTTTGATCGAGGTCGGCTGCTAACGATCCATTGGATCATGATTGCATTTTTTCATGTTGGTGCATTGCTTGCGCTACAAGATATTTCGAATGAAAACTTTTTTATCAATCGAGATTACACTTCGGTGGCTACTTGGTTTTGCCGCTATCTATCGATCGCATTTCTAATCATGGGAACTTTTCAAACATATCTCGGAAATAGTTATAAAAGTTCAACGCTGCTCAAAACCGTATTCGGCTGCGCAATTCTTGCGGTCTCTGTTCAGTTGTTTACTGTGAACATGGAAGTAGGAGAAAGATTTGTTTTCAAATTGGTTCCACCTGCGATATTGACCGGCATTGTGTATATGGGGTTAGGGTTGTATTTTTGCCCATGCTTAAATCACCGCTTTATTAATAATAGAAAATTTTACTCTAGTTACACATTAAATGTCCCACTTCTCTTGTATGCCGCAACTCAATTTTATTTTGCATACTCTTACTCCAATCATCAGGGAATCGTCACATTCAATGCTGTTGCAATTCTGATGCTTGTTCAAATCGCATTGCAGTATCAAATCGGCATGGGCTTCTTCAAGGTGGGATTACTGACTCAAGAGCTAAGATCAAAAGAATTAAATGAGTTGGTTTTGAAGTCGGAGAAGTATGGATTGGTTGGACAGCTTTCAGCGGGAATCGCTCACGATTTAAACAATGTTTTAACTTTGGTGATGGGTTCCGCAGAATTGGCGAAGAGAGATAAAGGCAAAGGTCGAAGCATAGATAGGCATCTCGATAAGATACTGAAGGGGTCAAAAAATGGAGCGTTCTTGACAAAAAAGTTGCTAAATCTGTCGAGGAAGAAAAGTTCGGAAGTCTCTCGAAGGATAGCTTTTTCTCCTGATGAAGTGATCTCTGATTCAAAGTATGTATTGGAGTCAGCGTTGCCAGCGAGTATTGAATTGGTGTTGGATTTGAACCTCAATGGGCGAGAGATTATCACTTCAAGGAAAGAATTTGAAATGGTGTTGGTCAACTTGGTGATCAATGCCAAAGACGCTTTGAGTGATCTTCCTGATTCGGATGCCAGAGATCGACTTATTACGATTCGCTCTGAATTGGAAAACTGTAATGATCATACTCAAATGAGAAACATGAAGAGTGTTGCTAACGCAGCCAAGATTGCGGTGATCGATAATGGGATCGGTATGGATGCCAAGACACTCGCAAATGCGGATGAATTTGGGTTTACGACCAAAGCCGAAAAAGGAACAGGATTGGGTCTCTCTAACGCAGCGCGATTTGCCGAAGAGCATGGTGGGTGGCATCAGATTCATTCCACAGCGAATGAGGAGACCTCAATTGAGTTACACATACCTATTAAATCGCAAAAGAAACAACTCAGAGTGATCACTGTTGGCTTTGACGAGGGATTTATCATGCGTTGTCAGCATTCCGATTGGTCAGTACTCCATTTAGGTGTAGAGGGCTTCAAAAACCTTCGTTTGTCTGAGACTGGTGGGGTTTTGATTTACCCGTCTAGCTGGCCATCGGGAGCAGAAATTTTATATGAGAAATTAATGCAAAGTGGAGCTCCAGCTAATTGGGGTTTGCTCAAAATAGAAGATCAGGACGGCGCTGATGAAATGAATGAGGCCAGTAGCGCTCATGTGTTTAAAGAGATCTCTCAGAAGTTTCTTAGCATTAGCCATTCTCAGAACGATCTACAAGAGGTCGTCGCTGAACTCGCGAAGCTGAGTTCAGGCCAAGAAGTCAAAAAGCTGGCAGTCTCTTAAATAGGAGCTGCTTCAATCAGAATGCGACCGTTGTGGAGATTGTGGGGTCTTCTCCACCCAAGAGAATAAATGACAAGTTGATTCGGCCGCCTCTCCAGGTCACCAAGGGGTGTAGATTCTCCCCATCCCAGATTAACGAACCTTCCATAGTTTTACTCAAAACGTAATTAAAACTTCCAGGAGTTTTCCAACTATCATCGTCTGGTGTGTATGAGATGGAAATAGACCCGCTGGAGCGAGGATTTAAAAGCTTCGCGGCGGAGATCCAGAAAGCACTGCCATCTACTTCGCCGGATGGCCATGCTGAACTGGTTCCCAAGATGATGGCCGGCCAACCGTTCTCAGCATTTCGGAGACGGTAGTTAATCTGTGGAAACCATTCATCGGAATCTGCTCCGTACTCCAGGCCGACTTGCAGTTTCGGTGTTAAGAGGTTGGTCAGGCTGAATCCGAGATTTTCCCGATTGGTATCCTCGGCGAGAATGTTTCTCATCGTGAAGTTCCAATGACCATTTTGCATGTTTCCGTCGCCCCAAACTGAGGCTCCCTCACCCGGTCATCCGATTCACATGGGAACCGATGGGCCTCTGGAAACGAGCTCACCGGAGGTGCTGCAGCCTGATAGAAGGATGAGCAGAATCAGAAGATGAATTCTGAACGGATTCATGTACGGCCTTCCAATGTTTGGCTTTCGTAGAAAAAGTAGCCTTATCATACATTTTTATCGGCATTTTTCAATTCTAGCTCACCAATATTTTCTAGTAAGCTTAGAACTTCTGATCTCAGTGAGTGGGTTGACCGCGACATTCAAATCTATAACTCGTTGATAATTGATAATCGCTTCTGATGGAGGTTGAGATCATGGGTTCTCATTTTTCACTTTCAGGCAAAACTTTTTTGGTGACCGGTTCTACCACGGGTTTGGGTCGTGCAATGGCTTGTGCCTTGGGTGCAGCCGGAGCAAAAGTCGCCATGAATTTTCGGAATGATTTAGAACGAGCTGAGGCGGCATTTTCTGATTTTCAGAACCAGGGTTACGAAGGCGGACTCTTTAGAGGGAGTGTGATCGATGCCGGGGATATCTCCCGATTAAGGCAAGAGATTGAATCTCAATTGGGCCCAGTGGATGGATTCATCGTTAACGCTACCCCCGCGCAGCCACTAAAGCCGATCGAAGAATATGACTGGGAGTTTTACCAGTCGATGATCGACTTCTTCATCAAGAGTCCCTACTTGTTGACTCGCGAATTCCTTCCCCATATGCGCGAACAGAAATGGGGCCGCATTATCAATATCGCCAGTGAAGTGTTCACTCGAGGGGTGGCCCCTTTCAGTGCTTATGTGGCGGCAAAAGGGGGGCAATTAGGTTGGACCCGAAGTATGGCCAACGAGCTCGCTGCAGATGGAGTTACAGTCAACGCGATTTCTCCCGGCTGGATACCTGTGGAGCGCCATGCGGACGATCCAGAGGAAGACAAGCAAGCCTACCTGGATCTGATCCCCATGCAGCGTTGGGGTGTACCTTCAGATATGGCGGGTGCTACAGTATTTCTGGCCAGTGACTCCTCAAGCTTTGTGACAGGGCAAAACATTCACGTCAATGGCGGAACCGTTCTCCCCTAGTCGTTTCATAGGTTATTGCAAGTCGTCGTTAGTTGAGAAGTAATTTGGAGGTGTGGTTCGATGCGATACGGACTTTTAATCCTGTTGATTTTGGTGGGTTGCAGTAGTTCCGGGGATTCCGCTGCCAATGCGGAACCGAAGGTGGCATTCGTCACCAATGGAGTCGCAGACTTTTGGATCTTGGCGGGCAAGGGCGTCGAGGACGCGAGTAAAGACCTGAAGATCGAAGCGACCTTTCACATGCCACCGGATGGACTGACCGATCAAAAACGAATCATCGAAGATCTCTTGGTGAAAGGGGTACAGGGAATCGCCGTTAGCCCCATCGATCCCGGCAACCAGACTCCATTTCTCAATGAAGTTGCCTCGCGAACCAAGTTGATCACTCATGATTCAGACGCCCCCGAATCCCAAAGACTTTGCTTTGTTGGAGTCGATAACTACGAAGCGGGTTGGATGTGTGGAGAAGTGGTCAAGGATGCGATTCCGGATGGTGGCCGGATTGCCGTCTTTGTTGGGCGCATGGAGCAAGAAAATGCCCGCTTACGAAGACAGGGAATGATCGATTTTCTTCTGGGGCGAGAAGCAGACCCGACCCGCTACGATGAACCCGGTAACAAGATCGTCGGTAACGGTTACGAAATTGTGGCGACTCTGACGGATCAATTTGATATGGCCAAGGGCAAGGCGAATGTGGAGGATACCCTTTCAGCATATGGGGATGTCGATTGCATGGTCGGCCTTTTTGCTTATAACACGCCCCTGATCCTCGAGGCTCTCGGTCAATCTGGAAAACTCGGTGCCATCAAAGTGGTCGGCTTTGATGAAGATGAAAGAACCCTTGAAGGGATTCGTGCCGGAACCGTGCATGCAACGATCGTTCAAGACCCCTATGAGTATGGCGCGCTGTCCATAGCCGTTCTCAAATCTCTTCTTTCTGGTGATAGCACAGTCATTCCACCGGGAGGGCATCTGAAAGTTCCCGCAAAGGTCATCGGTAAAGACCAGGTCGATGAATTCCAGAAGGATATGCTCAAGAAATTGGGCAAGTGAACAGATCACCTTCAATTCTCAAGGCTCGCAGCATCAGCAAGTCTTTTGGTGGAGTTGAGGCACTGAAAGATGTCACTCTTTCCGTTGGCGAGAGTGAGATCGTGGCGGTCATCGGCGAAAATGGTGCAGGCAAGAGCACTCTACTGAAGATTCTATGCGGAGTTTACCAGGCGGATTCCGGAGATGTTTTTTGTGCAGGGCACTTACAGAGATTCCTTGGAATTCATGACGCCATAAAGCAGGGGATCGCTTGTCTTCCACAGGAACTTGAGCTGTGTGAGTCGATGACAGTGGCAGAAAATCTGTTACTGGGTCGAGAACCAGCTCAAAGATGGGGAATGATTGATGAAGAGCGCTCCAATGAGTTGGCACAGCGTTCTTTAGATCGTTTAAATCTGGATTTTTCTCTAGACCAATTAGTTTCCTCTCTGGGCCACGGTCGTCGGCAATTGCTTTCGATCGCTCGATCTCTCGATGCGGAAGCCCGTGTGCTACTTCTCGATGAACCGACTGCGACTCTCTCTCCCGGTGAAACCGAGGTGCTTTTACAGACCCTTCGTGACCTTCGCCAGGCGGGAGGTTCGCTGATTCTTATCACGCATCGGTTAGCAGAGGTGGAGGCGGTGGCAG